>NZ_DATELG010000041.1:0-12469 GCF_035276905.1 Phenylobacterium sp. | reverse complement strand
GGGGATGTCGATGTTGTCGACGCCGATGCCGGCGCGGCCGACGACCTTCAGGTTCTTGGCCGCGGCGATGACGTCCTTGTCGGCCTTGGTGGCCGAGCGGACGGCCAGGCCGTCGTACTGGTGGATGATCTCGAGCAGCTGTTCCTTCTTCAGGCCGGTGCGCACGTCGGCGTCGACGCCGCGCTCCCGGAAGATGGCGACGGCGGCAGGCGACAGTTCGTCAGCGATCAGCACGCGAGGCATGCGAGGTCTCCTTCAGGAGAGGCGGCGCCCCTTGGCTCAGGGACGCCGCCCAATTCGATTGGGCGAGTTCAGTACGGTACGAGGTCGGGCTCAGGCGCGGCTCAGGCCGCGGCGAGCTCGGAGACGACGGTCTGGAAGGCCCAGTCGAGCCACGGCGTCAGCGCCTCCAGGTCGGAGGAGTCGACGGTGGCGCCGCACCAGATCCGCAGGCCCGGAGGGGCGTCGCGGTAGCCGGCGGCGTCGAGGGCCGCGCCTTCCTTTTCCAAGAGGCCGGCGAGCTTCTTGGCGAAGTCCGCCTGCGCGGCTTCGTCCAGGCCCGTGACCCGCGGGTCGACCACCTTCAGGCACACCGAGGTGTTGGAGCGGATCGCCTTGTCCGCGGCCAGGAACGCCACCCAGGGGGTCTTTTCCACCCAGGCGTCCAGCACCGCCAGGTTGGCGTCGGCGCGGCGCTGCATCTCGGCGAGGCCGCCGATCTGCGACGCCCACTTCAGCGCGTCGATGTAGTCCTCCACGCAGAGCATGGACGGCGTGTTGATCGTCGCGCCTTCGAAGATGTCGGCGCTCAGCTTGCCGCCCCCCCCTTCGACCTTTTTCGTCATGCGGAAGAGCTTCGGCATCGGCCAGGCCGGCGTGTAGCTCTCCAGCCGGGCGACCGCGCGCGGCGACAGGATCAGCACCCCGTGGCCGCCTTCGCCGCCCAGCGCCTTCTGCCAGGAGAAGGTGACCATATCGAGCTTCTTCCACTCGAGCGGCTGGGCGAAGGCGGCGCTGGTGGCGTCGCAGATCACCACGCCCTCGCGGTCGTCGGCGATGAAGTCGGCGTTGGGCACGCGCACGCCGGACGTGGTGCCGTTCCAGGTGAAGACCAGGTCGGCGTCCTTGCGCACCTTGGTCAGGTCCGGCAGCTGGCCGTACGGAGCGTCGAGCACTTCGGCCGGGATCTTCAGCTGCTTGGTGACGTCGGTCACCCAGTCCTTGCCGAAGGATTCGAAGGCCAGCAGCTGCACGGGCTTGGGGCCCAGCATCGACCACATCGCCATCTCGACGGCGCCGGTGTCGGAGCCGGGGACGATGCCGATCAAATAGTCGTCGGGAACCTCGAGCACCGCGCGGGTGCGGTCGATGGCGTCCTTCAGACGCGCCTTGCCGAGCTTCGAACGGTGGGACCGCCCAAGCACTGCGTTGGCCAGGTTTTCCGGGGACCATCCGGGGCGCTTGGCGCACGGACCGGACGAAAATTCAGGGCGCGCCGGACGCATGGCCGGCTTGGCGGTCGTCATAGTGATGTCTCCCATCCTTACAGATGGGCTGCGCCCCGTTGGGAGGGCGTGGCCCAGGGCGCAAAAGCCCGGGTTTGCGCTGCAATGCAAGTCTTATTTGCGCCGCGGCATGATGATGTAACCTAAAATTGTATGGAATATACTGCTCTCGCATGAATTAATCGTGCGGGTGCAAGTGCTTGTGTCGGGAAGTGCACGTCGGAAGCGAAGCGTTAGGGAATGCGAAGGTAAAGACGAACTCCGGATCGGCGCCAGAAGAGACATGAGTAGAGCCAAGAGCCAGGATGGCGGCGCTTCAGTGGTCACCTTCCACGCGCGTGTGGCGGGCGTCGGACTGATCACGACCGTCGTCGTGCTGGCCGCCGCGTGCGCGGTCTTCCTCATGCAGCAGTGGGCGGTGGCCCGCGCCGAGGCTCATCGCCACCACGACTCCCTGGCCGGCTTCACCGCCACCGCGGCCGCCCGCCCGTTCGCGGCCGGCGAATGGGTCAAGCTGAACGGCGCGATGGGCGATGCGCTGGCCACCGCGCCGGACGTGGTCGCCGTCAGACTGATCGACCCTCGCGGCCGGGTGCAGAGCCAGTACGTGCGCCAGGCGGCCCCCGATCCCAAGGAGCGCCTGGAGATCATCCGCCGGCCGATCGTGGTCGACGGCCGCCGGATCGGCGAGCTGGCGATGACGGCGGTGGTGCCAGGGGTCGCGCCCCTGCTGCCGAAGTTCCTGGCGCTGACCTTCATGCTGCTGTTCAGCGGCGTGGGCGTGGCGCTGTTCCTGTCCCGCAGCCTGGCGCACCGGGTGATCGCGCCGGTGCAGAAGCTGTCCCAGGCGATGAACGCCGTCGCCGAGGGCGGCGAGTTCCAGCCGGTCGAGGTGGCCGCCCAGGACGAGCTGTTCCGCAGCCTCACCGCCAGCTTCAACCACCTGATCGCCAAGCTCGCCGAGCGCGAGGAGGATCTGAAGCGCGCCATGCGCGAGCTGGAGCAGGCGCGCGACGCAGCCAACGCCGCCAACGTGCTGAAGACCCAGTTCCTGGCCAACATGAGCCACGAGATCCGCACCCCGCTGAACGGCGTGCTGGCCATGGCCGAGGTGATGGCCATGGGCGAGCTCGAGCCGGTCCAGCGCGATCGCCTGCAGATCATCCGCCAGTCCGGCGGCCTCTTGCTGGCGGTGCTCAACGACGTCCTCGACCTGTCGAAGATCGAAGCCGGCAAGCTCACCCTGATCAGCGAGCCGTTCGAGCTGGAGCCGACCATCGGCTCGGTGGTCGAGAGCTTCGGCGTCATGGCCCGGGGCAAGGGCCTGGACTTCCAGGTCGAGGTCGAACCCGCCGCCGCCGGCTGGTGGGAAGGCGACCCCGACCGGCTGCGCCAGATCGTCGGCAACCTGCTCTCCAACGCCGTCAAGTTCACGCCCCAGGGCGAGGTCGCCGCCAAGCTGGACATCGCCCCGGCCAGCGGGGCGCTGCGCCTGACGGTGCGCGACAGCGGCGTCGGCATCGCGCCGGAGAAGCTGCCGGTGCTGTTCGAGAAGTTCACCCAGGCCGACAACTCCGCCACCCGCCGGTTCGGCGGCACGGGCCTGGGCCTGGCCATCTGCCGCGAGCTGACCCAGATGATGGGCGGCTCGATCAACGTCGAGAGCCGCGAGGGCCACGGCTCGACCTTCATCGTCGAGCTGCCGCTGCAGCGCTGCGAGGGCGCCGAGGCCGAGCCCGCCGACGCCGTGCGCGCCGAACAGGACGGCCTGCGCCTGCTGGCCGCCGAGGACAACGCCACCAACCAGCAGGTGCTGGCCGCGGTCATGGAATCGCTCGGCATCGACATCGACATCGTCGCCGACGGCAAGCAGGCAGTGGAGGCCTGGGGGGCGTTCACCTACGACCTGATCCTGATGGACATCCAGATGCCGGTGATGGACGGCATCGCCGCGGCCCGCGCGATCCGCGAGGCTGAGCAGGAGCGAGGCCGGGCGCGCACGCCGATCATCGCGCTCACCGCCAATGCGCTGACCCACCAGATCGAAGAATACATGGCCGCCGGCATGGACGGCCACGTCGCCAAGCCGATCGAGATCGCCAAGCTCTACGAGGCGATCAGCGCCGCGCTCAACGCCGCCGCCACCGGCGGCGACGCCGCCTCCGTCGCCGCCGCCTGACGCCTTTATCAAGCTGAACCGCGGACAACCGGCGCCTCAGACATCGAGTGGGCCGTACGCCGCGGCGACGGCTACGACCGGCGCCGGTAGCTTAGAATTCCCTTTTATGGGGAGGGAAGGGGTGTCAGAGCCGAAGCCGGCTTTCGACCACCGTCACCGCCTGGCCGCGCAGGGCGACCCGCTCGCCCCGCGCCTCGCAGACGAGGTCCCCGCCGCGGCCCGGGTAAGCCTGGTGGAACGCTGCCTGCGGGCGGCCGAGCTTGTCGGCGAACAGCGGCGCCAGGATGCAGTGCAAGGAGCCGGTGGTCGGATCCTCCGGAATGCCCGAGCCGGGGGCGAAGAAGCGGTCGACGACGTCGTAGCCGCGCCCCGGCTCGGCGAGCGCCGCCACGCCGACGTTGCCCCGCCCAAGTTCGGCGGGTCTGGCGATCTCGTGAAGGGCCGCGAGATCGGGCTTCAGACCACGAACAGCGGCCTCGTCCGCCAGCAACACGACCAGATAGTTGGCCGCCCACACTTCCAGCGGCTCGGCGCCGAGCGCCTCGGCAAGGCCCGGCGGCGGCGCAATCCGCGCGGGCGGCTTGGCCGGGAAGTCCATCTCGTAGCCGCCTTCGCCACGCGCCACGGTGAGCGCGCCGGACAGGGTGTCGAAGGTGATCCGTTCGGCTTCGAGGCCGAGCTCGGCGAACAGGACGTGGCCCGCCGCCAGCGTCGCATGGCCGCACAGTGGCGGCTCGATCGCCGGCGTGAACCAGCGCAGGCCGAACCGCGCCGGATCGCTGGTGCGCAGCAGGAAGGCGGTCTCGGCCTGGTTGTTCTCCGCCGCCAGGGCCTGCATCCACGAAGCCTCCGGCCAGGCGTCGAGCGGCTCCACGACGCAGGCCGGATTGCCGCGGAACGGCTGGGCGGCGAAGGCGTCGACGGTCCACTGGCGCATGACGTGCTCCTGTTGCGGAGCTTGCAGATGGGGAGGGGCGGGCGGGTGTTCAATTTCCCTTAATGGGGAGGGGATGAGCGTGAAGCGGTCAGGGGTGGGGGAGTATGGGCTAAACGCCGAGCTTGTAGCTTGATCCACACTGCCCCACCCTGCGCGCCTGAAGGCGCGCTGTCCCTCCTCATTAAGGAAGGGAAGATCTCAGCGGCCAGCCGTGGTCGAGCGGCCCGTGGCCCTGACCGAAGCCTGGGGCGTGCAGCATCGCCTGGTGGACGTAGTCCCAGGCGCGGGCCACGGCTTCGACCAGCGGCAGGCCCTGGGCCAGGCCCGTGGCGCAGGCCGAGGCCAGGGTGCAGCCGGTGCCGTGGGTGTGGCGGGTCGCCAGCCGCTCGCCCTCGAACAGCGTCTCGCCGGCCGGGGTCATCAGCACGTCGGCGACGCGCTGGCCGGGGACGTGGCCGCCCTTCATCAGCACCGCGGCGGCGCCGGCCTTCAGCAGCGCCTCGCCGGCGCGGCGCAGGTCGTCGGTGGTCTGGACGGAAAGGCCGGTCAGCGCCTCCGCCTCCGGCGCATTGGGGGTGAGCAGGGCCGCGCGGGGGACCAGGGCCGAGCGCACCGCCGCCACCGCCTGGTCGGCGAGGAGAGCCGTCCCGCCCTTGGCGGTGATCACCGGATCGATCACCGCAGGCACGCCGGCCGCCCGGTCCAGCACGCGGGCGACCGCCTCGACCATGGCGAGGTCGCCCAGCATGCCGGTCTTCAGCGCGTCGGCGCCGATGTCGTCCAGCACCGCGGCGGCCTGGGCCTCGACGACTTCAGGCGGGATCGGGTGCACGCCGCTGACGCCCAGGGTGTTCTGCACGGTGATGGCGGTGATGGCCGTGGCGGCGTAGCCGCCGAGCGCGGTCACGGTCTTGATGTCCGCCTGCACGCCTGCGCCGCCGCCGGAATCCGAGCCGGCGAGGATCAGGACGCGGCCTTGGGGCTTGGTGGACATGGCGGGGGAATAGCGCGCGGGTCGGCGGTTGTCAGTCCCGCGCCGCGGCGACCGCCTCCCAGACCCGCAGCGCCTGGACCGTCTCGCGCACGTCGTGGACGCGCACCGCCGCCGCGCCGGCCGCGACGCCGGCGAGCGCCGCGGCGATCGATCCGCCCAGCCGCTGGTCGGGCGGCGCTTCGCGGTCGAGCTCGGCGATGAAGCGCTTGCGGCTGACGCCCAGCAGCACGGGGAAGCCGAGGTCCACGATCCGCGCGAGGCCGGCGATCAGCGGCAGGTTGTGGCGGATCGCGTGCTTGCCGAAGCCCACGCCGGGATCGAGCCAGATGCGCTCGCGCGCCACGCCCGCGGCCATGGCCGTCGCCGCCCGCTCGGCGAGGAACTCGGCCACCTCGGCCACCACATCCTCGTAGGCGGGCGCGGCCTGCATCGTCCGCGGCTCGCCCTTCATGTGCATCAGCACCACCTCGCAGCCGAGCTCGGCTGCGGTGGCCAAGCTGTCCGGCGCGTGGCCGAGCGCGGCGACGTCGTTCCACATGGTGGCCCCGGCGGCGACGGCCGCACGGGCGACCTCGGGCTTCATGGTGTCGATGGAGATCGGGACGGCGCTGTCGGCGCGGATCGCCCGGATCACCGGAACGACCCGGGCGATCTCCTCGTCCGCGGGGACGGGCGCGGCGCCCGGCCGGGTCGACTCGCCGCCGACGTCGAGGATGTCAGCACCGTCGGCCAACAGCCGGCGCGCGTGCTCGACGGCGGCTTCGGTGGTCCGTCCGCCGTCGGAGAAGCTGTCCGGCGTGGCGTTGACCACGCCCATCACCTGAACCGGGCGCGCGAATCTCTCTGGGTTTGCGGGCAATTTCGGCTCCGAACGCGGCGTTGCGACCGGATTAAACCATGCGCCCGCCCTCGGCGAGGATCGCCGCCCTCGCATTCAAGGTCGCCCACTGGAAGTTGCAGGCGATCGGCCATAACGTCGTTTTCCGATCGGCGGAGCGCGGGGGGTGACGTGAGGCACCGGGCAGAGAAGCCTCCCGCCTGTCCGCGGGACCCGTCGGACGCCAAGCTCAACGCCCTTCAGCGCGGCTGGCTGGACGTGGTCGAGGCCGTCTCCAACCTCGGCGCCGTGCCGCTGATCGTCCTGCTCATGGCGATGGTGGGCTTTCTGTTGCTCGGCACTCAACAAGGCGCCGACCTCGCCCACAGCCTGCTCGAGGACGGCCGCGGCTGGCGCGCCCCCTGGGTGAAGAGGCTCATGCTCGTCTTCACCAGCCTGCTGCTTGGCGGCGCCGCCTGGTTCTGGTCCCGGCGGATGGTCGAGGACGCCTGTGGCCCCCGAGACGACTGGCGCCCGAGGTGGCTGCTGGCGTGGTTTCCGCGCCTGCTCGGCGCACTGCCCTTCGCCTTCGCGGCCGCCGCCGTGATGCGCAGCGGGGAAAAGCTCGGGGCCGTCGCCGCCCTGATGGCGGCCCTGGGCGTCGGCTTCGCCGGCCTTCTCGCGGCGCGCAAGTCCATCGAGGCGCGGATCGAGCGACGCGCGCCGGCCTTCTCCCGGGCGCGTCGCGAACGGATCGCGACGCTCTACGTCCGCGCCAGCCTCGCCCTCGCCGGGGCGATGATGCTGTGGATCAGCCTCGCGCCCGTGCGGCTGGCCCAGACCCTCGGGGCGATCGGCGTCCTCTACATGGGCGTGGGGCTGATCATCCCGGTCCTGGCCTGGGTGATCCACCGGGGCCGGCGCTGGCGGCTGCCCGTCATGGGGTTCCTGATCGTCATGGCGGTCCTGTGGAGCTGGGCCGGAGAATGGATCGGCGACAATCACGCGGCCGGTCGGCGCGCCTTCGGCGGCGGCTGGGACCGCGGCCCCCAGGCGGGCGGCCGCCCCACCTTCCCGCAGGCCTTCGACGCCTGGTGGAGCGCAGCGCCCGGCCCGCCCGGTGATCCGAAGCCCATGATCGTCGTGGCGGCCGCAGGCGGGGCCTCGCGCGCCGGCTACTGGGCTGCGACCGTGCTCGGCGACCTGCAGGACGCGTCCGGCGGACGCTTCGCGCAGAGCCTGTTTGCGATCAGCTCCGTCTCCGGCGGGTCCGTCGGCGCCGCCGCCTTCGTCTCGCAGCTGCATGACAATCCCACGGCCGGCGGCCGTTTCGGCGCGGCGGTGCGCGAGACCGCCGGCGGCGACTTCCTGAGCCCGGCGCTTGCGGGCCTGCTGTTTCCCGACCTGGCGCAACGCTTCCTGCCGACGGTTCCGCTCGGAGATGGCGCTGTGCTGGCCCTGCCCGACCGCGCCGAGGCGCTGGAGAAGGCGTTCGAGGAGGGCTGGACCGACCACTGCCGCCACGTCGCCTGCCGCCGGCCGCGGCTGTGGAGCGAGCCGCTGCAGGCCCTGTGGAGCGGTCCGTCGCGTCGCGTGCCGCTGTTGTTCATCAATGGCGAGCGACAGGAAGACGGCCGGCGCGTCGTCACCTCGCGGGTGATCGTCGATTCCACCGAGTTCCCGGACGCCGTGGATTTCTACGCCGCGACCCAGGCGCGAGACCTGGCCGTCTCCTCGGCGATCCACAACGGCGCCAGGTTCCCGGTCATCAGCCCTGGCGGCGTCCTGCTGGACCAGCAGGGACGGCCCAACGGGCGTGTCCTCGACGGCGGCTACTTCGAGAACAGCGGCCTGACCACCGCGGCCGACATCGTCCATGCGGCCCTGCTGCGGGCGAAGGCGACGAACCAGCCGATCCGCCCGATCGTGATCGAACTCAACAACGACAGCGACATCAGTCCGACGTCGCCCGCGTTCTACCGCGCTGGGCGGGCGCCCGACTGGCACGCCCTGGTCACGTCCCCCACGGACTACTTCCTCAGTGACCTCCTGGGCCCGCTCGCGGGCCTCGCCTCCAGCCGCGATGGCAGAGCCACCCCCGTCGCCATCAATCTGGCGCGGGAGCTCGGCCCGGACTATTTCCTGATCCGGCTGTCGAACGTCTGCGACGGAGCGAAGCCCTCGCCGCGCAAGGCGCCGATGGACTGGGTGCTCTCCGAGGACGCCAAGAAGATCATCCGCGACGCCAGCAACTGCCAGGCCTCGAACAAGGCGGCCCTCGCCCAGGTCATAGCCGCCCTTCCGCCGAGATAACGGACACGAAAAAGGCGGCCCCTTTCGGCGACCGCCTCGATCTGGTCAGGCGCTTGGGCCTCACGCCGGCTCGGGATCGGGCCGGGGCGAGAGCGGCACCGAGACCGCCGGGGTCGCCGGGCGCTTCGCCTCGGGCTCGTCACGCACCGGGGGCACGCCCTTCAGTGCATTGACGATCTCGTCGCCGGTCAGGGTCTCGTACTCGAGCAGCGCCTTGGCCAGGGTGTGCAGCTCCTCCATCTTCTCGGTGAGGATGCGCCGGGCCTCCTCCTCGCCGGCCTTGACCAGGCGCTTGACCTCCTGGTCGATCAGCTTGGCGGTCTCTTCCGAGACGTTCTGGTTGCGCGCGACGGAGTGGCCGAGGAACACCTCCTCCTGGTTCTCGCCATACTCGACGGCTCCCAGCAGGTCGGAGAAGCCCCACTTGGTGACCATGGCGCGGGCGAGCTTGGTCGCCTGGCCGATGTCGGAGGAGGCGCCGGAGGTCACCTTCTCCTTGCCGAAGATCAGCTCCTCGGCGACGCGGCCGCCGAACAGGATCGCCAGGCGCGAGGTCATCTGCTCGTAGCTCATCGAGAACTTGTCGCGTTCCGGCAGCTGCATGACCATGCCGAGCGCCCGGCCGCGCGGGATGATGGTCGCCTTGTGCACCGGGTCGGTGGCCGGCACCGACAGCGCCACCAGGGCGTGGCCGCCCTCGTGGTAGGCGGTGAGCTTCTTCTCGTCCTCGGTCATGACCATGGACTTGCGCTCGGCGCCCATCATGACCTTGTCCTTGGCGTCCTCGAAGTCGCGCTGGGTGACCATGCGGCGGTTCTTCCGCGCGGCCATCAGGGCGGCCTCGTTGACCAGGTTGGCGAGGTCCGCGCCGGAGAAGCCAGGCGTGCCGCGGGCGATCACCTTGACGTCGACGTCGGCGGCCAGCGGCACGTTCTTCATGTGCACGCGCAGGATCCGCTCGCGGCCGTTGATGTCGGGGTTCGGCACCACGACCTGGCGGTCGAAGCGGCCCGGGCGCAGCAGCGCCGGGTCCAGCACGTCCGGCCGGTTGGTCGAGGCGATGACGATGATCGCCTCGTTCGGGTCGAAGCCGTCCATCTCGACCAGCAGCTGGTTCAGCGTCTGCTCGCGCTCGTCGTTGCCGCCGCCGAGCCCCGCGCCGCGGTGGCGGCCGACAGCGTCGATCTCGTCGATGAAGATGATGCAGGGGGCGTTCTTCTTGGCCTGCTCGAACATGTCGCGCACGCGGCTGGCGCCGACGCCGACGAACATTTCCACGAAGTCCGAGCCGGAGATGTAGAAGAACGGCACGCCCGCCTCGCCCGCGACCGCGCGGCCCAAGAGGGTCTTGCCGGTGCCGGGCGGGCCCACCATCAGCGCGCCCTTGGGGATCTTGCCGCCCAGGCGCTGGAACTTCTGCGGGTCCTTCAGGAAGTCGACGATCTCTGTCAGCTCTTCCTTGGCCTCGTCGACGCCGGCGACGTCGTCGAAGGTCACGCGGTTCTTGTTCTCGGTCAGCATCCGGGCCTTCGACTTGCCGAAGCCCATGGCCCCGCGCGCGCCGCCCTGCATCTGCCGCATGAAGAAGATCCAGACCCCGATCAAGAGCAGGATCGGCAGGCTGTTGAGGATGAAGCCCACCAGGGTGAAGCCGCCCGCGGGCTTGACGGAGATGTCGGCGCCTTGGCCTTCCAGGCGCTTGACCAGGTCGTCCTGGTTGTTCGGCGTGACCGCGGTGAAGGTGCGGCTGGAGGCGTCCTTCACCTCGACGGCGGAGCCGCGGATCACCGCCTGCTTCACCTCGCCGGCGTTCACCTTGGACAGCAGCTGCGAGTAGGTGATCTCGCTGGCGCCGGCCGCGTGACCGCCTCCAGTCATCATACTGTAGAGGCCGATCAGGACGACGACGACGACGCCCCAGATGACGAGATTGCGCAGGTTCATCGATTGGACCGTTCGGAAGTTCGAGCCGGACAGTGCGGCCCTGACAGTAAAGGAACAGATAGGACGCTGACCTGGGTTCTACCAGGAAGCCGGTCTGCCGCGCGACGGAAGATCGCGCCTTGACCATGGAAACAGAAAAGGCCGCGCCTTGCGGCGCGGCCCTTACTACATGGGTGCTGATCCGGTCAGGCCAGCGCGGCCTTAGCGGCTGGGCTTCTTCGGCGCCGCGATCAGGCCTTCGCGCTGGGCGCGCTTGCGGGCGAGCTTGCGCGCCCGGCGCACGGCTTCCGCCTTCTGGCGGGCGCGCTTCTCGGACGGCTTCTCGTAGTGCACGTGACGCTTCATCTCGCGGAACGAGCCTTCGCGCTGCATCTTCTTCTTCAGCGCCTTGAGGGCTTGGTCGACGTTGTTGTCGCGGACGAAAATCTGAACCAGGGCTATCTCTCCTGTTGCGCGCTTGGACCGCCCGGCCCCCTCGTCCCTCTTTTTCAGGGGCGGCGGCGAGCGAACAAATAGGTTTCGACAAAAGTAAAGGACCCGCAGGCGGGAAGCCTCCGGGTGGAGCCGGGCGCAATAGCAGATGGGGATTGCGATGTCCACGCCGCGACGGCGTGATCCGACTAAGCTAGGATAGTCGGCATGACCGAAACCGCCGACTGGATCCGCAACGCCGAGCAGCAGGTGCTGGACCAGGCGATCCGCCTCGCCCCGCTCGAAGGCTGGACCGCGCGCATGGCCGGCCTAGCCGGACGGGCGGCGGGTTTCTCGGACGGCGAGACCGAGCTCCTGCTGCCGCGCGGGCCCGCCGACCTTGCGGCCCTGCTCTCGCGCCGCCACGACGCCCGTGCGCTCCTGATGCTGCAGCCGGTCGATCCCGAGAATTTGAAGATCCGCGAACGGATTTCGAAGGCGGTGGAGGCGCGCATCGACGCCGTGGGCGACGACGAGTCCGCCGCGCGGCGCTGGTGCGGCTGGCTGGCGCTGCCGCAGAACCTGGCGCTCGGCGGCCAACTGGCCTGGGAGAGCGCCGACGTGCTCTGGCGCTGGGCCGGCGATGTCGCCGCCGACGAGAACCACTATTCCAAGCGCGCCCTCTTGGCCGGCATCCTGACCGGCGCGGTCGCCATCCGCCTGGGCGCCGGCCGCGGCCAGGCCCTGCGCTTCGCCGCCCGTCGAATCGACGACGTCATGCGCTTCGAGAGGTGGAAGGCGAAGGCTGGCGTCGATCCGCAGGCGCTGATGCACAAGGCCGCCGCGGCGCTCGGGCGGATGCGCTACGGCCGCGGCGAGCCCGGTGAAACCACCACGCCCGGTCTTTGATCCGACCCGCAACTCCCCCGCTCATCCCGGCTTTCGCCGCCGGGGCGGAGGGTGGGTCTTCAGCTGTTCCGATCAGCCCGCGCTCGCGGGGCGGAGGGGCTCAAATCTCATGGCGGCAGGCTCGCATCTCGCGATGCGTTCGGAAGGCCGGGAGGTCCTTTCGGGAGGCTTGCCGACCGGCGCTTACGACCCGTTGCCGACCTCTTGAGAGCCGGTAAGCTCCAGGTATGGAACCGCTCGAAACCGATCGCTTGCGACTGCTGCCGCTTTCAATCGACGATGCGCCTGCGATCCAACTTGCGTTTCCGAAGTGGGAGATCGTGCGCTGGATGGATGCGGTGGTTCCCTGGCCCTATCCGGACGACGGCGCGGCGAGCTACGTTCAGTATGTGGTATTACCCGCGGTCGAAGCAGGCAGGGCTTGGCATTGGAGCATCCGACCGAAGGATCAAATTGAACG
>NZ_DATELG010000040.1:0-7071 GCF_035276905.1 Phenylobacterium sp. | reverse complement strand
CCGTGGCCGCGGGCGGCGCGGCCGCCTCCTGCGCCTGGGCCAGGATCGGCGCGGCCAATGCGGTCGTGCCCAACAGAAGGCCAAGGCCGGAGGATAGCGCAGCGCTGCGGGCGCGGTGTCTGTGCATCGAATCAGCCGTTTCGGAAAAGCGGTTCGCTAGGAGAATAGCGCGCCGAAGAATTTGAACACGTTCAAGCGCTGCAGATCGTTCCAGGTGGCGAACAACATCAATCCGAGCACCAGCGCAAGCCCCACCCGGTACCCTGCCGCTTGAACCTTGGCGGTAAGTGGGCGGCGCGCCACGGCCTCGAAGGCGTAGAACAACAGATGGCCGCCATCGAGGACCGGCACCGGCAGCAGGTTGAGGAAGCCGATGCCCACCGAGATGTTGGCGACGAGCTCCAGCATGGTGATGGCCCAGTTGGCCAGCATGGTGGGGACGTTCGGCGAGGCCTCGGCGGTCTTCTTGGCGATGTCGCCGGACAGCTGGGCCATCCCGAGCGGCCCGGAGAGCTGCTCGGCCGTCTCACGGCCGGAGACCAGCCGCCCCAGGTACTCGACCGTGGTCGTGATCCGCTCCCAGGTGCGCGCGACGCCCGCGCCCACCGCCTGCACGGGACCGTAGCGACGGACCTGCACGTCGCCCGGACGGCGCTTGTACTCCAGGCCCAGCGTGCCCAGGTGCTGCACGTGGCCGAGCTGGTCGACGACGGGCCCGCGCTCGGGCGTGGCGGTCAGACGCACGTCGCGTCCGTCACGGCGCACGACGATCTCCATCGGCGTGCCGGAGTGCAGCAGGACGATCATCTGCAGGTCGCCGAAGCTGTCGATTCGCTTGCCGTCCGCGCGCAGGACGACGTCGCCCTGATGGATTCCGGCCCGCTCAGCGGGACTGGCTGGCCGCACGCCGTCGACGCGGGCGGGCGCCACCGGCTCGCCGAGCGTCATCAGGAGGGTCGCGAAGATGACGATGGCCAGCAGGAAGTTGGCCATCGGGCCGGCGGCGACGATGAGCGCGCGCTGCCACAGCGGCTTGAAATGGAAATAGCGCCCCAGCGCCTGCGGCCCCTCGCGCGCGACGATCTCGCGCCGCATCTCGTCCAGGCCTTGCGCGTCGGGGACGCTGGCGGCGTTCTCGTCGCCGGCGAACTTCACATAGCCGCCGATCGGCAGCCAGCCGATCCGCCACTCGATCCCGGCCTTGTCGGTCCGGCGGAAGATCGAGCGGCCGAACCCGATCGAAAAGCGCTCGACCGCCGTGCCGAGCGCGCGCGCCGCCAGAAAGTGGCCGAGCTCATGGATGGTCACCACGGCGCCGATCACCACCACGAAGGGGAGGATGTAGAGGAGGATGTCGGCCAGGGCGCTGAACATCGAAGCTACTCCGCCGGGCTCACGCTGGAGCCTTTAAACCGCCGGCGACCTCTTCGGCCACGCGGCGGGCCGTCGCGTCGGCCGCCCGCGCCGTCTCCAACACGTCGCTCTCGTTGCGCCGGCCCCAGCCCTCGGCCTCCATCCGCTCGAGAGTGCGGGCGACCACCCGGGGGATATCCCCAAAGCCGATGCGGCGGGAGAGGAACGCGCCCACGGCGATTTCGTCGGCGGCGTTCATGATCGCCGGCGCCGAGCCGCCGGTCTCCAGCGCCGCCTTGGCGATCGCGAGCGCCGGGAACCGCACCGGATCCGGCGCCTCGAAGGTGAGCTGGCCGATGCGGGCGAGGTCCAGCCGGTCCGCCGGCCACGGCAGCCGGTCGGGCCAGGCGTAGGCGCAGGCGATCGGCGTGCGCATGTCCGGCGGCCCGAGCTGGGCGAGCGTCGAGCCGTCCGCGTACTCCACCAGGCTGTGCACGATCGACTGCGGATGGATCAAGACGTCGACGCGCTCCGGCGGCATGGCGAACAGATAGGCGGCCTCGATGACCTCGAGGCCCTTGTTCATCATCGTCGCGGAATCGACCGAAATCTTGGCGCCCATGCTCCAGTTCGGGTGCGCCAGCGCCTGCTCGGGCGTGGCCGCCTCCATCTGCTCGCGCGTCCAGCTGCGGAACGGCCCGCCCGAGGCGGTGAGAATCAGCCGGGCGACCTGGGCGGCGTTCTCCGGCTCGAACACCTGGAAGATGGCCGAATGCTCCGAATCCACCGGGATCACGGCGCCGCCGGCGCGCTTGGCGGTGCGCAGCAGCTCGGGCCCGGCGCAGATCAGGCTCTCCTTGTTGGCGAGCGCGATCACCGCGCCGGTGCGCGCCGCGGCCAGCGTCGGCGCAAGCCCGGCGAAGCCGACGATGGCCGACATCACCCACTGGGCCTCGCGGGTGGCGGCCTCGGCCACGGCCACAGCTCCGGCGGCGGTCTCGACGCCGCTGCCGGCCAGCAGCTCGCGCAGCCTGGGCAGGGCCGACTCGTCCTCCAGCACCGCGACCTGCGGCCGCCACCTGAGCGCCTGCTCCGCCAGTTTCTCGGCGTTACGGCCGGCGACCAGGGCGACGACCTCGACCTCCGCCCTCGCCTTCTCGAACAGGTCGAGCGTGGAAATTCCGACCGAGCCGGTCGAACCTAGGACGGTGACTCTACGCGGCAGGTTCAATGACCCCATCCCCAGTGGTTGGCCAGACGCGCCATCGCCATGACGACGACCGCGAACATCAGCCCGTCGACGCGGTCGAGCAAGCCCCCGTGTCCAGGGATCAGGTCGCCGGAGTCCTTGACCCCGAAGCGGCGCTTGAGAGCGGATTCCCAAAGGTCGCCGGCCATGGTGGCCAGACCGACCGTCAGGCCGATCAGGGCCGCAGCCCAGAGGTTGAGCTGGAACGCGGGCATGACGAAGCCCGGCAGGTTGATGTCGAGCGCCGAGGGGGCGGCGATCAGCACCCCCGTCAGGCTGGCGCAGACCAGGCCGCCGAAGAAGCCGGACCAGGTCTTGTTGGGCGAGAAGCGGGGCCAGAGCTTGGGCCCCTTGAGCGTGCTGCCGACGGCGAAGGCGCCGATGTCGGCGGCCCAGGTCACCAGGAACAGCATCAGCGTCCACCACTGGCCCTGGTTGGTCAGCCGCAGCCACGCCAGGCAGATCGCGGCCGGCGCGAGGTAGATGACCCCGAAGGCGGCGTCGGCTGGCCGCTCGGCGACCCCGCGCGCGACCAGCGCCGCAGCGGCGGCCCCCACGACCATTGCCGCCCAGGCTCGGACCGGGTGCTGCAGGTGGGTGAGGAAAAGGGCCGCCAGCACAGCGGCGGTCACCGCCGCGGCGACCCGAAGCGGCGCGCGCGGGGCGCTCATCCCGCCCCATTCGATCGCCAGCAGCGCAACGCCGATCGAGACCAGCACCAGATAGGGCCAGTTCGCCTCGATCATCACCGCGCCGAGCACGGCCGGCACGAGCACGGCCGCCGAGGCGATGCGCAGGGCCAGGTTGGTCCAGTCGAAGCGTCTAGTGCGCCGGATCTGAAGTTCGCTTGCGTCTGGGTCAAGCATCGGAGCGAACTTCAGATCCAAAAGGCGCACTAGAAAACAAGTACTTAGCTAGTGTCCCTATCGATTCCGAAGTTCGTCCGCGCCCGCCACAGGCGCGCGCGAACTTTGGAATCGGGACGCTAGCCTGTGGCAAGGACGTCATCGGCCAAGACCGCGCCATAGCGGCGTTCGCGTCCGGCGAACACCTCGAGCGCCGCCTTCAGGTGCTCCTCGCCGTAGTCCGGCCAGAGCACGTCCTGGAAGACGAATTCAGCGTAGGCCGATTCCCACAGCAGGAAGTTCGACAGCCGCTGCTCGCCTGACGGGCGGATCACCACGTCCGGCGGTGGGGAGTCCGCGGTCGCCAGGCGGGCGCCGAGCGCGGCCGCGTCGAGATCCTCCGGCCGGGCGCGGCCGGCCGCGACGTCCTCGGCGAACCGCCGCGCCGCCTCGACGAGGTCGGCCTGGCCGCCGTAGTTGAAGGCGATGTTCAGGAAGAAGCGGTCGTTCTTGGCGGTCCGGGCCTGGGCGTCGTCGATCAGTCTGACCAGTTCCGGCGACAGCCCCTGGCGCTGGCCCAGCACCCGCACGCGCACGCCGTCGCGCTCCAGGCGGACGATGTCGCTCTCGAAGTAGCGCTTCGGCAGCGCCATCAGCTCGGCCACCTCGGCGGCCGGGCGGCTCCAGTTCTCCGTCGAGAAGCCGAACACCGTCAGCCAGCCGATTCCCAAGTCCGGCGCCGCAGCCACCGTGCGCTTCAGCGCCTCGACGCCGGCGCGGTGGCCGAGGGTGCGCGGCAGGCCGCGCCGCTTCGCCCAGCGCCCGTTGCCGTCCATCACGATGGCCACATGCAGCGGGCGTTTCGGCGGGGCGCCGCACTGGGCGCCCGCATGCGGACTCTCGTTATGGGCGACCATGGACGTAGGCATTCCTTACGGGCGAGCGGGCCCCCCGGCTCGACTAGACGTGCATGATCTCTTGTTCTTTGGTTTTCAAGGCTTCGTCGACGCGCTTGATCGCCTCGTCGGTGAGCTTCTGGACCTCGGTCTCCATCCGCTTCAGCTCATCCTGGCTGATGGCGCCGTCCTTCTCCGCCTTCTTCAGGTCGTCGTTGGCGTCGCGCCGGATGTTGCGCACGGCCACGCGCTGCTGCTCGGCGTACTTGCTGGCGATCTTGGCGATCTCCTTGCGGCGCTCCTCGGTCAGCGGCGGGATCGGGATCCGCAGGTTCTGGCCGTCGACGACGGGGTTCAGGCCCAGGCCCGAGTTGCGGATCGCCTTCTCGACCGAGACGACGAGGCCGCGGTCCCAGACGTTGACGCTGATCATCCGCGGCTCCGGCACGTTGACTGCGCCCACCTGGTTGATCGGCACGCTCGAGCCGTAGGCGTCGACATGCACCTGGTCGAGCAGGTTCGCCGACGCGCGCCCGGTGCGCAGCGAGGCGAACTCGTCCTTCAGCGCGGCGACCGCCTTGTCCATGCGGTCCTTGTACTTGGAGAGCACCGGCTTTTCGGCGGTGGCCATGGGAATTCTCCCTTATCTGGTTCTTGGCTTTAAGGGGCCTTAGGCGATGGTGGTGTAGACGCCTTCGCCCCTCAAGACCTTCAGGAAATTGCCGCGTTCGCGGATGGAAAACACCACGATCGGAATCTGGTTGTCGCGCATCAGGCTGATCGCCGAAGCGTCCATCACGCGCAGGTCCTTGGCCAGGACCTCCTGGTAGCTGAGCGTCTGGTAGCGCTCGGCCGTCGGATCCTTCTTGGGATCGGCGGTGTAGACGCCGTCGACGCTGGTGCCCTTGAAGAGCGCGTCGCAGCCCATCTCCGCCGCGCGCAGCGCCCCCGTCGTGTCGGTGGTGAAGAACGGATTGCCGATGCCGGCGGCGAAGATCACCACCCGCCCCTTCTCCAGGTGGCGCAACGCGCGCCGGCGGATGTAGGGCTCGCAGACCGCCTCCATCGGGATCGCCGACTGCACGCGGGTGTAGACGCCGATCTTCTCCAGCGCGCCCTGCAGGGCCAGCGCGTTCATCACCGTCGCCAGCATGCCCATGTAGTCGGCGCTGGCCCGCTCCATGCCGCGCCCGGCGAGCGAGATGCCGCGGAAGATGTTGCCGCCGCCGATCACCAGGCAGAGCTCGACGCCTGTCTTGACGACCTCGGCGATGTCTTCGGCGGTGCGTTCGAGGGTGGCGGTGTCGATCCCGAAGCCCTGGTCCCCCATCAGAACCTCGCCCGAGACCTTCAGGAGGATCTTCTTGTAGCGCAAGGGGGCGTCGGGCATCGCTGAATCCGCAGTCGCTGAAGGGTGCTGGGAACATAGACCAGGACGATTTTCCGCCAAGCGGAAGCCGCACGGCGGCTGTGAATCATCCGGCCTTGCGCCGCCGGTCGCATGGCGGCGAAGCGGGGCGGCGTCCTGTTCAAATGGCGTGACGTCGCCCCGCTAGGGGCCCGATTCCGAATTTCGCAGGCGCTTGTGGCGGGCTCCGACGAACTTCGGAATCGATAGGGACACTAGCCAAGCATTTGTTTTCTAGTGTGCTTTTGTGGATCTGAAGTTCGCTCTGGCGTGCGAGGGCGACCTTCAGATCCAGCACACTCGTCCTAGCTCTGCCCGGTGAGCTGCGCGACTTCGGCCGCGAAGTCGTCGGTCTTCTTCTCCACGCCCTCGCCCAGGGCGAAACGGGCGAACGCCTTCAGCTTCACCGGCGAGCCGGTTTCCTTGCCGGTCTCGGCCACCAGCTGCTCGATGGTCTGGTCGGGGTTCATCACGAAAGGCTGCTTCAGGAGGACGACCTCCTCCTGCCACTTGCGGATCCGGCCCTCGACCATCTTTTCGGCGATCTCGCGGGGCTTGCCCGATTCCACCGCCATCTGGGTCTGGATCTCGCGCTCCTTGGCCACGACCTCGGGGTCGAGCTCGTCGCTGGTCAGGGCCAGCGGCGGGGTCGGCGTGCCGGCCACGTGCAGGGCGATGCGGCGGGCGACCTCGGCCAGTTGGGCCTGGTCGCCGGCGCCTTCCAGCGCGACGAGCACGGCCAGGCGGGCCACGTCGTCGCCCTGCTTGTTGTGCAGGTAGAGCGCCACGGCGCCCTGCTCGACGCCCAGCTTCACCGCACGACGGACGCGCATGTTCTCGCCGATGGTGGCGATCAGGTTGGTGACGACGTCGCTGACGAGCTCGCCCTTGGCGGTCTTGGCGGCCAGGATGGCGTCGACGCTGCCGTCGGTGGTCAGCGCGACGTCAGCGAAGTCGCGGGCCGCGGTCTGGAACGAGTCGTTCTTGGCCACGAAGTCGGTCTCGGCGTTGAACTCGACCAGCACGCCGGTCTTGCCGTCGGCGGCGATCTTGCCCGCCACGAGGCCTTCGGCGGCCGCGCGGTCAGCCTTCTTGGCGGCCTTGGCCAGGCCCTTGGTGCGCAGCCAGTCCATCGACGCCTCGACGTCGCCGTTGTTCTCTTGCAGCGCCTTCTTGCAGTCCATCATGCCTGCGCCGGACTTCTCGCGCAGGTCCTTGACCAGGGCAGCGGTGACTTCCGCCATGGGTCGGCTCCTTCAGGGTTTAAACGTAACCGGCGGGCCCGGCTTACGGGCCCGCCGTGACAGTCAGTTGATGGCG
>NZ_DATELG010000039.1:0-15102 GCF_035276905.1 Phenylobacterium sp. | reverse complement strand
GTCTCCTTGGCGATCTGCTGGCCGGTGAAGCGCTGGCGACGCAGCGCGAGGATCCGCTCCACTGTCTCCGGCGGCGTCGGCTCGCGCAGCCGGCGCGGCCTTGAGGACCGGTCCTCAAGGCCGCCGAGACCTTCGCTCCGGAACCGCTGAACCCACTTCGTCACCGTCTTGGTCGTCGTGGAGAAGGCCGCGGCAACAACGCTCAGCCGCTCTCCCGCCAGCACACGCCGGACCATCTCGCCTCGACCCCTCGGCGTCAGTCGGGCATTCTTGTGCACGTCCACTCGGATCCCCCCTTGGAAAACTGAAGCTTCGCAACCTCAGCTTCCTCGGTCCGGACCGAGTGGACAACCTATTGGGACCTCACAGCTAGAGCGTTCGGCGGTTCGAATGAACCGCCGAACGCTCATAAGTTCCTGAAGTTAGACCATTCCCTGCGCCGAACCGGCCTCCACTTCGGCGGCGAATGGTCTAGGCCGCGAACAGCCGGCGGAAGGCCGCCTGCATTCGCGCGGCCTCCTCGCCGGTCAGGGCGCCCAGCATCCGGATTTCCTCGGCGATCACCGAGAACGCGCGGCCGGTGTCCCCGGCGCGCGCCGCCTCGATCAGGGCGTTGAAGGCGATCAGCCGGATGCGGCTCGCGGTCTGTTCGATATCGTCCAGCGCGTCGGTCATGATCGCCCGCACGCCAGCGGCCCGTTCCGTTTCCGCCGCCACCGCGTCGGCGAGATCGGCCTCGAGGGCGCCGACGATGTCGTTCAGGAGCGGCAGCAGCACCTCGCCGGCCATGTCGGCCAGCATCCGCGTCTGGCCGGCGCAGCGCGGGTCGCCGCCGGCCAGGCGCCCCAGGCACGCCTCGGCCTGCGAGCCGAAGTCCTCGAGCTCGGCGGCGCCGCTGCGCCCGGAGCGTCCCGGGTTCGCCAGCAACGCCCGGGCGCGCTGGGACTTGAGCGGCGCGAGCCCCCGCGCGGGATCGCCCCTGAGCAGCGCGCCGACGCCGTGCCTGAAGGCCCGCAGCGCCTCGGCCGCCGCCTCGCGCAACTCCCCGACGTCGCCGGCGTCCGGAACCTGGCTCAGGGCGAGCAGCATTGCGACCCGATGCGCCAGCATGCGCTGTCGCCCGGCGATGTTGATCAAGGCCCCCAGCGCCGCCTGGTCCCCTCCGACCGCCTCGCGGCCATCGTCGTTCGCGCTCAGCAATCTCGCCTCCAAGGCGAGCATCGCTGCACACCCGGCCCCAGCCGCACGAGCCTGCGCGGACTCCGGAAGGAAGGAAACGCCCGCGCAGGCGCCGTTCTGGCCAGCCTTCCGGCAGCGGCGCCCACCGGTGAGGCAGGCCCGCGCGCCGTCCCCAAGTCGGAACATGGCGGGTCGTGACGGGTTTGTGATGTTTCTCCCCCTCAGGAGACATCCCATGAAGCTCATCATCACAGCAGCGGCGGTCGGCGCGCTGGCCGTCGGCGGCGGCGCCCTCGCGCAGACCTCCTCCGGCTCCGCCGGCTCCACGACTTCGTCCGGCTCCACCATGAGCGGCCCCGCCGGCAGCAGCATGGACCAGCCCAGCGGATCGGGGATGAGCCGGCCCGCGCCGGGCAGCACCGGCGGCTACGCCACGCCGGCGCCCAGCAACTCCACCAGCACCGGATCCAGCGCCTCGCCGGCCGGCAGCTACGGCTCCGACACCTCGGGCACGGCGACCAGCTCCAAGAAGAACAAGTCGCGCACGCACAAGGGCCACACCAGCAGCTCGTCCGGAACGAGCGGCTCGTCCGACACCTCCGGAACCTCCTCGACCGGCTCCTCCGGCTCCGGCACAGAGATGAACTCCCAGGGGCAGAGCGGCACGACCGGGCCGCGCTGATCGGATCGCCCCGCGTCTGACGGGGTCCGTCACCTCCGCGCGGTTCAGCCGTTGAACACTCGGCAAAGGCGGCGCGGGAGGCTGGGATGGATGGAGTTCGCAGGCGCGGGGACTTCGAGACGCACGAGGTCCTGAACCAGCCGACGCCGCTGACCGGCTATGGCCTCTTCGGGTCGGACCGGGCGCTGGCCGAGGCGATCGCGCGCGAAGGCGCCGCGTGGGCCGACGTGCGGCTGAGCGCCTTCGGCCGGACCGTGGGATCGCCGGAGGTGATCGAGGCGGGCGTGCAGGCCAACCGGAACCCGCCGATCCTGCACGCCTTCGACCGCTTCGGCCACCGGCGCGACGAGGTCGAGTTCCATCCCGCCTGGCACGCCCTGATGCGGCTGGCGGTCGCCGAGGGGCTGCACACCGGCCCCTGGTCGGAGCCGCAGGAGGGCGCCCACGTCGCCCGCGCCGCGGGCTTCTACATGCTGGGCCAGGTGGAGGCCGGCGTGCAGTGCCCGCTGGCCATGACCTATGGCGCCGCGCCGGTGCTCGCCCGCGCGCCCGCGATCGCCGAGGAGTGGCTGCCCAGGCTCTATTCCCGCCGCTACGACCCGCACTTTGCGCCGGCCGCGGGCAAGACCGGCGCCCTGGTCGGCATGGGCATGACCGAGAAGCAGGGCGGCTCGGACGTGCGCGCCAACGCCACCCGCGCCGATCCCGTAGCCGGCGAGGACGGGGTCTATCGGCTGGTCGGCCACAAATGGTTCTTCTCCGCGCCGATGTGCGACGCCTTCCTGGTGCTGGCCCAGGCGGCGGGGGGCCTGTCCTGCTTCTTCGTCCCCCGCTGGACGCCGGACGGGGAGCTGAATGCGCTTCGCCTGCAGCGGCTGAAGGACAAGCTCGGCGACCGGGCCAACGCCTCCAGCGAGGTGGAGTTTCAGGGCGCGTGGGCAAGGCTGGTCGGCGAGGAGGGGCGCGGCGTGCCCGCGATCCTGGAGATGGCGACCTACACCCGCCTCGACTGCGCCGTGGCCAGCGCCGGCCTGATGCGCCAGGCGAGCGCCCAGGCGCTGCACCATGCGAGCCAGCGCACGGCCTTCGAGCGCAAGCTGATCGACCAGCCGCTGATGGCCAACGTCCTGGCCGACCTGGCGCTGGAGACCGAAGCTGCGACCGCCCTCGCCATGCGGCTGGCGCGCGCCTTCGACCGCCAGGACGACCCGCAGGAGGCGGCGCTGCGCCGGCTGCTGACGCCCGCCGCCAAATACTGGATCTGCAAGCGGACGCCGGCGGTCACGGCCGAGGCGATGGAGGCGATCGGCGGCAACGGCTTCGTCGAGGAGGGCCCGATGCCCCGCCTGTACCGCCAGGCGCCGCTGAACTCGATCTGGGAGGGCGCGGGCAACCTCATGGCGCTCGACGTCCTGCGCGTGCTGACCCGCTCGCCGGAGGCGGCGGCGGTCGCGGCCGAGGAGCTGGCGCCCGCCCGCGGCGGGGACTTACGGCTCGACCGGGCTATCGACGAGACGCTCCATGCGCTCGCCAAGCCGCCGGACGAGGCGGGCGCGCGCAGGCTCTGCGAGCAGCTGGCGCTGGCGGTTCAGGGCGCGCTGCTGGTCCGCTTCGCCCCCGCCGCCGTCGCCGACGCGTTCTGCGCCAGCCGGCTGGGCGGCGAGTCCGGCCGAGCGTTCGGCGGCTTGCCCGCGGGCGTGGACTTCCGGGCGATCCTCGAGCGGGCCTCGCCGACGAGCTGATCTCGGAGAGCCGGACCCAGGAGCGGTGCGCACGGCCCCTGGGTCCCGGATCGGCCTTGCCGGCCGTCCGGAATGACGGATTTGACCAAAGGGAGGGAGCAAACACAACGGAAGCCCGGCGTTGCCCTTTTTCAAGGGTGCGCGTCGGGCTTCCTTGGATCGGTCTCTTCCCAGGTTATGGTTGAGGCGCCGACCTCGATCTTCAGGCTTTCGCTTGAAGATCCAGACCAACAATCGTCCGTGGTCCCCCGCAGTTTCAGCTCGGCCATAGATTATTTTTGGCGGCCGCCTGGATCCCCGCTTTCGCGGGGAGAGCGGAGATGGGAAGGGTTCAGCGCCCAACCAGCGCCGCAGCGAGCGTCGGCGGGAGGACGCCGTCGTCGGGAATCACGTCGACCTCCACCGCCAGGGTCTGCACGCCCGAGGCCAGGATGACGCCGTCGATCGGGGCCACGTCGGCGTAGTCGCGGCCGACGGCGAGCATGATGTGGTCGTTCTCGGCGAAGATGGCGTTGGTCGGGTCGAAGCCGATCCAGCCGCGCGCGCGGCCGCACCAGACCTGGACCCAGGCGTGGGTGGCGTCGGCGCCTTCCAGTCGCGGCTGGCCGGGCGGGGGGATGGTGCGCAGGTAGCCGCTCACGTAGGCCGCCGGCAGGCCGAGCCCGCGCAGGCCCGAAATCATGACGTGGGCGAAGTCCTGGCAGACGCCGTGGCGGCGCGCGAAGGCCTCGGGCGTCGGCGTCGAGACCGTGGTGGCCTGCGGCGAATATTCGAAGTCGCGGCGGATGCGCCGCATCAGCTCGGCGCACGCCTCCACGATCGGCCGGTCCGGGGCGAAGCTCTGGCGCGCATAGTCGCTGATCGCCGCGGCGTTGGGCGTGCGCTGCGTCGGATAGAGGAAGGCGGCGGGTCCCTCCGGCCCCAGGTCGCGGTCCTCGAAGGCGCCTCGCCGGACGTCCTGCCAGGCCTCGCTGTGGGCGGGATCGCCGATCGGCGGCACGTGCACGTCGACGCGGGACCGGCTTTCGATCTCCAGCACCTCGTGCGGCGTGTCGATCTGCACGCGCAGGGTGCGCTCTGCGAAGGCGCCGCGGCCGACCTGGGTCTGGGCGGGCTTGGGCTGCACCACCACGGCGCTGCGCAGCACGGTCTGGTTCGGCGTCGAGCGCGGCGTCAGCCGCAGCACGCACTGCGCAAAAGAGACCTCCTCCTCGTAGCGGTAGGTCGTGCGATGGCGAACGGTGTAGATCACGCGAGCCCGGCGAGCTTCACGGTGGGCGCCGCGTTCGCCCCCTGCTGGAAGAAGCGGTCGGCGATGGCGCCGGAGAGGCGCAGCAGGACGTGTTCGAAAGCCTGGATCTCGTCCGCCGTCAGGCCGCCGGCGTCGGCGGTGTCGAGCTCGGTGGAGAGCGGCAGCAGCAGGCGGAGCGGCGGCTCCATCATTCCGTCGTCCTGCAGGGCCGGCAGCGTCTCCAGGTGGGTCTTCAGGGTCGTCACCTGGAAGGCCAGCGAGCGGGTGTTGAAGGGATCGAGGATCACCATGTCGCGCACCGGCGTCCGCGCCAGGCCGACCAGGTAGCGCGCCCGGTAGGTGATCTGGCTGTCGGCCAGGTCCAGCAGAAGGTCGAGATCGTCGGTGGTGGCCTCGTCCGCAGCGAAAGTGCGGGCGAAGCGGCAGGTGTTGATCCCGCGCTCGAGCCTGCGCCCCATGTCGAGGAAGCGCCAGCCGGCGAGGCGGTTCATGTTCTCCTGGGCGAGGCCGGCGAGCGCCGCCAGGATCTGCAGGGCGCTCTCCACCTGCTGCAGCGCCTCGGCCTCGGAGAGCGGGTTCTGGGCCCCCTGCGCGAGCTCGGCCTCCAGGGCGGTGAGCTGGGTCCAGAAGTCGGCGGAGAGCCGCTCGCGCATGGTCGAGGCCGTGCGGCGCGCGCCGCGCACCAGGTAGATCACCGAGCCGTAGGCCTTCTGGTCGTGCAGGGCGTCGCGTGCGGCGTCCAGCGCCCGGCCGCCCAGCGCCGCCTCGTCCAGCGCGCCCCAATCGATCAGCAGCCGCTGCAAGCCGGCCAGGGTCTCGCCGCTGGTGTGGATGGCCGACTCCGAGTTCATCAGGCTGGTGCAGAGGCTGCGCACCAGCCTGAGGGTCGCCTCGGCGCGCTCCAGGTAACGGCCCAGCCAGAACAGGTTGTCGGCCGCGCGGCTGGGCAGGGTCCCCAGGATCCGGCGCACCTTCACCTCGTCCTTGCTGGCGAGCAGGGTGACCTTCTCCACCGGATCCTCGTCGATCACCCAGACGTCGGCGGTGCGCACGTCGTCGCCCATGGAGATGGCGCGCACATCGAGGCGCTCGGAGGTGCGGCAGAAACCGCCGGGCATGATCTGGAAGCCCTGGGGCGTCCAGGCCGCGTAGACCCGCAGCACGAAGGGCGCGGGCTCCAGCCGGCCGTCGTGCAGCACCGGCATGGTCGAGAGCCTGACCACCTCCTGGCCGACGAAATCGCCGGGCCGGTCGGCGAACCTCGCCAGCACCTTCTCGCGTTCGGCCGGCGCCATGTCGCCCACCATCCGCGGCCGGGTCAGCGCCCCGTCGCCGCCAGGCAGGTTGAAGGCCGGCGCCAGCGCCAGGTCGTCGAGGTTCATCTCGACCATCTCGCGCTCGCGGGGCTGGCCGCACCACCAGGTGGCGACGTTCGGCATCTTCAGCTCTTCGCCCAGCACCCGCCGGCAGAGCCTGGGCAGGAATCCCAGGAGCGCGTTGGACTCGAGCAGCCCCGCGCCCGGCATGTTGACGACCGCCACGCCGCCGGCGCGGATCGCCTCCAGGAGCCCCGGCACCCCGAGCTGCGAGCCGCTGTTCAGCTCCAGCGGGTCGACGAAGTCGGCGTCGACGCGGCGCAGGATCACGTCGGCGCGCTTCAGGCCGGCGATGGTGCGGACATAGGCCTTGCCGTCGCGCGCCACCAGGTCGTCGCCCTCGACCAGCAGGAAGCCGAGGTAGCGGGCGAGATGCGCCTGCTCGAAATAGGTCTCGCTGTAGGGCCCTGGCGTCAGCAGGCAGATGCGCGGGTCGGTGCGCCCGGACGCCGCCGCCAGCCCCTTGCGGAAGGCGTCGAAGAAGGGCGCGAGCCGGTGCACGTTCATCGCGTTGTAGAGGTTGGGATAGGCGCGCGAGAGCACCAGCCGGTTCTCCAGCGCGTAGCCTGCGCCGGACGGCGCCTGGGTGCGGTCGTCCAGCACCCACCAGCGCCCGTCGGGCCCTCGGCCGAGGTCGGCGGCGTAGAGCTGCAGGTACTGGCCGCCCGGCGGGGCGACGCCGCTCATCGCCCGGACGTAGTCGACGCTGCCGGTCAGCGCGGCGGCCGGCAGGGCGCCGTCGGCCACCAGCTTCGCCTCGCCGTAGAAGTCGCGCAGCAGGGCCTCCATCAGCCGCGCGCGCTGCTCCACGCCCTCGGCGATCTGCCGCCACTCGCGGTGGTCAAGGATCAGCGGCAGCGAGCCCAGGGGCCAGCTGCGCTCGTTCTCCTCGCCGTAGATGCGGTAGGAGACGCCGGTGTCGCGGATGTGCCGGGTGGCGAGCTCGAACCGGCTCCTGAACTCGTCCTCGCGATATTCCGCGAGCTCGCCCAGGAAGCTCAGCCACTGGTCGCGCGGCCGGCCGCTGGCGTCCATCAGCTCGTCGGGAATGCCCGGCAGGGGCTTGTAGCGGCGCAGCCAGCCGGACAGGCGTCGCGCCGCGGACGCGTCGAGATCCGGCTTCGTCGCAGGCTTCTGAGCTGTCAGCTCAGCCGACACGGGCTCTCCTCAGATTCAGGGTCATCGGGAACTCGTCGCTGACCTCCGCAGGCGGCGTGCGCACGACGCCGGGACGGTGACCATGCTCCCCCGCCGACCCGTCCGTCCATGGAATGTTTCCCTCAGCCTCGACCGTTCTTCGTTTTGCGCGTTGGGCGATCTGCCGAGAGTCAGATCGGGAATGTCCATGGCCGGAATCAGGCGGCGAATTCGCAGCATCGCGCTGCTCGAACAGCTCGGCCCGGGCCTCGTGACGGGCGCGGCGGACGACGATCCGAGCGGCATCGCCACCTATTCCCAGGCCGGCGCCCAGTTCGGTTTCGGCCTGCTCTGGACGCTGGTCCTGACCTATCCGCTGATGACGGCGATCCAGCTCGTCAGCGCCCGGATCGGCCGCGTCACGGGCTCCGGCCTGGCCAGCAACCTGCGCGCCGTGATGCCCGGCTGGGCGGTGACCATGCTCGTGGCCCTGCTGTTCGTCGCCAACACGATCAACATCGGCGCCGACCTGGCGGCCATGGGCGAAGCGGCGGAGCTCGTGGTCGGCCGGGACGGACATTACTTCACGATCGCCTTCGCCCTGGTCTCCCTCGGCCTCCAGCTCTTCATCCCCTACAAGCGCTACGCCGACATCCTGAAATGGCTGACCCTGGCCCTCCTGGCCTATGTCGCGGTGCTCTTCACGGTGAAGCTGGACTGGGCTGAGGCGGCCCGCGGCTTCTGGCCCAGCGCCGGCAATTCCTCGCGACAGGCCATCCTGACGATCGTCGCGGTCTTCGGCACCACGATCAGCCCCTACCTGTTCTTCTGGCAGAGCGCGCAGGAAGTCGAGGAGGTCGCGGACGATCCGAAGGCCGAGCCGCTGAAGGAGGCCCCGAGGCAGGCGAGGCGCGAACTGAGCCGCATCCGGATCGACACCTTCGCCGGCATGGCGGCCTCCAACCTCATCGCCATCGCCATCATCCTCTCGACGGCCGCGACCCTGCACGCGGCCGGCAAGACCGACATCCAGAGCGCCGCGGACGCCGCCAGCGCGCTGAAGCCGGTCGCCGGTCCCTTCGCCTTCGCCCTGTTCAGCCTGGGGATCATCGGCGCCGGCCTCCTCGCGGCGCCGGTCCTGGCCGGCTCGGCCGCCTACGCGATCGGCGAATCCCGCGGCTGGACGTGCGGCCTCGACTACAAGCCCTGGGAGGCGGTCGGATTCTATGTGGTCATCGCCGTGGCCACCTTGCTGGGCGTCGCGATCGGCTGGTCGCCCATCGATCCGATGAAGGCGCTGTTCTGGAGCGCGGTGATCAACGGCGTCGCGGCCACGCCGATGATGGCCGCGATGATGCTGGTGGCGAGCCGCCGCTCGCAGATGGGCCCTTTCCCGGCCGGCTTGCGGCTGCGCGTGTTCGGCTGGCTGGCGACCGCCGTCATGGCCGGCTCGGTGGTCGCGATGGCGCTCAGCTTCGCGGTTTAGGCGCGGCGGCGCGTTGAGGTGTGCGACGCACGTAACTTAACGATGCATTATGGATACGCGCCGATGGTCTAGGCATGCACCGGAGTTCCCCGCCCATTCGCATGCAGTCTGGACTCCCGCCAACATGAATCGCGTATGGCCGTTCCGCGCTTCCTGAAATCATTGATGGGCCATTCGCCCCCCCAGGGAGGGGCGGCGCCCGACGTTGAGCTCGACGGCGTGCTGGCGAGCTCCGACGAGCGCCGCTTCATGACGCTGATCAGTCACGAGCTTCGCACCCCGCTGAACGGGGTCCTGGGCATGGCCGAGGTCATGGCCATGAACGAGCTTTCCGACGACCAGCGCGAGCGCCTGCGGATGCTGCAGCAGAGCGCGGCGACGCTGCGCTCGCTGGTCGACGCGCTGATCGAGTTCTCCTTGATCGAGGCCGGCGAGCTGGAGCTTGACGTGGCGCCGTTCGACCTGCGCGGCCTGCTGCGCAAGGTGCATGCGGCGCATCTTGGCGAGGCCCAGCGCAAGGGCCTGGCCTTCGAGCTGCGGATCGACGACGGCGTTTCGCGGATGGTCAGCGGCGACGCCGACCGTATCCAGCAGGTGCTGAGCGCGCTCGTCGCCAACGCCTTGAAGTTCACCGAAAAGGGTCACATTAGCCTGAGCGTGACGCCTGCGCCGGCCGCCGGCCTGCGCTTCGACGTCCGCGACACCGGCATCGGCATCGCCCAGGAGCACCTCGGCGAGGTGTTCGACAGCTTCAGCCAGGTGGACGGCTCGCTGAGCCGCCAGCACGGCGGCGCGGGCCTGGGCCTGGCCCTGTCGCACCGGCTCTGCCAGGCGATGGGCGGCGAGATCTCGGTCGTGAGCACGCCCGGCAAGGGCAGCCTGTTCAGCGTCATCCTGCCGCTCGCCGCCTGCGAGGTCCGGGAGCCGCGCGCCTCGGCCGGGGCTCCCGAGCCCGCGACCCGGCCGCTGCGCGTGCTGGCGGCCGAGGACAACTCGGTCAATCGCGCCGTCCTCAAGGCGCTCCTCGACCATCCCGGGATCGAGCTCAGCCTGGCCAACAACGGCCAGGAAGCGGTCCAGGCCTGGGAGGCGGGCGACTGGGACCTCGTCCTGATGGACATCCAGATGCCGGTGCTGGACGGGATCGGCGCGGCGCGGCAGATCCGGGCGCGCGAGCGCGAGCTCGGGCGGCGATGGATCCCGATCATCGCCATCACCGCCAACACCACGGCCAAGGACCAGGCGAACTACCGCGCCGCCGGCATGGACGACACCGTCGCCAAGCCGATCAAGCCGGGCGAGCTCCTGTCCGCCATCGCCGCGGCCTTCGCCCAGGACCAGGCCACGGCCGCCGCCACCGGCTAGCTCAGCCGGCCGGCGTGGCGGCGAGCGAGGCGTCCTTCGCCAGCACCCTCCTGCGCCAGGCGACGTAGGGCACGGTCAGGATCGCGCTGACGATCAGGTAGAGCAGCAGGGCCGCCGGCGCCCCCTTCTCGCCGGGGAAGGTCAGGTGGGCGATACCCATGGCGACGCCGGGATGGCGGCAGGCCGTCGCCAGCGCCAGCGCGCTGCGGTCGCCGGGGCTCGGTCCGCCGATCCTTTGGCCGACCAGCAGGCCCAGGCCGACGAAGGCGACGATCGCCAGGAGCGTGCCGTCGCCGAGTTGCGCCAGCACCAGCGGGGCGGCCTTGGCCAGCACCAGGGCCAGGCCCAGCAGGAGCAACACGCCCGCCACCTTGCCGAGCGGCGCCTCGAGACGCGCCGCCAGGCCGGGAGCCGCCCGCCGGACGACCACGCCGGCGAGCGTCGGGCCGAGCACCGTCATCGAGACCAGCTTGATCACTGGACCGGCCGGGATGCGCACGTCCGCCGGGAAGATCCGATCGAGCACGCCGCCCGCGAACGGGATCCAGAAGATCGCGAACACCGAGGCGGAGAACAAAAGCGCCATCACATAGTCGTGGCCGCCGCCGGCCTGCATCAGCTTCCGCGGCAGGAGGGGCGGAACCGGGGATAGCGCCAGCGCGATCAGCATCACCTGCACGGAATGGCGAAGCGGCAGCAGAAGCGCGATCGCCAGCGCGATCGCCAGCATCACCAGGTTCATCGACACCAGCGAACCGACCAGCTTGGCCGGACTGCGCAGCAGCGCCGTCAGTTCCCGCAGCTGGGTTCCGAGCCCGACGGAAAAGACCATCAGCGCGACGCTGGACTTCAGGGTCAGGACGACAAGTTCGGCGAGGGTCATGGCCGCGCCTCCCGCAAAGCCGCGGGTGAGATTGCGCTCCGCCGGACGGCGCAGCGATCCGGCCAAACCCGGACGCAGACCGCTCGGGAAGCCTCTCCTCGGCTGCGGCCAGCAAAGCGCCAGGACAACAGTACTGTCACGCGAGCGCGCTAGTGTCGTCTCAGCTCATCGGCGGACGTTCCATGGTGCAAACGGCGCTCGTCTTCGGCGTGGATCGGCGCGGCCAGGTGCGCCATTCACGCGAACTCGAATTCACCAGCCGCGCCGACCTCCTGCGGCAGCTTGCGCCGGTCTTCGACCAGCATCCGCTGGTCGAGGCGTGGAACGGCGCGATCTGCGTCTGCCGCATGGGGCTCGGAAGTGGGCCCGACCTCGAAGAGGCGGATGCATTTTAGCGCCTGTCGGCCCAGGCTCCTCGTCTCAGCGGCGGGGCGCCGTCCGGACCTGGGCGTCCTGGGCGTGGGCCTGGGCGCCGCCCACCGCATCGTTCAGGCTCTGCAGGCCGCTCAGCAGCATGCCGAAGGCGAGCGTCAGCGCCGCGGCCCCGCCCACGATCAGCCCGCAGCGCTCCAGCATGCCGAGGCTGGCGATCGGCGGCAGGAGGGCGATGCGCGCCGCGGGCGGATCGGCGGCCAGATGCGCCGGAGCCGGCGGCTCGACAGCGGGGCGGGCGATGTCGGCCTCCAGGCTGCGGACCAGCTGGGCGGCGTCGCGCCGGCTGGCCGACCCGAGCTTGGCGCGGGCCCGATTGCAGTAGGTGTCGACCGAGGCCTTCGAGATTCCGAGCTTGCCGGCGATCTCCTTCGACGAGAGTTGCAGGCCGACCAGCCGCAGGCACTCGCGCTCCTGCACGGTCAACAGGCTCAGCTTCGCCCCGCGTTGGTCGTCCGTCATCTGCATGGTCATCAAGGCCCCCACCCCGCCGGCGCCGTCAAACCGCCTGGACCGAACCTAGATCCTATCGAGCGCAATAAGCTATAGCTGCTTCCCGCGGCCTGCACTTTGCCCGGATGCACGCCATTCAGAACGCAGCCGCCATCGCCCCTGTATCTGGCTGTACATATTTCGTGTGGACATACGCAATCAGGACAGACGTCGCTGTCCGATCGCATTAGGGATGATGAATGGACAGGGGGAGCAGCCCATGACCGATGGCCGGTCGCCGACGCCCGAGGACCCACTTCTAGCGCGCGCCCTCGAGCTGCGCGCCGATGTCGAACGGTTCCAGGGTCGCTTCGGGAACATCGTCGGCGAGGGCGGCGACGCCTGTCTGACCTTCAAGTGGGAGGAGCTGGAGCGGCAGCTCGTCGACCTCGCGCCGAGCGACCTGCAGGCCGAGCTGGTGCACCGGCTGGTCGCCCGCACCAAGACCTACGCCGCGCTCAAGCCGGGCGAGATGGTGCTGCGCGAGATAATCAGTATCGCCGCACTGATTCTCGACGAAAGCAGCCTGGAGGTCCGCCCCGCCGCGCCCTAGCCTTGCGCCGGCCCCTCGCGGACACGTAACGGTCGCAAGATCGGCCCCCATGTCGACTTTCCGACGCGGGGAACCACTTCTGAGACTTGCGTCTCCACCCCAATAAGTTCACAGCTTTGGCCTATGCCTAAGGTAGCTTCAGACGCTAGAGCGGCCGACGATCTGGATCGCGCGCTTGGAAACGCCATCCGCCTGCGTCGTCGTTCGCTGAACCTCACGCAAGAACAGCTCGCAACCGCTTGCGGAATCTCGTTCCAGCAGGTGCAGAAATACGAGAACGGCGCAAACCGGGTCTCGTTCTCGCGACTGGTGCAGATCGCCCGCGCGCTCGACTGCCGCGTCACCGACCTGACCAGCGCGCTGGACCAGCCGCAGATCGCGCCGGCGGACTTCGAGTTCCTCAAGCTCATGACCCTGCCGGGCGCCGTCGACCTCCTGAAGCGCTACGAGGCGATGACGCCGGAGTCGCGCCGCCTGCTCGTCGACCTTTTGCAGAGCATCGTCGTCGAGCCTGCCTGACGCCGTCGCGGCCCGCGCCGGCGGCGGGGTGCTGAGCCCGCTGCTCGCTGGGCTTCACCGCATGGCTGAGGTTCATCGCCGTGGTCAGCAGGGCCACGTGGGTGAAGGCCTGCGGGAAGTTGCCGGCGAGACGCCGGCTTTGGGGATCGTACGCCTCGGAGAGCAGGCCGACGTCGTTGCAGAGCGCGAGCACGCGCTCGAACATGCGTCGCGCGTCCCGCTCGCGCCCGAGGCGGGCGTAGGCGTTCGCCAGCCAGAGGGTGCAGGGGAGGAAGGCCGCCTCGCCCGGGGGCAGTCCGTCCTCGGCCCTGCGGGTGTCGTAGCGCAGGACCAGACCCTCGACCGTCAAAAGCTCGCGCTCGACCGCCGCGACGGTGGCCGCGATGCGCGCATCGTCCGGCGGCAGAAAGCCGACGTCGGCGATCAGCAGCAGGCTGGCGTCGGCGCCGGGGTCGTCGTAGGCGCGCTGGAAGCCGCCGGTCGCCGGGTTCAGCCCGTTCTTCAGCACTTGGGCGCGGATCTCGTCGCACAGCTGGCGCCAGGCCTTCACGGGCCCCTCCCGGCCGTGGACTTCGACCGCCTTCACGGCCCGGTCCATCGCCACCCAGGCCATGACCTTCGAGAAGGTGAAGTGGCGCGGGCGGCCGCGCACCTCCCAGATGCCGCAGTCCGGCAGACGCCAGACCCTGGCGATCTGCGCGATGATCTCGCGTTGCACCGCCCAGGTGGCCTGGCCGACGAGGCCGGCGTCGCGGGCGTGATGGAAGGCGTCCATCAGCTCTCCATAGACGTCGAGCTGGAACTGCTCGTGGGCGGCGTTGCCGATCCGGACCGGCGCGGCGGCCTCGTAGCCGGGCAGCCAGTCGGCCGACCACTCCAGCAGCCGGCGCTCGCCGGCGATGCCGTACATGATCTGCATCTCCCCCGGGGCCCCGGCCACGGCCCGCCGCAGCCAGTGCGCCCAGGCCTTCGCCTCGTCGAAGTGGCCGGCGTTCATCAGGGTCAGCAGCGTCAGCGTCGCGTCCCGGATCCAGCAGTAGCGGTAGTCCCAGTTCCGCGACCCGCCGAACTGCTCGGGCAAGGATGTGGTCGGCGCGGCGACAAGTCCGCCGGTCGGCGCGTAGCACAGGGCCTTCAGGGTCAGGAGCGAGCGCCGCATCACCGGAGCGTACGGCCCCTCGAGCCGGCACGACCTCGCCCATCGGGTCCAGAAATCCTGCGCCGCGGCCAGCGCCTGCTCCGGGTCGATGCGCAGCGGCGCGCGCGCGTGGGACAGGCCGAAGGAGAGGACGAACGGCGTCGAGCCGCCGGCCTCGACGGTGAACTCGGACACGGTCGTCAGGTCCTCGCCGCGCAGCGGCGCCGGCGTGCGCAGGATCGCCATGTTCGGGCCGGCGATGGCCCGCAGGGCGCCGTCGCGGCGGCGCGTGACCCAGGGGACGGTCACGCCATAGCCGAAGCGCAGGATCAGCCGCATCCGCATGTCGACCTTGCCCGAGCGGCCGACCACCAGCCGCACCAGGTGCGAGGCGCGTCCGCGGGGCGGCATGAAGTCGATCACCGCAACGGTTCCAGTCGCGGTCTCGAAGGTGGTCTCCAGGATCAGGGTGTCCGGAAGATAGCGCCGGCGGATGCGGACCTCGGGATCGGCCGGCGCGATCCGCCAGCAGCCGTGGGCCTCCTCGCCCAGCAACGCGGCGAAACAGGCGTCGGAATCGAACCTCGGCCAGCACAGCCAGTCGATCGAGCCCCCGCGCGAGACCAGGGCCGCGGTCCGGCAGTCGCCGATCAGGGCGTAGTCCTCGATCCGGCCAGGCATGACCGGTGCGGAATTCGCGGCTGCGGCGACGGTTCCGGGCCGGCGGTTCGCGGCTTGGATGGAGACGCGAACGGCCGCCCAGCGTTTGCGGGGCGGCCGTTTTTCGAACTTGGGTGCGGGGACAGGATTTGAACCTGTGACCTTCAGGTTATGAGCCTGACGAGCTACCGGGCTGCTCCACCCCG
>NZ_DATELG010000038.1:0-16476 GCF_035276905.1 Phenylobacterium sp. | reverse complement strand
CAGGTCTTCCTGGCCATCGCCGCGCTGTTCGTGATCGGCGCCTTGATCGTCTGGGTCGCGCCTCGGCCGACGCGGGTCGCGGACACCAGCGCGGCGCACTGAAGGTCCGGGGCGGCGCCTCGCGTCACAAGTTTTGGTGTCGCCCGGAACCGACGCCTCGGCCGATGGTCGGTGCGTCACGGACCTGACGATCGGCGAACCGTCGGCCAGAGGAGGCGGGACATGAGCCAGGCGAAGGTCGACATGAAGCTCGAGGTGGTCGTTATCCCGGTGACCGACGTCGACCGGGCGGCCGAGTTCTACGCCGGGCTCGGCTGGCGAAAGGACGCCGACCTGGCGACGCCGACCGGCGGCCGGATCCTGCAGTTCACCCCGCCGGGCTCGCCCTGCTCCATCCTCTTCGGCACGGGCCTGACTCCCGCCGCGCCCGGCTCGGCCCAGTTCGTCCATCTCATCGTCTCGGACATCGAGGCGGCGCGCGCCGACCTGGTCGAGCACGGGGTGGCGGCGAGCGAGGTCTTCCATGACCGCGCCGGCGGCTACAACCGCTTCGATCCGGCCGCCCGGGCGACCGGCCCGGATCCGCAGCGGCGCAGCTACGCCTCCTTCGTGACGTTCGAGGATCCCGACGGCAACGGCTGGATCCTGCAGGAGATCACCACCCGCTTCCCGGGCCGCATAGACACCAGCACGACGGCCTTCTCCTCGGTCACCGACCTGGCGAACGCCATGCGCCGCGCCTCGGCCGCCCACGGGGAACATGAGAAGCGCATCGGGGCGGCGGACCCGGAAGGCTGGCCGGACTGGTACGCCGCCTACATGGTGGCGGAGCAGTCCGGCGCGGACCTGCCGTCGTGACCGACCGCTACGACGTCGTGGTCATCGGCGGCGGCTCGCCGGGCGAGCACTGCGCCGGCGCGCTGGCGGAGGGCGGCCTGCGGGTGGCCCTCGTCGAGCGCGAGTTGGTGGGCGGGGAGTGCTCCTACTGGGCCTGCATCCCGTCCAAGACCCTGCTGCGCCCCGGCGAGGCCGTGCACGGCGCCAACGAGGCCGCGGCCACGGCCCGGGTCGACGTCGCCGCGGCGCTGGCCTGGCGGGACTTCATGGTTTCGGACTACGCCGACGACGGCCAGGCGCATTGGCTCGCCGAGCAAGGGATCGCCCTCTTCCGCGGCGCCGGCCGGCTCGCGGGTCCTGGCGCGGTGGAGGTCGACGGCGTTCGCATCACGGCCGAGCACGTGGTGGTGGCGACGGGGTCGGACCCGATCATCCCGCCCGTGCCCGGGCTGCGCGAGCTGGAGGGCGTCTGGACCAACCGCGAGGCCACCGGGATGAAGGCCGTTCCCCGCCGGCTGCTGGTGCTGGGCGGCGGTCCGGTGGGCGTCGAGATGGCGCAGGCCGTGCGCCGGCTGGGCGGCGAAGTGCTCCTGGTCGAAGGCGGGCCGCATCTTCTCCCCCGCGAGCCCGCGCCGCTCGGCCAGGGCCTTGCCGAGGCCCTCGTCAGCGACGGGATCGAGATCGTCCTTGAACGGATGGCGACGGCCGCCGGGCGCGAAGGGCAGGACTATTCATTGGTCCTCGACGACGGCCGGCGAGTGGTCGGAGATCGCCTGCTGGTCGCCACCGGACGACGGCCGCGGGTGGACGGGCTGGGCCTCGAGACCGTCGGCGTGGAGGCCACGCCGCACGGCATTCCGGTCGACGCCCGCCTGCGCGCCGGCGACGGGCTGTGGGCGATCGGCGACGTCACCGGGATCTGGCCCCTCACCCACGTCGGCAAGTACCAGGGCCGGGTGGTCGCCGCGAACATCCTGGGTACGCCGACCGAGGCGAACTACGAGGCCGTGCCGCGGGTCACCTATACCGATCCCCAGGCAGCGGCGGTCGGCGTGGCCGAAGCGAGGTTCAGCGCCACCGTGAAGCTGTCGGAGGTTCCGAAAGCGGCCGCCTACAGCCGCGCCTGCGACCGTTCGCCCGGCTTCCTGACCGTGCTCAGCGACGGCGAGCGCCTGACGGGCGCCTATGCGCTGGGCCCGGAGGCCGGCGAGTGGCTGCAGCAGGCGACGCTCGCCATCCGCGCCCGCGTGCCGCTGGCGGTGCTGCTCGACACCATCCAGCCGTTCCCGACCTTCTCCGAGATCTACCTCGCGGCGCTGAAGGCGCTGCGGCGTGAGATCTCGGCGAAAGCCTAAGCCTCTCTAAGCCGCCCCCGCCAGCCGAGCCCGGACCGGGGTCTCCTTCAAATCGCTCGCGAGATAGTCCGCCAGCGCCCCGCGCAGGGTCTGCAGGATGGTCTCGAACCGCGCCTCGTCGGGCTCCAGCAGGGTGAAGCGGAAGCCCTGCAGCTCCGAGTTGAAGCCGGTGGAGAGCGGCACCACGCAGATCCCGGTCGCGCCCAGCAGGTGGTAGACGAACCGCGCGTCGAGCGCCTCGCCAAGCTGCGGGCGGATGATGGCCTCGACCTGCGGAGCGAGCGGCAGGCTCTGGCCGGGCCGCAGCGTCCCCTCGCGGAAAACCGCGGTCATGTAGAAGGCGCCCCGCGCCGGATGAATGATCAGCTCCGGCAGGCCGCCCAGCACTTCGGCGGCGCGGCGGGCCCGGCGGTCGTAGCCCGCCACCCGGGTCTCCAGGTACGGATAGTAACGCGCATCGCCCATCACCCGCGGCAGCACCTTCTGCGGCAGGGTGGTGGAGCAGACCTCCAGCATCTTGGCTTCCAGCAGCGAGCGGGCGAAGCGGTCGAAACCCGCATCCTGGTCGCGGTTGTAGATCTCGATCCAGCCGCAGCGGGCGCCGGGCCAGGGGAACTCCTTGGAGATGCCGCGCATGGCGATCGCCGGCGCCTTGCCCACCACCGCGGCCAGCTTGCGCATGCCGCTGCCGGGATAGGCGAGGTTCGAATAGATCTCATCGGAGATCAGGAAGAGGTCGTGGCGAACCGCGATGTCGACGATCGCCGCCAGCGTCTCCTCGGGATAGACGAAGCCCGTCGGATTGTCCGGATTGATGATGATGATCGCCGCGATGTCCGGGTTCGCCGCCACCTTGGCCGCGAGGTCGGCCAGGTCCGGCTTCCAGCCGTTCTCCGGATCCAGCCGATAGGTGATGTGCGGCGCCCCGGCATGGGCGGCCTCGGCCGAGGAGTGGGTCGGATAGGCCGGGTTCGGGCCGATGACGCGGGCCCTGGGATGCAGCGCGCCGTAGATCGTCGAGATCGCATCGCCCAGGCCGTTGAAGAACAGGATGTCGTCCGGCGTGATCTGGATGCCGCCTTCCAGGTTGCGCTCGTGGGCGATGTAGGCGCGCGCCTCCGCCAGGCCCTTGGTCGGCGAATAGGCGAAGCTCAGGTCCTCGGCCGCCGCCTGGGTGACGATCTCCTTGATCCAGTCGGGCACGCGTTCGCCCTTGGCGACCGGATCGCCGATGTTCTCCCAGCGGATGGCGGCGCCCGTCGCCTGGATCGCGTTGGCGACTTCGACGATCTGGCGGATCTCGTAGCGCAGGTTGTCCGCGCCGGGATGGACGATTTGCGTGCGCAAGAAACTGGCTGCCTTCGGTGTGTCGAGCAGGATGGGATTCGCCCCGCGCCCCAATAGCCCCGCGGGGGGCGGACCCTAGTCAATTGCGACGGTCGTGTGGAGGCGCAAACTGGAGCGCGCGACGCGATGTCCGCCCGGCGTGGCGCCCGGAACGCACAGACGCCTCTGAACCGTCGGCGCACGCGGCGGAATACAAGCCGTTACGAACGCGGCCTCAAATCGCCGCTTTCGCGCGACGACAGTTGAGGGGCTGCGCCGGTCGCGCGGCGGGAGGACGTGATTTGGCGTTGGCGAGCGAAAGCGTCACCGAGCCTGGCAGCGGCCTGGTGTTCGTCAACACCTATGACGCCAGCGTCACCTCCGCCTATCGCAACGCCATCGTCACCGCCGAGCACGAGCTCGAGAGCGACTTCACCAATGCGGTGACGATCAACGTCGCCTTCAGCTATGCGCCGCTCCATGCCTCGGACGCCGCCGAGAACGCCTTCTCCGCCGTCCAGGTCAGCTACCAGACGTTCGCGAGCGCCCTGCGCCTGCACGCCACGACGGCGGACGACCTGCTGGCGGTGAGCGGGTTGCCGGCCGCCGACCCGTCCGGCGGCGCAGGCTTCGAGGTCCCGCTGGCGGAGGCGAACGCGCTGGGCCTGGCGCGCGCGCAGGCCGGCGTCGAGGACACGGTGACCCTCAACAGCAACCTGGCCTGGAGCTTCGGCCAGGATGTGGTCGGCGCGATCGAGCACGAGATCACCGAGGGCGTCTTCGGCCGCATCGGCAGCCTCGGTTTCGCCGACACGCTGTGGGCGCCGATGGACCTTTTCCGCTTCGCGGCGTCGGGCCAGCGCGACGACACCGGCGGATCGGACGGGGTGACGACCTTCTTCGGTCTCGACGGCGCCCACGTCTCGGCGCTCGCCTTCCACAGCTCGGTCAACGCCTTGCACGTCTTCGACGGCTTCGACCTGGCGGACTGGGACAATACGATTACCGATGCTTTCGGTGGAGGCGGCGCGGGCCTTGCGACCTTCATGTCGCCGACCGACCTGCAGGTCCTCGACGTGCTGGGCTGGAACCCGGCCGGCGCGCCGTCCCTGGCGATGGGAACCGCGGGCGCCGACGCGCTGACGGCCCCGGCAGGCGATGCGACGGTCGAGGGCCTCGACGGCGCGGACACGCTGACCGGCGGCGCGGGCGACGACGTCCTGTTCGGGGGCGCGGGCGCCGACCTGATCACCACGGGCGCGGCGTTCAACCGCGTCAACGGCAACGCCGGCGACGACACCATCGTCGGCCATTCGCAGATCGGCGACTGGCTGCTGGGGGGCCAGGGGAACGACCTGGTCAACGCCGCCCAATCGACCGGCCACAACGTCATCAACGGCAACCTGGGAAACGACGTCATCCAGGGCGGCTCCGGCGGCGACACGCTGCGCGGCGGCCAGGGCGACGACGTCATCACCGGCGGGGCGGGCGCAGACGTGATCTTCGGCGACCTCGGCCACAACACCCTGACCGGCGGGGGCGGCGCGGACACCTTCGTCGCGGGCGCCGGCGTCGACACCGTCACCGACTTCAACCTTGCCCAGGGCGATCGGATCGAAGTCGCCGCCTCCCTGCAATTCAGCGCGACGCAATCCGGCGCCGACGTGCGCATCGACCTCGGCAACGGCGGCGAGATGATTCTGCAGAACGTTCAGCTCGCCAGCCTCGGCCCGACCGCCGGCTGGGTGATCGCAGGCTGAAGGCTTTCGACTCCGGCCGCGCCTCAGGCCAGGACGAAGTCGTGGGCGTGCAGCTGGGCGACGGCGACGTTGCGGACGAGGATGTCGTCCTGGGTGTCGAAGCTGATCAGCACCCCGTCGGCGGTCGTCTGGAAATGGCTCGCCAGGTCCTGGAAGCCGGCGAAACCGAACCCCTGGAGCTCGATGCGGTCCTTGCCCGGCTCGAAGTCCATGATCTGGTCGTGGCCGTTGGACGGGCTGAAGACGAAAAGGTCGGCGCCGGTCCTGGCGTGCGGCCCCACCACCGCGGCGTCGCCGTACATGATGTCCTGGTTCGTCGAACCGACAAGGGTGTCGTCTCCGCCGACCGAATGGCCGAGCAACTGCTCGCCGTCGCCATACACGGTGGTGGTGGTGGGGAACGGCGCCCCGATCGGCGCGCCCTGCACGGTCAGGAGGTCGTCGCCGCCGTGCGCATGGCCGTACAGCACCCGGGCGTCGCCATAGAGAACGGGCCCCGGGTTATTCGCGGTCAGCACGTCGTCGCCGCCCCGGGCGTAGCCGCCCATGTTCACCGCGTCGCCGTAGAGATGCACCTGGGTCCGCGTCCCCGCCGCGGTCATGGTGTCGTTTCCGCCGACCGAGAAGCCGATCATCGTCTCGGCGTCGCCAACGCCGATCGCCGACAAGAGCCCCCCGTTGACGGCGATGGTGTCGGCTCCGCCGCGAGCGTGGTCGGTCATGGTGAAGCCGTCGCCGTAGATCTCCAGATTGATGGTGGCGAACGCCCGGATAACGTCGTTTCCGCCGAGCGCATGGTTCGCCAGGTTGAAGGCGTCGCCCACGATCGTAAGGGATCCGGTAGTATTCACCGCGAAGGTGTCGGCGCCGCCCGTGGCGTGGTTGAGCAACGCGTTCGCGTCCCCGACCAGGGTGGCGTCGTCGCCGAGCTGGAGCTGGAAGGTCTGCGCCGCCCCGACTTCGCGCAGCGTCAGGTCCCCGGACGTGTCGCCGAAGGTGATCGAACCGTAGATCATGGCCATGGCGCAGAGCTCCCGCCTGAAGGGCGGCGGAGCGTGGGCTTCACGCGATCGGGTTGCGATTCAACTGCGAGTGAAGCGCATGTCCTTTGCGGGACATCGTCAGCGCCGCGGCAAGGGGGCGGCGGCGACTTGGGGCGCCGCCTCCCATCCGCCGCCGAGCGCCTTGAAGAGGCTGATCTGGTCCTGGGCGCGGTCGGCCTGGGCCTGCGCCAGAGCCGCGCGCGTCTGCGCCCTGTCCCGCTCGGCCGTCAGCAGCTGCAGGAAGTTGTCCGACCCGGCGCGGAAGCGGGTCTCGGACAGTTCGGCCGCGCGCTGGCTCGCGTCGGCGGCGCGCGCCAGGGCCCGCTCGTGCTCGATCGCCCCGCTCAGCCGGGCGAGCGCCTGCTCGGTCTCCTGCAGCGCGCGCAGCACCGTTCCGTCGAAGGCCGCGAGCGAGGCCTGGGCCTGCGCCCGGCTCTCCCGCACCCGTGCGCGCGCAGCCCCGTTGAAGGGGAAGTTCCAGCTGATCAGCGGCCCGACCGAATAGGTGAAGGCCTGGTTCCGGCTCAGGTCGCCGATCTTCGGCGCGCCGAGATTGACGAAGCCGGCGAGCGTGATGCTCGGATAGAGCTCGGCGGTCGCCACCCCGATCCGGGCGGTGTCGGCCGCCAGCGTCCGCTCGGCCGCGCGCACGTCCGGCCGGCGCGCGAGCAGCGCCTGGCCGTCGCCGACCGGGATCGGCTGCTTCGTCGACGGCGGCGCGGCGCAGCGGGCGGCCGCGGCGTCGACCTCGGCCGGCGGATCGCCGGTGAGCACGGCGAGCGCATAGAGCGAAGCGCGGCGCTCGGCCTCGAAGGTCGGGACCTGGGCGTTCACCTGCTCGACGGTCTCGCGCGCCTGCTGCACGTCGCGCTCGGTGCTGCGCCCGCCCTCGAACATCCGGTTGGTGAGGTCGAAGGTGTCCGCCTGCAGCCGGGCGGTCTCGCGGGCCACGGCCGCCTGGGCGGCGAAGCTGCAGGCGTCGACATAGGCGCTGGCCGTCTCCGCGGCGACCGCGACGCGCGCGGCGTCGACCTGGGCCTGGGCCGCCTGGTAGTCGGCGCGCGCCGCCTGGATCGAGCGCGCCACGCCGCCGAACAGGTCGACCTCGTAGGAGGCGTCGTAACCCAGGCTGTAGAAGTCGGTGGTCAGTGGCCGCAGGCCGCCGGTCCCCGAGGTTCCGAGCCCCAGCGCGGCGGTGCGCTCGCGGTCGTATTCGGCGCTGGCCGTACCGGTCGGCAGCCGGGCCGCGCCCTTTTCGGCCAGCGCCGCGCGGGCCCGTTGCAGGTTGGCCGCGGCCTGCCGCAGGTCGGTGTTGTGCACCAACGCCTTCTCGATCAGCCGGTCGAGGTCGGAGTCGTCGAACAGTCGCCACCAGCGCGGCGGCAGGGGCGAGGGCGCAACGTGCGCCGCCTGCGCCTCGCGCAGCTTCAGCGCCGCGGACGGCAAAGCGGGCGGGGTGCGATAGCTCGGCCCGACCATGCAGCCCGACAGCAGCGCCGCCGCACCGAAAAGGCCTGCGCCAAACAGGACTGCGCGCCTCATTCCGCCGGCTCCGCCGCCGTGGACGGCCGGCCGCGCCTCAGCTTCGAGCCCACCCAATCCCCGAGGTTGCGGCTGATGACATAGAAAGCCGGCGTGAACAGCAGGCCGAAGAGGGTCACGCCGATCATGCCGAAGAAGACCGCGACGCCCAGCGCCTGGCGCATCTCCGAACCCGGGCTGTTGCTGATCACCAGCGGCAGCGTGCCGAGGATGAAGGCGATCGAGGTCATCAGGATCGGCCGAAGACGCGTGGCGGCGGCGTTGCGCGCGGCCTCACGGCGCTCCTGGCCGTGCTCCTCGTTCTGCTTGGCGAACTCGACGATCAGGATGGCGTTCTTCGCCGCCAGGCCAATCAGCACCACCAGGCCGATCTGGGTCAGGATGTTGTTGTCGAGCCGCATGAGGTTGACGCCCAGGATCGCGGCCAGCAGGCACATCGGCACGATCAGGATCACCGCCAGCGGCAGCACCAGACTCTCGTACTGGGCGGCGAGCAGCAGGAAGACGAACACCACCGCCAGGCCGAAGGCGATGGCGCCGGTGTTCCCGGCCTGCTTCTGCTGAAAGGCGAGCTCGGTCCAGTCGTAGGCGAAGCCCTGCGGCAGGATCTGCGCCGCCAGCCGCTCCATCGACTTCAGCGACTGGCCGCTCGAATAGCCGGCGGCGGTGTCGCCCTGCAGCTCCGCGGCGGGATAGAGATTGTAGCGCACCACCCGGTAGGGGCCGCTGTCGTTGCGCAGGCTCATCACCGAGGCCAGCGGCACCATGGAGCCGGAGTCGGAGCGGGTGCGTAAGCGCGCGACGTCGGCGCCGGCGTCGCGGTAGGGCGCGTCGGCCTGGGCGGTGACGCGGAAGGTGCGGCCGAGGAAGTTGAAGTCGTTGATGTAGGTCGAGCCGAGGTAGGTGCCGAGCGTGGCGAAGACGCCCTCGACCGGCACGCCCAGCTTCTCGGCCCGCTCGCGGTCGATGTCGGCGAACAGGCGCGGCGTGCGGGTGTTGAAGGGGGTGAAGACGCTCTTCAGGCCCGGCGTCTGGTTGGCCGCCCCGGCCATCTTCCCGGCCACCGCCTCCAGCGCCCGCAGGTCCGCGCCCGAGCGGTCCTCGATCATCATCTTGTAGCCGCCGCCGGTGCCGATGCCGCGCACCGGCGGCGGGGCGATCACCAGGATATTGCCGGCGGTGATCTTGCCGAGTTCGCTGCGCAACTGGTTGGCCACCTCGTCGCCCTTGGCGCGCTCGCCCTTGGGCTTGAGGGCGACGAACATCGCCGCCGTATTCGGGGCGTTGGTGAAGGTCGCCCCGTCGAAGCCGGCGAAGGCGACCGTGTCGGCGGCGGCGGGGTTGTTGAGCGCGATCTTCTGCGCCTGGGCCAGCACCTCGGTGGTCCGCTGCAGCGAGGCGCCGGGCGGCATCTGCACCGCCCCGATCAGGTAGCCCTGGTCCTGCGCAGGGATGAAGCCCCCGGGCGTGGCCGAGAACCGCCAGAGCGCCAGGCCGATCAGGCAGGCGTAGGCGATCCCGACGACGGCCAGCGCGCGCACGGCGCGGGCGGTGTAGCGGCCGTAGCGCTCCGACAGCCAGTCGAAGCCGCGGTTGAAGGTGCGCGCGAAGCGGGCCGGCGCGCCGCGCCAGCCGGCCGCCGGCTCGCGGCCGTGCTTGGGCTGCAGGACCAGCGCCGCCATCGCCGGCGACAGCGTCAGCGAGACGAAGGCCGAGATCGCCGTCGCGCTGATGATGGTCAGCGCGAACTGCTTGTAGAACTGGCCGGAGATCCCGGGGATGAAGGTGGTCGGCAGGAAGACGCCGATCAGCACCAGGGCGATGGCGATCAGCGCGCCGGACACCTCGTCCATCGTCGCGTGCGCCGCCTCGCGCGGGGTCATGCCCTCGTGCTCCATCAGCCGCTCGACGTTCTCGACCACGACGATGGCGTCGTCGACCACGATGCCGATCGCCAGCACCATGCCGAACAGCGACAGGTTGTTGAGGCTGAAGCCGAAGGCGGCGAGCGTCGCGAACGAGCCGATCAGCGAGACCGGGATGGCGACGATCGGGATGATCGCCGCACGCCAGCTCTGCAAAAACAGGATCACCACCAAAGCGACCAGCAGCACCGCCTCGAAAAGGGTGTGCTCGACCGCGTCGATGGACGCGGCGATGTACTCCGTCGGATTGTAGGGAACTCGGTAGATCATTCCGCTCGGGAAGCTCTTCGCCGCCTCGTCGAGCTCGTGGCGCACGGCTTGTGCGGTGCTAAGGGCGTTGGACCCCGGCAGCTGGGTGATGGCGATGGCCACCGTGGGCTTGCCGCTCAGGAAGGCGTCGACGCTGTAGTCCTGGGCGCCCAGCTCGATCCGGGCGACGTCGCGCAAGCGTATGACGCGACTGTCGGACAGGCGCTTGACGATAATGTCGCCGAACTCCTCCGGCGTCGTGAGCCGGCCCTTGGCCTGCAGGCTGAGCTGGAAGGCGGTGCCGCCGTGGCTGAACGGCGGCTGGCCGACCGCGCCGGCGGCCACCTGGGCGTTCTGGGCGCGCACCGCGGCCACGATCTCGTCGACGGTCAGGTTGAGCGTCGTGGCGCGGTCCGGGTCGATCCAGACCCGCATGTTGTAGTCCCGCCCGCCGAACAGCCGCGCGGCGCCGACGCCGGGCACCCGCGCTATCCGGTCGAGCAGCTGCAGCGTCGCGTAGTTCGACAGGTACTGCTGGGGCAGCGAGCCGTCGGGCGAGATCAGGGTCGCGACCATAAGGAGGTCGGGCGAGTTCTTGCGCACCGTGACGCCGATCTGGCGCACCTCGTCGGGCAGCCGCGGCTCGGCCGTGGAGACGCGGTTCTGCACCAGAACCTGCGCCTGGTCGATGTTGGCGCCCTGGCGGAAGGTGACGGTGATGGAGACGGCGCCGTCTCCGGTCGACGAGGAGGACATGTAGATCATGTTCTCCACGCCGTTGATCGACTCCTCGAGCGGCGTGGCCACCGTCTGGGCGAGGGTCTCGGCCGAGGCGCCCGGATAGGACGCGTTCACGACCACGGTCGGCGGGGCGATCTCCGGGTACTGGGCGACCGGCAGGGTCGGATAGGAGATCACCCCCACCAGCACGATCAGCGTCGACAGCACCGCCGCGAAGATCGGCCGGTCGATGAAGAAGTGCGGGAAGCGCACGGCCGGCCTACTGAGCGGTCGCTTCGAGCGGCTGCGGCGGCTCGACCGGCGTCGCGGTCGGCGCGTCGTCGGCGGCGCGCGGATTGATCTGGGTCACCCGCGCATTGACCTTCGCGCCCCCCTGCAGATGGGCCAGGCCGTCGAGCACGACAAGGTCGCTTGACCCGATACCGCTGGTGACGACCCGCAGCCCCACGACCAACGGCCCGGTCTCGACGTTGCGCACCGCGACCTTGCCGCCCGGGTCGACCACGTAGACGAAGCGCCGCGTCTGGTCGGTGACGATCGCCTCGTCGGGGATGAGCATGGCCTTGTAGGCCCCCGAGCCCAGCAGGCGCGCGCGGCCGAACATGCCGGGCACCAGGAACCCCTTCGGATTGGCCACCGTGGCGTGGGCGCGGATCGTGCCGGAGGTCGGGTCGATGGCGTTGTCGACGAACGACATCCGCCCGTGCCAGTTGTAGGTGGCCTCGTCGGCCAGCTTGATGTCGATCGGATTGGGCGCCGTGCGCGACGACTCCCGCTCGCCGGCCTGCTGCTGGCGGATGTACTTCAGGTAGAAGCTCTCCGCCCCGTCGAAGCTGAACCAGATCGGATCCACCGTGACCACGGTGGTCAGCAGGGTCTGGCCGGCGGTCACGAAGTCGCCGATCGAGACCCGCTTGTCCGACACCCGGCCGGTGATCGGCGCGCGGATGGTGGTGAACTCCAGGTCCAGCGCGCTCGACCTGGCCGCCGCCTGTGCCGCCCTCAGGTCAGCCGCCGCCGACCGTTCGGCGGCCAGCTTCTGCTCGTATTCCTCCTGGCTGACCGCGCGGGTCTGCAACAGCAGCTTGGCGCGCGCCAGCTCGGTCCGCGCATTGGCCAGGGTGGCCTCGGCGCGCGCCGCCTGTCCCTGGGCCTGGGCCAGCGCGGCGCGGAAGGGCCTGGGATCGATCTCGAGGAGGAACTGCCCCTTCTTGACCTCTCGTCCTTCCTTGAAGGCGATGCGGGTCACCTGGCCGGAGACGCGGGGGCGGATCTCGGCGTTCTGGATCGCCTCGAAGCGGCCGACATAGTCGTCCCAGTCGACGACGTTGCGCTGCAGCGGATGGGCCGCGGCGACCGTCGGCGCGGGCGGCGGCGGCGGCTTGCGCGCCCCGCACCCTCCAGCCGCGAGCGCGACCAGCATCGCCAGCATGAGCCGTCCGTTCGCCATCCCGTCCACCGCCGGATCGCATGGTTGCGAGCGGGCCCACCTTCACCGGGGAGCGAAAGCAAAGCAATCAGCAGTTGCGATGACATACGCTTGATCGACCCCAGCCGCCTGCTGGCGGTCGAACGGGGCGCGTTGGTTGCTCGGAAGCGGCCCGATCAGCCGACGCCGGTCATGCTCGCCATGTGCTTCAGCGCCAGCGGCGCGCAGGTGAAGAATTCGATCAAGGCGATGGCGTAGAGGGCGGCGAGCAACCGCTCGCCCTTGCGCCAGCTGCGCACGATGCCGGCGGTCAGCGTGCCGCTGACCGGGCCCAGGGCGGCGTAGACGATCCAAGAGGGCAAGCGTTTCATGCGGGCCACCTAACGCGCTCTGGTCGATAGCGTTCACGGCGTCGCCGTGGCTGTTCGTCGCAGATCCGCGTCCTGCCGGCTTCCAAGCATTCCGCGCGTGGCGATGGCGAAAGCCGCCGTGTCGAACGCCGTTCTCGACTCAGTCGAAGTTCGAGGACCTGCTGCACGGCCGCATGGTCGCGCTTCGAGCTTTCGAAATCATTAGCCCCTCTGACTGGAAGGCGGCCCTACCGCTAGAGCGTTCGGCGGTTCGAATGAACCGCCGAACGCTCATAAGTTCTTGAAGTTAGACCATTCTCTGCGCCGAACCGGCCTCCACTTCGGCGGCGAATGGTCTAGCGGATGCTGTCGAATTCGGCCTGGACTGCCTTGAGCTTGGCGTCGCCGAGCAGGCCATGACTGGCCTGGGCGACCTGGGCCAGCGTCAGGTCGCTGATGCGGCCGTAGAAGGGCCGCAGGCCCGGCAGCTGCTTCTCCAGCACCGCCTTGGCCCTCGCGCTCTTCAGGATGTCGGCGATCAGCGTGGTCTGGACGGAGAATGCCGCCGGGGCGGCGCTCCGCTGTGAAGGCACGTCCGCGGTCTCGGCTGCAACGGCGGCCATGGCGAGGGTCGAAGCCGCCAGCGTCGCCGCACAAACGATCGCTCTCATCCGCTCCTCTCGTGTCCCTGTCCGCCGCCGGCAAGCTAGACCATACGCAGCGTCGCGACACTGCTTTTGAGGCCCTGGGTCCGACCGCCTCGACAGCCACATAGGAAACCTCGCCGCGCGCGGAACCGGCGTGCGGATGCTTCGGCGTCAGACGGATCGCCGCAGACGCGTGGGACCTGTTCGCGAGGATTCCGACCGCCGCCGCGCGATCGCAGCGCTCGGTTCCGCGTTTCCGCCGCAAGTGGTTCGACGCAGCCCGCGCGCGGGTGCATGCTGGCGGCTCGCAACCATCTCGCGTTCAGCCGACCGCCGGTCCCGCCGGCCACGGCCAGGAGAGGCCATGCCGATGTCGCCATCCACCACCATCGACACGCGCCGCCACCAGGCCTTCCCGACGCTGGCCTCGAGCGAGATCGACCGCCTGCGCGCCTTCGGAACCGTCCGGCGTTATGCGGCGGGCGAACACCTCTACCGGCACGGCGACGTCGGCCAGGGCATGAACGTGATCCTGTCCGGCTCGGTCGACGTCCTCGCGCCCGAGGGCGGCCGGCTGGAGCTGATCGTCCAGCACCACGCCGGGGCCTTCATGGGCGAGCTCGCCCAGCTGACCGGCCGGCCGGCCCTGGTCGACTCCGTCGCCGCCGAGCCGGTCGAGGCGATCGTCATCCCGCCCGAGCAGCTGCGCGCGGTGCTGATCTCCGAGGCCGAACTGGGCGAGCGGATCATGCGCGCGCTGATCCTGCGCCGGGTCGGCCTGCTGGAGACCGGCGCCGGCGGCCCGATCGTGCTCGGGCCGGAGAACGATCCCGGCGCGCGCCGCATCGAGGGCTTCCTGATGCGCAACGGCCATCCGCTGCGCCGGCTGGTCACCTGCCGCGATCCCGAGGCGGCGGCGATCGTCGAGCGCTTCGGGATCTCGCACGACGAGCTGCCGATCGTGGTCTGCCCGGACGGCTCGCTGCTGCGCAATCCGGCCGACGCCGACGTCGCCCGCTGCCTGGGCCTGGTGAGCCCGCTCGACCCGGACAAGGTCTACGACCTGGCGGTGATCGGCGCCGGTCCCGCGGGGCTGGCGGCCTCGGTCTACGCCGCCTCGGAAGGGCTCTCGGTGCTGGTGCTGGACTGCCGCGCGTTCGGCGGCCAGGCGGGCGCCTCGGCGCGGATCGAGAACTACCTGGGCTTTCCGACCGGGATCAGCGGCATCGCCCTGATGGCGCGGGCCCACAACCAGGCCCGCAAGTTCGGCGCCGAGATCGCCATCCCGGACGAGGCGGCGAGCCTGGCGGCCCATCCCGCCGGCGGCTATGCGATCGCGCTCGCCAACGCCGAGCAGGCCCGCGCCCGCGCGGTGGTGATCGCCGCCGGGGCGCGCTACCGCAAGCTCGGCCTGGAGGACCTGGCGCAATACGAGGCGAGCTCCGTCCACTACTGGGCCTCGCCCCTGGAGGCGAAGCTCTGCGCGGGCCAGCACGTGGCCCTGGTCGGCGGCGGCAACTCGGCCGGCCAGGCGGCGGTCTACCTCGCCGGCAAGGTCGCCAAGGTCACCATCCTGGTGCGGGCCCCGAGCCTGGAGGCCAGCATGTCGCGCTACCTGATCGACCGGATCCAGGCCACGCCGAACATCGAGCTTGCGCCCTATTCCGAGGTCAGCGCGCTGGAGGGGAAGGCCGGGGTGCTGCAGGCGCTCCGCTGGCGCGACGTGCGCACCGGCCGCGAGACCCGCGAGCCGATCCGCCACCTCTTCCTGTTCATCGGCGCCCAGCCCAACACCGACTGGCTCGCCGGTTCGGGGATCGAGCTGGAGGCCAAGGGCTTCATCGCCACCGGCGCCGGCGTCGGCGCGCTGCATCCGTTGGAGACCAGCCTGCCCGGCGTGTTCGCCATCGGCGACATCCGCTCCGGCTCGGTCAAGCGCGTCGCCGCGGCCGTCGGCGAAGGGGCCCAGGCGGTGGCCGCAGTCCACGCCTTCCTCAGCCGCGAGCCGGCGGCCGAGCCGGCGATCCCGCCGCCGCCGGCCTCGGCGCCCGCAGTCGAAAGGGAACTTGATACATGGCCAGTCTAAAGGGGGGCAGTGTGATCCGCGTCTTAGGTTTCGCCGGCAGCCTGCGCCGCGCCTCGTTCAACCGTTCGCTGCTGCGCGCGGCCCAGGAGCTGGCGCCCGAGGGCCTGGAGATCGCCGCCTTCGATCTCGCCGTGGTGCCGCTCTACAACGGCGACGTCGAGGCCGAGGGCGACCCGGAGGGCGTCGCGGCCTTCAAGCAGGCGATCCGCGAGGCCGACGGGGTGCTGATGGTGACGCCCGAATACAACCACGGCGTCCCCGGCGTGATGAAGAACGCCGTCGACTGGGCGTCGCGGCCGCCGCAGTCCGCCGCGCTCGCCGGCAAGCCGGTCGGCCTCATCGGCGCCTCGCCGGGGATGACCGGCAGCGCGCGCGGCCAGAGCCAGCTGCGCCAGGCGTTCGAGTTCACCAACTCCTACTGCATGCCGCAGCCGGAGCTGCTGGTCTTCCGCGCCCACGAGAAGTTCGACGCCGACGGCCGGCTGATCGACGAGCCCACCGCCGGCTACCTGCGCCGTTATCTCGAAGCCTTTCTGGAGTGGACCCGCCGGTTCACAGCCTGAAGAGGAGCGCCTTCGTGATCTTCACCGTCATCGGCCTGCTCAAACAGCCCGTGCCTCCGCGCGACGCGGCCTTCGAGGCGGCGCTCAGCGCCCACCTGGCCCAGCCGAACCTGCGGATCGTCAACGCCGGCTACCTGCGCGACGCCCGGCGCGAGCCGATCGGAATCCTGGCCCTGATCGAGACCGACAGCTTCGCCCGCGCCCAGGCCTTCCTGGAATGCAGCCCGTTCCAGACCGGCGGCTACTTCGAGCGCACGGAGGTCGCGGAGTACGACGCCGAGGTCGGGCGGACGTCCTGAGAGCTCACGGCTCCAGGTAATCCACCACCAGCGAGGCGCGCAGGTCGCGGATCATCCGGGGCTCGAAGCCGTGCCAGGTGTCGGGGCCGGGCGCGAAGCCGAAGGCGGCGCCCGGCCGCCAGGGCAGCTGCATGGCCCAGGTCTGCGGTCCCTGGTAGAGGTCGGGCCCCAGGTCGTTCTGGCGCATCGGCGAGAGACCGACCACGAAGCGGAACCGCGCCTCGCCCTGGCCGGTGGCGGGCTCGCAGGCGTAGCCGTCGACCTCCTGGGTCACGGTCAGGACGACGCGGCAGCGCTCCACCTCGACCTGCGTGCGCCGGGCGA
>NZ_DATELG010000037.1:0-8469 GCF_035276905.1 Phenylobacterium sp. | reverse complement strand
GACGGCCTGCTGGCCCGGCTGGGCGGCGCGGCCGGCGCGCGGGCGGTCGGCTGCATGGTGCGCCCGGCGCGCGCCTTCGCGGGAGGCGAGGCATGAGCGGTCCACTGATCATCGCAGTTCCGTCCAAGGGCCGCCTGAAGGAGCAGGTCGACGGCTGGCTGTCCGACTGCGGATTGTCGCTGTCCGTCAGCGGCGGCGCGCGCGGCTATGTCGCCGATCTGAAGGGCCTGCCCGGGGCCCAGGTGCGGCTGCTGTCGGCGGGCGACATCGCCGAGGCGCTGGACGTGGGCGAGGTCCACCTCGGCGTGACCGGCGAGGATCTGCTGCGCGAGCGCGGGCCGGACGTCGACCGGCGCGTGATGCTGCTTCGGCCGCTGGGCTTCGGCCGCGCCGACCTCGTGGTGGCCGCGCCGAAGAGCTGGCTCGATGTCGACACCATGGCGGATCTGGAAGACGTGGCGCACGAGCATCTCGCCCGGACCGGCCGGCGGATGCGGGTGGCGACCAAGTACCTTGTTCAGACCCGCACCTTCTTCGCCCGCCACGGGGTCGCCGACTACCGAATCACCGAATCCAGCGGGGCGACCGAGGGGGCGCCGGCGACCGGGGCGGCGGAGCTGGTGGTCGACATCACGACCACCGGCGCGACGCTCGCGGCCAACGGGCTGAAGGTGCTCGCCGACGGCCTGATCCTGAGGAGCCAGGCGCAACTCGCCGCCAGCCTGACCGCCCCGTGGGACGCGAAGCGGCTGGCCGCGGCGGAGCGTCTGCTGCGGCTGGTGGAGGCGCGGGCCAACGCCCTGCGCAGCGCCACCCTGACCTGGCCGGCGACGGGCGACGCGTGCGAGGGCGCGGTGGTCGACGCGCTGGTTGCCGCGGGCGCCTCGCGTCGGCCCTACGGTCTCCTGCTGGACGCCGCCGAGGTCGCGACGGCGGCGGCGGCGCTGACCGCCGCGGGACTTGGCCCGGTCACCGCTTCGCGTCCGGACTTCGTCTTCGAAGTTGTGTCGCCGGCCTACGACGCGCTACGCGGGCGAACTTTGACGTGACGGTCAAAAAGCAGCGTCTTTTAAGCTAGAAAACGCGATTTTTTGAAATCATCATTCCAACAACGTTGTTGGAGCCGTTGACTCGACGGAAATTTTGCCGTTTCCTCCTTCTTGCGAGAGACGCGAGGGCGCACACAGCCTGAAGTCTCCGGCGTTTCGGGGAGGAAACGCCCTTTTAATTAGAGCGAAAGCTCTGTTTGGCCCGCCGCTCACCCTCGCGGCGGGCCAAAATTTTGCCTGAAGCAAAATTCTGACAAAAATATCAAAAAAGCCATTCAACCACGCAAATCACCCAAACTGGACGTAAGGCGATTGAGGGGAGTGGCGGCAGGAGGTCATGGGATCGGCGCGCCGCCAAGGTCATTCGATGTCCCGGGCGCTCTTCCGTCGTTTCCAGGAAGGGCGATGACCGCGAAGCGAGCAGGGGGTGGGGAAATCTTGGGCGAGCGGACACCCTCGCTGCTTTATCCCGCTTCCCCACACAGCGCGCCGTGGGCGCACTGCCCCTCCGCCTAAAGGGACGTGAGGTAATCCATCACCAGATTCGGGCGCGATCGGTGGGCGCGACGTACATCGCATCGCCGGGCTTGACGCCGAAGGCCTGGTAAAAGGCGTCGATGTTGCGCACCGGCACGTCGACCCGGGCCTCGTTCGGCGAATGCACATCGACCACCAGCAGCTGGCGCAGCCGGTCCTCGCGCAGCTTGCCGCGCCAGACCTGGGCCCAGCCGAGGAACACCCGCTGTTCGCCGGTCATGCCGTCGATGACGGGCGCTGGCTGGCCCTTCAGCGAGGCGTGGTAGGCGTCGAGCGCCAGCAACAGGCCGCCGAGGTCGGCGATGTTTTCGCCCATGGTCTGGCCGCCGTTGACGTGGGCGCCCGGTAGCACCTCGAAGGCCGAGTACTGCTTGCCGAGCACCGCGGCGCGGGCGTCGAACTTGGCGGCGTCCTGCGGCGTCCACCAGTCGGTCAGCATGCCGTCGCCGTCGGACTTGCGGCCCTGGTCGTCGAAGCCGTGGGTCAACTCATGGCCGATCACCCCGCCGATGCCGCCGTAGTTGACCGCCGGGTCGCCCTTGGGATCGAAGAACGGCGGCTGCAAAATCGCGGCGGGAAAGACGATCTCGTTGCGGGTCGGCTGGTAGTAGGCGTTCACCGTCGGCGGCGTCATGCCCCACTCGGTGCGGTCCACCGGCTTGTCGAGGCGGGCGACCTGGCGGTTCCATTCGAAGGCCGAGGCGCGCTCGACGTTGCCGTAGAGGTCGTCGTCCTTGATCGTCAGCGCCGAGTAGTCGCGCCACTTGTCGGGGTAGCCGATCTTCACGCTGAACTTGGAGAGCTTCTCCAGGGCCTTGGCCTTGGTGTCCGGGCTCATCCAGTCGAGCCTCTCGATCCGGCCCTTCATCGCCTCGCGGATGCCGGAGACCAGCTCCAGCATCTTCTCCTTGCTCTGCGGCGGGAAGTACTGGGCGACGTAGAGCTTGCCGAGCGCCTCGCCCATCTGCGCGTCGACCAGGCTGACCCCGCGCTTCCAGCGGGCCCGCTGCTGGGGTTGGCCCTGCAGGGTCTTCTCGCGGAACTGGTAGTGCGCCTGGTCGAAGGCCTGAGACAGATAGGGCGCGGCCTGGTCGGCGACGCTGAACGCCTGCCAGGCCTTCAGCGTCTCCAGCGGGGTCCTGGCGTAGATGGCGGCGATTTTCGGGATCGCCGTGTTCTCCTGCAGCACGACCCGCTGGACCTGACCCAGCTCAGCGCCGTCCAGGAAGGCCTTCCAGTCGAACCCGGGCGCGAAGGCGGCCAGCTCCGAGACGGCGATCGGATTGTAGGTCTTGGAGTCGTCGCGGCGCTCTTCGAGCGTCCAGGAGACCTGGGCGATCTCGGTCTCCATGGCGACGATCGCCTTGGCGGCGCCTTGCGGGTCGTTCCAGCCGGCCAAGGCCAGGATCTGGGCGACATAGGCCTGATAGGCGGCGAGTTTCGGCGCGAACTCGGGCTTCAGATAGTAGTCGCGGTTCGGCAGTCCGAGGCCCGCCTGGCCCAGGTAGACCGCGTAGCGCATCGGCGCCTTGGCGTCGTCGCTGATCCCCGGGCCGAAGAAGCTGCCGCCGAAGCCGAGCTGCGAGCGGCCCATCAGCCGGGCGAGGTCGTTCTTGGTCTCGATCTCCCGGACCTTGTCGAGGTCGCGGGCCAGGCGCCCCACGCCGATCGCCTCCAGTCGCGGCTCGTCCATGAAGCTGCGGTAGAAGGCGCCGACCTTGGCCCGCCCGCCGCTGGCGGAGGCGTCGTTGGCCGCCGCCTCGAGGACCGCGCGCATACGGTTCTGCGACAGTTCCTGCAGCCGGTCGAAGGCGCCGTAGCGCGAGCGGTCCGGCGGGATCTCCAGCTGCTGCACATAGCGGCCGTTGGCGTATTTGAAGAAGTCCTGGCCCGGCGGTGTCGAGGTGTCGCGACCGGCCATGTCGAAGCCCCAGGGGCCCATCCGCGGCGTTTCGGTGAGGGAGCTTGCGGCGCCCGCGGTCTGGGCGGGAAGGGCGGCCCCCGCCTCGGCGAACGCGGGAGCGGCGGCGGACAGGGCGGCCGCCGCGGCGGCGGCGAGCCAGAAGGTCTTCATCGTGCGGGTCTCTCGACTGGCGGATCGGCGCGCACCTTGGCGCGTCCGGATGATCTCACACGTTATATTTTTGTCAGGCTTCGGGTATCCGGCCGGGGCAGGGGGACGCGGAGCTCACATGCCCGGCATGCCGGGCATATGGTCCGTCCCCCGCATATGGCCAGAGGCGGCCGGCGCCTGGGCCTGCACCACGAAGTCGACCTTCAGCGTGGCGCCGCTGGCGAACTTCAGGGTGGCCGGGACCTTGTCGCCGATCTTCAGCGGCCGCTTCAGCCCGACCAGCATCAGGTGCCGGCCGCCGGGCGCGAAGCTGACCTGGCCGTTCGCCGGGATCGGCGTCTGCGCTTCGGGGGTCATCTTCATCACCCCGCCGGCCATGCGGGCGGCGTGCATCTCGACCTTGGCGGCGTCGGGCGACGCCGCGCCGACGAGGGCGTCGGCGCTCTTGCCGTGGTTGACCAGGGTCACATAGCCGGCGCCAGTTCCGCCGACGGCGGCGGGCCGGCTCCACGGCCTCACCGCCTCGATCTCGGCGGCGCGGGCGGCGCCGAGCGGGGCCGCGACCAGGACCAGGGCGGCTGCGGCGGCGGGCAGGGCGAGCTTCATCGGAATCTCCGTCGGGCAAAGCGCCGGGGCTGTTAATCGGCTCCCAGAGCGTAGGAGAGTTGGGCGATCACGGTGCGCCCGGGGAAGGGGTGGAAGAGGTAGTAGCGCCGGTCGGTGAGATTATCGACGCCGAGCGCGGCGGACCAACGGTCGTTGAGCCTGAACACCGCGCGGGCGTCGGCGAGGAAGTAGCCGTCGAAACCCTGGTAGGTGTGCGAGACCACGTCGCTGTTGTCGATCGCGCCATAGACCCGGTCGCTGTAGCGGGCGGCCGCCGTCAGGGTCAGCCGCGGCGTCGCGCGCCACGTGGCCACCGCGGTCCAGCGCCAGCGCGGAATCTGCGGGGTCTGCTTGCCCTCGGCCGGCGGCAGGGCGGCGTCGCGGGCGATGTGCGAGGAGACGTAGGTCGCGCTGGCGGAGAGGTCGAGGCCGGGCGTCAGCACGTCGTGCGCCTCGACCACCAGCTCCGCGCCCTGGGACCGGACCTTGTCGATGTTCTGCACGAAGCTTACCGGGGCCGAGCCCCCCAGCGACGTGCTCTGCGAGATCAGCGCATTGGCGACGTCCTCGGTGACGACCGACAGCCGCACGGTGTCGCGCCGCGCCGGCCCGAAGTCGCGCGCCACGGACAGCTCCGTCGAGATCGCCCGCTCGGGGGTAAGGTTGGGGTCGGGCGAGCGCAGGTCGGGGCCGACGGTGACCTGCTGGTAGAGCTCTGTCACGGTGGGAAAGCGGTAGGCCACGCCGGCCGAGGCCGACGCTCGCCAGCCGGCGTCCCGCCAGGCGAGCACGACCTTCGGCGAAAGGGCGGTGCGGGACCGCTCCGGCTGGCTGACGTCGAGCGCCGGGGTGGCGGACCAGTTCCGCCCGTCGAACGCGCGCCAGTGCTCCAGCCGTGCGCCGAGCGTGAGGTCGAGCGGCGGCGCCAGCCGGATGCGGTCCTCCAGCCAGAACGCAGAGGTTTCGGTCCTGCCGAGCGAGGCGCTCCTCGGCGCGCCCTCGTCGCCTAAGATCCAGTCGGCGGCGGCGAACTTGCGGCTCTGCAGCTCGTAGCGGTCGTAGTGCGCGCCGGCGCGCAGGGCGTGGGCGGCGGCCTCGCCGCCGGGCCGCCAGTCGCCCTCCAGGTCCAGGGTCTTCCAGCCCGTGCCGCCCATGTCGAGGATCGCGCCGGAGCCGCCGGTGAGGCCTGCGGGCAGGGCGTCGGGCGAGCGCTGGCGGTCGCGGTGGTAGTCGTAGAGGCTGGCGGCCGCCTTCCAGCTGAAGGCGGGCGACGGTTGGCCGGCGAAGCGAAGCGCCTGCATCCAGTGCGCCTGATCCAGGCTGTAGAGCCCGCCTGTGAAGGCGCTGGGCGCGAGCTTGTAGCTGGCCCCGTTCAGGCTCACCGTCCCGGCGTAGACCGGCGCGCCGGAGGCGTCGCGCAGGAAGCTGGTGACGTGGGCGTCGTCGCTCTGGCCGAAGTAGCCGAGCAGCCAGCTCGCCTGCAGCCTGGGCGTGATGTCCCAGCCCAGCTTGAGCTTGGCGAGGTCCTGGCGCTGATGCTCCAGGCCGCCCGCGCCGATCACCGCGATCGGCTGGCCGGTGCGGTTGAGGTCGTTGAACCCGCCGGTGACGGTCGTGGCCGAGGCGGCCGGCTGCGGCAGCGGCGTGGCGGTGACGTAGCTCAGCGGCTGGCTCCGGGTGTCGATGTGCGCGTAGCTCAGCCGCCACCAGACCGGTCCGCGGCGGTCGCCGGCGTCGGCCTGGACGGTGTAGCTGGGATAGGTGTCCTTCACCCCGTACTGCTTGAAGCTCTGGCTGGCGTAGGTGACGCCGGCGTCGGCCTCGAACCGGGCGGGCGTGTGGGTGGTGATGGCGATCACCGCGCCGATCGAGTTGCCCGGATAGGCGGCCGAGAACGGGCCGTAGGCGACCTGCACCTGCTCGACCTCCGCCGGCGCGACCATGCTCCAGCGCGGCGAGGCGTTGGAGTTGTTGTTGCCGATCAGGGCCGAGAGCAGCACCCCGTCGGTGTAGACCAGGCTGCGCGCCGAGGAGCCGACGCCGGAGGTGCGCGTCGTCACCGGCGCCTGGGTGTCGCCGATGTGCCGGCGCCGGACGAACAGGTTGGGCAGGTAGCGGACCGTGTCCTCGACGGTCACGGCGTTGACGGTGCGGGCGATCTCCTCGGCCCGGACCGTCTGGGTGGCGATGGCAAGGAAGTCCTCGCCGGCGTGGCCGGTGACGACGACCGGGCCGACGGGCGCGGCGTCGAGCTCGTCGGCGAGGGCGGAATGCGGCGCGAGGCAAACGCCGAGGAAGGCGGCCGGGCCCAGCGCCCGGAAGAAGGCTGACATTGCGAGAATCCTGAACGAACGATCGGGCGCGCCGGCGCGAGCCGGCGCGGGCTTAAAGCGCTGCGTTCAGGACTGTGGCGGACCTTGGCCGGGCGGCCGGGGCGGGCCGCGGGCGAGCCGCGGCGCCCAGCTGCGTTCGGGCGCGTGCTCGCCTTGGGAGATCGTGAAGCTGGCCGGCTCGATGACCGGCTCCGGCGTCGGCAGCGCGGCGGTGGCCGCCGCCAGGCAGTCGTGGCACGGCAGGCCGGCGAAGCCCTTGCCGTGCTTCGCCAGGCTGCTCTTGTCGGGCTCGCCGACGACGACGGTCCGCGCGCCTGCGAGCGTGCAGACGACGATCCGTTCGCCGCGGGCCGTCCCGGCCTGGGCGGCCATCGCGGCGGCGGGCAGCAGCGCCTGGACGAGCAGGGCGAGCACGCCCACCCAGGCGGCGACAAGCGCTCGCCCGCCGGTTCGACCTTTGCTGTCGCGCCCGCGCCGCATGGGCGGGCTGTCTAACGCCTAAACGCCCCGAGGCAAGCGGCCAGCGTCGCCATGCGCCTTTGCCTCAAGGCTCAGCTGCCCGACCGGCGCCCGAAATGGGGCAGGAAAACATCATCCGTGCACGGCCGGGCGGGGAACTAAAGCGTCGCTGTGGGCGTTTTGGCCGCTGCGACTGGGTTCCGGAACGGGTGCGATGGCGAGCGTGGACACGTCCAGGTTGGGGATCGAGGCGCCCTTGGAGGGGGCCTTCGCCGCCTGGAGAGATCTGCGTCAACCTTGTCTCTTTACAAGAAAATGCCAGTCTATCGGACGAGGTGCGGTCACCAGCGATTCGGCCGCGCCAAGTTGTTCCCAAGAGACGTGAGGAAGCCCCTGATCTACCGGCGCAAGCCAAGCGCGTCGGTTTCGTTCATACGGAGGTGCTGGTCCTCCCCTGGAAGTTGATTTCCGGGGCTATGTTCACATAGCGTCCTGGCTTGGGTTCGTCTGGTCGGCGAAATTTGCGTTCGGAGTGTGGCTTCGGTGACACTTACGCAAACAGTCGGCCTTGTTATAAGCGTGCTGGGTCAATTGGCCGCAGCATTGAGGGCAACGAGAGGGCTCTGAGAATGAAGTTCAAACTCCTGACGGGCGCAGCCCTGGCAGCGATCTTCGCCGCCTCGGGCGCCGCCGCACAGACCGACTACAATCCAGTCGGTTGGTATGGCGCCGTCGACGCTGGCTACCACTGGCCGGAAACCTCCGAGTTCAACTCCTCCGGCGGCAGCTCGTTCGATATCAAGGCCGACAGCGATTGGACCGCGTTCGCCCGTCTCGGCTACCAGGTGAACAGCCACTGGCGGATCGAAGGCGAGCTCGGCTACCGCAACGGCGACCTGAAGTCGGTCATCAACAGCGGCGGCCCCGGCCCCGTGGCGCTCTGCTCGCCGCGCGTCATCCGCTCCGCCGCCGCGCCGGCCTGCGGCGGTCCGGACGGCAGCGAGAACGCCTGGACCCTGATGGCGAACGTCATCTATGACATCATGCCGCAGTCGGCCATCGACCCCTTCATCGGCGCCGGCGTCGGCGCCGCGCGCGTCAAGCTGAAGGCCAATGGCCAGCTGTCGAACGTCCCGGGCGTGATCTCCGGCACGAACCCGGCGATCCAGAACCTGGTCATCAACGACGACGACACGGCCTTCGCCTGGCAGGCCATCGCCGGCGTGGCGTGGCATGCGACCGATCGCCTGTCCGTCGACCTGACCTATCGTTACCTCGGCACCTCCGACCTGAACTTCGCGTCGGCCGGCACCGCGCCGGGCGGCTACCAGCCCGGCACCTTCCAGGGCGACGTCCGCGACTCGTCGGTGACGCTCGGCGTGCGCTACTCGTTCGCCCCGCCGCCTCCGCC
>NZ_DATELG010000036.1:0-6099 GCF_035276905.1 Phenylobacterium sp. | reverse complement strand
CTACAGTATAGCCCTGCACGAGGTCGCCGCCGCTCGACAGCGTGAACTGTTCCGTCGGCACGAGCAGGACGTTGGCGGCTGCACCGCCCGATACGTAGCGGCAGTCACGGCATTGGCAGGCCACGAACACCATCGCGCCCTTGGCGCTATACGAGATCTTCCCGCAAAGACAGCGTCCGGTAATCTCGCTCATTCCAGTCTCCTTCGCGGCGGGCGCCCGATCGACTCGGGAAGCTCAGCACCCGAAGAGGCGAACCGGTGGCAGGAAGCGTCGGAACGGCGGGCGACCTCGGCCCCGGACCTGCGTCATCGAGCCCCTCCTGTTGAAGAGGATGCCGCAGCCCAACCATGCAATCCATTGCTTATTTCGTGAAAAGTCATAACGCGTGCGCATGATATTGCCGACGCGCCGCCCCTCGCATCTGAATAGCCAAGCCGCGCTTCACGTCGGCCCCCGGAAGCCGGCCGCCAACGGCGCCAACCCGAGCCGGCGGACCGCCCGCCTCCCCCGGTAACCGCCGTCCCCTGCCTAATTCTGGTAGGAGGGATCGAGGCGGTCGGCCAACCTTCGCAGCGCCGGCCAATCGCGCTCAGCGGCGGCCAGGCCATGCTCACGGGCGATGGCGGCGGCGTTGCGGGCGGCGTCTTCACTCGGGAAGTTCAGCGGGCGCCCCCCGGCCATGGCCGAGACCTGGGCGCGGCACGCGTTCTCCAAGAAATACATCGTATTGAACGCCTCGGCGATGGAAAGACCCGCGACGAGGAGCCCGTGATTTCGAAGTATCATCGCACGGTGCTGACCCAGGTCGCTTACCAACCTGCGTTGTTCTTCGAGCTCGACCGCGATGCCCTCATAATCGTGGTAGCCGATCTGCTCATAGAACATCATTGCGTTCTGGGTCAGCGGCAACAGTCCCTCGGCCTGGGCCGACACGGCCATGCCCGCGGGCGTGTGCGTGTGGATCACGCAGATCACGTCGGGCCGGCCCGCGTGGACAGCGCCATGGATCACGTAGCCCGCTTCGTTGATTCCGAGCCCCGTCGGGTCGTCGATGACCCTTCCCGCCAGATCCACCTTGACGAGGTTGGACGCACAGACCTCGTCGAACATCAGTCCGAACGGATTGATGAGAATTTCTTCCTCACCGCCGGGAATCCTGGCGGAGATGTGATTGTAGGTCAGCTCGTTCAGCCCGAAGTGGGCGATCAAGCGGTAGCAGGCCGCGAGGTCGACGCGGGTCTGCCGCTCCGCCTCCGTCATGTTTGGCGAACTTTGCGCTGCTCCGTCCTCGCGACGGCGGATCAGTTGGGTCATGCGAACGATCTCACGCCTGGACCGGCGCGGGCGGCGCCGCGAGATGCTGCGGCACCAGGTCCTGCCAGCGCTGGTTCGGCGCGAGGACGTCGTCGAACGCGGCCAGCGTTCGGCAATCTCGATAGGCGACGCCCACGGGATCCTGCCCCGCCGCAACGCGGTCGGCGGAGTCGAGGAGCAGCTTGCGGACCCGCACGATGGCGGCGTCGGCGGTGACGAGGTGTTCGGCGGTCCGGTCGCAAATCGGGCCTGCGGCGATGCCCATGATGGCGTCCTCGAACGCCACGCCCGGCAATCCCGTCCAGCTCGCCTTCATGCGCTCGCGATCCTGGCCCATCCCGTTCTCCCAGGACGCACGGAAGAGATTGTTGTCCTCCGACCAGAACCGCTCGTCGGTAAGCCCAAGGATCTTCTTCAGGTAGGCGCGATCGACCGCCGCGGCGCCGTGGATCACCAGGAACGAGGTCGTGGTGGTGTCGTCCACCGGCACCTCGAACACCGTGAAGAGCACGGCGGACGCGGGAATGAAGCGCACCGTCGGCATCAGGTAGGGATAGATCCGCACGTGCCGCGGCTGGTCGTCCGCCAGTTGAGCGCCGCTGCGATTGGCCTGACGGAAGGCGGCGTAATGGAGCCCGAAAGGAGTCTCCTCGACCTCGAGAACCGGGGCGTTGTCCTCCACCGCGAAGGCGGCCGGATTGAGCACGTCCGGATTGGGCGAAAAGGTGCTGGCCATCCAGCCCGGCCGGGCGTCGTTGCTGTGCAATACGCCGACGTGGGAGCTGTCCGAGCCCTGCTCCACGAGTTGAAGGTAGTTGGCGCGCTGGGTGATCCGGATGATGGTGCGGTTCGCCTCCGGCGCGTCCATGAAGGCGAAGCTCCGGAACGGCGGCTTCTTCTCCGCCGGTCCCATGTAGGCCCACAGGAGCCCTGCGCATTCCTCCACCGGGTAGGCCGGAGCCTTCAGCCGCGCGCGAAAGCGCGGATCGCAATGGTTCGGAGTCTCCTGGATGGTTCCGTCCGCCCCGAACTTCCAGCCGTGGTAGAGGCAGCGGATCCCGCCATCCTCGACGCGTCCAAGCGCCAGCGAGACGCCCCGGTGCATGCAGTACTCGTTGAGGAGGCCGACGGTCCCGTCGGTGTCGCGGAAGGCCACCAGATCCTGGCCCAGAAGCCGCACGCGCAGCGGCGGGCCGTCGGCCTCCGGCAAGTCGCTGGACAGCGCGAACGGCGTCCAGTATCGGCGCATGACCTCGCCCATGGGCGTGCCAGGGCCCACTCGGCAAAGGCGGTCGTTTTCGGCTGCCGTCGTCATGTGCGATGAACCTGCTAATGATCTTCCGCAGAAGATCATGTTCGGGATTTCCTTTGTCAAGCGCGGAACCGGCCGCGTCGCCGAGTTTTCGGCCCCCGACTCTTCCGTGGAAGAAACAAATGATCTAGATGGAGCAGGACGAACAGGGGGCTCGCCGTGACTGACCAAAAGCCTACGATCCTGATCACCACGCCCGCCCTGCAGTTCGTGGAGCCGAGCCTCCAGCCGCATTATTCCGTGGTCCGAGCCTGGGAGGCCGGGTCCGATCAGCATTTTCCGCAGGTACGGACCATCGTGTGCCTCGGCAACGAGGACGTCGAAGGCGTGCTCGGGCGTTGCCCCTCGGCCGGCCTCATCGCTTGCTACACGACGGGCTACGACGCGATCGACATCGGCGCGGCGAGGCGACGCGGCGTGCTGGTAAGCCACGCGCCGGGGGCCACCTCCTACGCGGTGGCTGAATTCGCCATAGCCCTCATACTTGCCGCCTTTCGCAACGTGGTCGTCGGAGACCGGCGCGTGCGCGCCGGCGAATGGCGCCCCGGGCAGGCCATGGTCGGGCGATCGCTGGCCGGCGCGCGGCTGGGCGTCGTCGGCCTTGGGGATATCGGCGCGCAATTGTCGGCGCTGGCCCGGGCCCTGGGCATGGATGTGGCGTGGTGGGGGCCGCGGCCCAAGCCCGAGGCCCCCTGGCCGCGCGCGGCCTCGCTGATCGAGCTGGCGCGGGGCGCCGACGTCCTGGCGATTTGTGCGCGCTCAGATCCAGCCAATCGACACCTGATCGATGCGGCGGTGATCGACGCCGTCGGCCCCACCGGGCTCATCGTCAATGTCGGCAGGGGGCAACTGATCGACGAGGATGCCCTGCTGGCGGCCTTGCACGAGGGCCGCCTGGGGGGCGCCGCGCTCGACGTGTTCGAGGCGGAGCCGACCCCCCCGGCAAGGTGGGCTGACGCGCCGGGCGCGATCACCACCCCCCACATCGCCGGCGGCACCCTCCAGTCGACGGCGAAAATGACGGAGATGTTGCTGGCGAACCTGGCGGCCTTCTACGCCGGAAGACCGCTCGCGACGCCCGTGCCGGCCGATTCATAGAAAAAGGGCCGGCCCAGAACTGGGCCGGCCCTGCTCGCCGGGGACGTGATTTGCCGGCCCGCGCGCCTTACCAGCTCGCCCCCAGGCGCACCCCGAACGTCCGCGGCGGCGTGAGGGTCGAGGCCGCCAAGGTCGTCACGACACCGGCGGAGGTCATGCCTCCGTCGCCGCCGCTGGTGCGGACCGCCTTGTCGGTGATGTTGCGGATCCAGAGGCCGACGCTGAAGCGCTTGTCCGGCGCGTGCCAGGTCAGGTCTGCGTTGGCGAGCCCGTATGCCGATTGAAGGGTCCCCGTGTCGACGCAGGCAGATTGCGCCAGCACCGTCACCGGAACACTGGAGCAACGCGTGATCCCATGAGTGAAGCTTGTCCAGAACTTGGAGGCGACCTGCACCTGTCCGGAGGCGTCGATGGTGGAGCCGTTCGGCAGATCGAAGGTGTGCAGGTAGTGGAGCGTCGCTGACCAGTCGGGGGCGAAGGGCAGCGCAAAGCCGGTGAAGTCGTAGGCGCGCACAGGGCTGCTCACGCCCCGCGGCACGATGAAGTCCTTGAATTCACCGTGGAAGTATCCGGCCGCCAACGACAGCTCGTCATGCGACGTCAACGCCATCTGCATGTCGAGTTCCACGCCGTAGGACTGCGATTTCGGCGCATTGAAGACGATATTCGTCCCCGCCGCCACGTTGAACAGGCCAACCTGATAGTCCTTCCAATCGTAGTAGAAGGCTTCCAGGTTAAGGCGCATGCGGCCGTCAAGAAGCGTGTTCTTGGATCCGACGGCGTATGACAGAAGCTTCTCGGGATTCACCTCGTTCGACTGGGTCGGTGAGGTGAAGAAGTTCACCCCGCCGCCGAGATAACCGGTCTGAACATTCGCGTAGAGCATCGAGTCCCGGTTGACGTCGTACTCGACGCCGACCTTCCAGTCGGCGTGGGTCCAGCTGAAATCGGCCGTGAAGGGAACGGCCGCCCCCGTCAGTCCCGGCCGGAACCCGTTTCCCTGCGCCTCCTTGTGGATATAGCTGTAGCGCAGGCCGCCCGTCAGCCGAAGCGCATCCGACAGCGCGTAGGTTCCCTGGACATAGGCGGCATAGGACTTGTTCGGCTGCTCTGAAATGTCGAACGAGCGGTTGCCCGCCACGGTCCGGAAGGCGTGCGTGCTGAGGTCGTAAAAATAGGCGCCGACCAGCCACTGAAGCTTTGCGTCCGAATTGGAATTCGCGAGTCGCAGCTCCTGCGTGTACTGATGGCGCGAGTTGACTTCTTCGAACAGGATACGCGCGGGACCGGTATCGATCACCAGATGTCCCTGATGGTTGCTGTAGATAAATCCTGGAATGTAGGTAAGCCTCACTCCATCCAGATCTACGTTCAGCTCGCCGCCCAAATGGTAGATGTCGATGTCGCGTTTATGGGCTCGCTGCGCGGGCGTGAAGGCGATGGTCGCCAGTGGATCCCAGGTCTGCTTCCAGGGATCGTCCTTATTCTTGAAAGGGGAAGCGTAGCCGACGTCGCCATTGCCGCCGGCGTGATAAATGCCCCCCCACAGCATCAGGTCCGCAGCATCGCCGAGCTTGGTCGTGAAGGTCAGCCGACCGGCGATGTTGTCTTCGTCGTCCAGGCCGTTGCCCGCATAACCGTCGTGCTTGATGTAGTTGAACGCGGCGCGCAACTGGGAGTCCTTCCCCAGCGGCAGGTTCTGGGCGAGCGACAGGTAGCGCCTGTCATAGTTCCCGATCTCGGCGACGGCGCGACCGGAGTAGTCGTTCGACGGCCGTTCCGTCACGACGCTGATGACCCCGCCGGCGGCGTTGGAGCCGTAGGTGGTGGCCTGCGGCCCGCGCAGCACTTCGACCCGATTGACATCGAAGATCGACGCGCCGGTCGCCTCGCGAAACTGCTCCATGCCGTTCACGGTCAGCGCCACGCCCAGGTCGAGGCTGGGGGCGTCGGTGGCGATTCCGACGCCGCGGATGAACATCTGCACGTTCGATTGCTGCTTGTTCAGCCGCACGCTCGGCACCATGAACTGTACTGCGCGAATGTCCGTGGCCCCTTGGGCGACGAGCCGTTCGCGGTTCACCACCGCGATCGCCGCGGGCGCCTCCTGCAGGTTCTGCGTGACCTTCTGGGCCGTGACGATCACTTCCTCGAGCGCCGTCGGAGCCTTCGATTCGGCCGAGGTTGCGGGCTGGGCTGGTGCGGCCGCGGATTGCGCCGCCGCGACAGCTGGCGCGGCGAGTGCGGAGCCGGCCAGCAAAGTCGAAAGTAAGCACCAACGCGGCATGTGTTTCCCCCTTTATGAATTTCCATGGAAGATTACACAGCCGCGCCTGACGTCAATTTAAATCTTCTGCGGAAGACGTTTTCTTAG
>NZ_DATELG010000035.1:0-2449 GCF_035276905.1 Phenylobacterium sp. | reverse complement strand
GTCTGGCACTTCTTCGAACACGAGGGCATCAGCTTCAAAAAAAAGCCTGCACGCCAGCGAACAGGACCGCGTCGACGTGGCGAGGCGGCGAGCGCAGTGGAAGAAGTACCAAGGCCGGCTTGATCCCACGCGTCTGGTCTTCATCGACGAGACTTGGGCCAAGACCAGCATGACCCGCACCCATGGTCGTGCGCCGCGTGGCAAGCGCCTGGTCGCCAAGGCACCGCAGGGCCGCTGGCGCACACTGACCTTTCTCGCCGCCCTGCGCCACGACCGCCTCGCGGCCCGGTGCGTCATCGACGGGCCAATCAACGGCGAGAGCTTCCTGGCCTATGTGCGGACCTTCTTGGTCCCGACCCTCAGCCCCGGCGATGTGGTCGTCATGGACAATCTCGGCAGTCACCGTGGCAAGCAGGTCCGCCGCGCCATCCGCCAGGCTGGAGCCAAGCTGCTCTTCCTGCCGAAATACTCCCCCGACCTGAACCCGATCGAGCAGGTCTTCGCCAAGCTCAAACACGGGCTCCGCAAGGCCCAGGCGCGATCCTATGACGCCCTGCTTGGGGCCGCCGGCGCCCTCCTCGACGATTTCCCGCCGGACGAGTGCGCCAGCTATCTCAGGAACTCAGGCTATTCCACCTAATCTCAACGCGCTCTAGTACTACAGTTGCGGTAGGGCGAAGTTTCTGATTCCCTCTCGGGTCTTGAGGGGGATCAGCTGATGTCTGTCGCCGCATGGTCGGGATCGTTGCTGGCCTGGGAACGGGAGCTCGCGGCGGTGAAGGCGCGGGTTGGCCGAGTTCTGCCGCGCCGGCAGTTGCGGGAGACGGCTTCGGCGTTTCTCGATGGTCTGCTGTCGGGGATTGAGCGCAAGACGGGCTGGCTAATGGCCGAGCAGGCAGGCGCGGAGCGGCCCTATCGCATGCAGGCGCTGCTCGGGCGCAGTTGCTGGAACGCCGACGAGCTCCGTGACGAGGTCCGCGGCTATGTGGTCGAGGCGCTGGGCGACCCGGATGGGGTGCTGATCGTCGACGAGACCGGCTTCGTGAAGAAGGGCGAGCATTCCGCCGGGGTGGCGCGCCAGTACTCAGGGACGGCCGGGCGCATCGAGAACTGTCAGGTCGGGGTGTTTCTGGCGTACGCGAGCCGTTACGGCCAGGCGCTGATCGATCGCAGGCTTTATCTGCCGGAGAGCTGGACGAAGGACACGGCTCGCTGCGAGCGGGCCGCGATCCCGGCCGAGGTCGAGTTCGTGACCAAGCCGAAGATGGCTCGCGCGATGATCGCGGCGGCGTTGGAGGCCGGCGTGCCCTGCGCCTACGTACTGGGCGATGCGGTGTACGGCGCCGATAGCAGCCTTCGCCGCATGCTCGAGGCGCGGCATCAGCCCTATGTCCTGGCGGTGCGCGGGGCCCACTCCATGCGCCAGGGTGGACAGTGGAACTTCGAGGAGACCTGCCCTGAGGAACTCGCCGGCGAACTGACGCCGCAGGACTGGGCCTGCCATGCCGCCGGCGAGGGCGCGAAGGGGCCGCGGCTCTACGACTGGGCCCGTATCCGGCGGCCGTGGACGTCTGACGAGGGCTTCGAATACTGGCTGCTCGTGCGCCGCAAACGCTCGAAATCCGCCGAGAAGACCTACTATTTGGCCTTCGCTCCGCCCGGCACGACGCTCGCCGAACTCGCCGCGGTGGCCGGACTGCGGTGGGCGGTCGAGGAGTGCTTTGAGCGCGCAAAGGACGATCTCGGCCTGGATCACTGCGAAGCGCGCTCCTGGCATGGCTGGCATCGGCACATGAGCCTCTGCATGGCCGCCTTAGCGTTCCTCTCCAAGTTGTCGGCCGATCTTCGCCGCAGCGCATGGAGCAAACCGAACGAAACGAGTCCGGCCGAGCCAATCGCCGCCTGATCCGCATGGCCGCTCTCGTGCCCAGCGTGCCCGAGATCCGCTATCTGCTTGCCCGGCTGCTCATCCGGCCGCCCACCCGAACGCCCTTCGTCCTGGCATGGTCATTATGGCGACGACGGCATCAGGCGGCGGCCACGCTCAGTCACTACAAGCGCTACATGCAACTGTAGTACTAGCTGGGCCGCGGCCGCGCGAGATGTGCGCCGCCACGTCAAAGCCCAGCGCTTCGGCCTAGCAGGTCACGACTGGTTGTCCGGCTTGACCAAGTCCAAATGCGATACGCCCAAGGCCTGCGCTAGCTCATAGAGGCTAACGATGGTTGGGTTGCGCTTACCGGTCTCCAGTCCGGAGAGGTACTGCTGGGTGAAGCCGGACTTTTCGGCGAGTTCTTCCTGGGTCAACCCCGCTGCCTCTCGGGCTCTGCGGACATTCCGCCCCACCAGCCGCCGCATGTCCATGCGCGACCGTTGACTGGTCCGCGACGGTGAGTTTATCCACTATAGTATGTACGACGGTGAAGCTCGATGCCTCGACTTCAACATG
>NZ_DATELG010000034.1:0-2526 GCF_035276905.1 Phenylobacterium sp. | reverse complement strand
GATGACTGGCGCCGCCTCGCCTGGGCGGGCGCGCTCCTGATCGCCGCGGCGGTCCTGGGCGTGACCGTGCTGGCCCGCGCCCTCGCCCAGGAGCCCCGCCGCTCATGAACACGATGAAAGCCGAAAACCTCGACGTCAGCATCGCGCCGATCCCGCAGGATCAGGTCAAGCTGGCGGTCAAGAACCTCGACTTCTTCTACGACAAGGCCCGCACCCTGAAGTCGGTGTCGGTGTCCTTCGCCCGCAACCAGGTGACGGCGCTGATCGGCCCCTCCGGCTGCGGCAAGTCGACCCTGCTGCGCACGCTCAACCGCATGTACGCCCTCTACCCCGGCCAGCGCGCCGAGGGCGAGATCCTGATGGACGGCGAGAACCTGCTGAGCCCGCGGATGGACCTGGCGAAGCTGCGCTCGCGGGTCGGCATGGTGTTCCAGAAGCCGACGCCCTTCCCGATGTCGGTCTACGACAACGTGGCCTTCGGCGTGCGGCTCTACGAGAATCTCTCGAAGGCCGACATGGACGCCCGCGTCGAGGAATCCCTGCGCCGCGCGGCCCTCTGGGACGAGGTGAAGGATAAGCTGCACGCCTCGGGCCTCGGCCTGTCCGGCGGCCAGCAGCAGCGGCTGTGCGTCGCCCGCGGCGTGGCGGTGCGCCCGGAGGTGCTGCTGCTCGACGAGCCGACCTCGGCGCTCGACCCGATCTCCTCGGCCCGCCTGGAGGAGACGGTCAGCCAGCTGAAGAGCGACCACACCATCGTCATCGTCACCCACAACCTGGGCCAGGCGGCGCGGATCAGCGACTACACCGGCTTCATGTACCTGGGCGAGATGGTCGAGTTCGGCCCCACCGACCAGGTCTTCACGCGGCCCGCGACCCCGCGCACCAGCGACTACATCACCGGCCGGTTCGGCTGACGTCCTTTCCTCTCCCGCTTTGCGGGGGAGGAACGTCAGGCCGCTTCCGGCCTTCTGCGCCGGACCCGCGCCAGCCTCCGCAGCCGGCGCCAGAAGCGGGTCTTCTCCGGTTCCGGATAGGGCTGCAGGTTGCGCACGAAGTCCTCGGCGCAGGCGCGCCAGGAGAAGCGCTCGGCAAAGCGGCGGACCGCTTTGCGGTCGAGCTTCAGGCACTCCAGGCAGGCTTCCCTGAGACCCTCGGTGGGGCTGTGGGCCAAGACGCCGGCGCCGGAGTTCGGGATGATGTCGATCGGTCCCGGCGCCGGATAGGCGGCGACCGGCGTGCCCGAGGCCATGGCCTCCAGGATCACCAGGCCGAAGGTGTCGGTGAGCGAGGGAAAGACGAAGACGTCGGCGCAGTTGAAGTGGGCCGACAGCTCCTTGCCGGACTTCGCGCCGCAAAAGACCACTTCGGGATACTTGGCCTTCAGCTCTTCGAGCTGCGGGCCCGGGCCCACCACCACCTTCGTCCCCGGCAGGTCGAGGCCCAGGAAGGCGTCGATGTTCTTCTCCACCGCCACCCGGCCGACGTAGAGCGAGATTGGCCGCGCCAGGCCCTCGAAGACGTCCGGATCGCCCTCGCCGCGCGGATGGAAGACCTCGGTGTCGACGCCCCTCGACCAGGACGAGATGTTGCGGAACCCGTGCTGGGTCAGCTCGTCGCGCATGGTGGGGGTGGCCACCATCAGCCGGCCGGACGGCTTGTGGAACCACTTCATGTAGGCGTAGCCGGCGGCCAGCGGCAGCGGCAGGCGGGCCGAGACGTATTCCGGGAAGCGGGTGTGGTAGCTGGTGGTGAACGGCAGCTTCCATTCGACGCAGATGCGCCGAGCGGCCAGGCCGATCGGGCCTTCGGTGGCGATGTGGATCGCCTCCGGCTCGAAGGCCTTGAAGCGCTCCTGCACCGGCTCGTAGACGCCGATCGCCACCTTGATCTCGGCGTAGGTCGGCAGCGGGAAGGTCTTGAACTGGTCGGGGCTGATCACCTCGACGGTGTGTCCCAGGTCGCGCAGCTCCTTCACCACGCGGGTGAGCGTGCGCACCACGCCGTTGACCTGCGGCTCCCAGGCGTCGGTGGCGAGAAGGATGCGCATCGGCCGATGGGCGTCGCGCACCGCCTTGATGGTCTCGCGGATGCGCGGCATGCCCGGCGCCGGCCTCGGCCGCTCCACAGGCGTCTGCGCCTGGGTCTGCATCCAGGACCAGAAGGCGCCGAGCAGCGCCTCCTTGGTGGGAAAGTGGCGATAGACGGTGCGCTCGCCGACGCGGGCCTCCTTCGCCACCTCGGCGAAGCTGAGGTCGTCCATCTGGCCGGCCTCGAGCTGGCGGGCCACGGCGCGCAGGATCTGTTCGCGGGTCACCTCGCGCTGTCGGTCGCGCGCGCCGGGTTGCGGGGCCGAGGGCGGCGTCATGGCAGCCGCACTGTCAGCAATTCGCGACGGGTGTCAATCGGACGCCGTCAGGCCGCCAGGGGCTCGGGGCGGGCCGCCGCGCCGCGCCGCGCCCGGTCGACCGAGGACCAGGAGCGCAGCTTGGCCCATTCGAGGATCTCCAGCCGCCCGTCCAGATGCTC
>NZ_DATELG010000033.1:0-3576 GCF_035276905.1 Phenylobacterium sp. | reverse complement strand
GCCGCAACCGGCGACTGGCCAAGGACTTCGAGGAGACCATTGAAAGCTCCACCGCCTGGCTCCTAATGGCCTCCGTTCAACTCATGGCCCGACGGATCGCAAACCCATGATGTCCCTCGAAAACATTATGAGTCAGACTCTGAGGCCCATTGCCCGGCAGAACTGTTCGCGACTTCAAATTGTACGAATTAATGTACATATGAGCGGCCGGAGGTCGCCATGGACGTACTCAGCTATTCCGAAACGCGCGCCAAACTTAAGTAAGTGATGGACAGCGTCGTAGACGACCACTCGCCCGTGGTGGTCACCCGCAAGCGGGGCGAGGCCGTCGTTATGGTGTCCCTCGCCGATTGGAGGGCGATGGAAGAGACGCTTCACCTCCTGAAGAGCCCTGAAGATGCACGGCGCCTGAACGAGTCGATTGCCGAGCTCGAGGCCGGCGGCGGCAGCGAGCAGATGCTGGTCGAGCCTTGAAGCTCGTCTTCGCTGAACGTGCCTGGGAAGATTACCTTCATTGGCAGCATTCGGATCCGAACACCTTAGAGCGCCTGAACGGGCTCATCCGAGAATGCGCGCGCACGCCATTTCAAGGCATGGGCAAGCCGGAGCCGCTTAACGGCGATCTCAAGGGCTGGTGGTCGCGCCGTATCACGCTTGAGGATCGTTTGGTCTACCGCGTCGCGGGCCCTCCAGGGGCTCAGGAGCTGCAGATCGCACAGTGCCGTTATCGCTACTTAGCGGAGCTGATCGGGATGACGAGGAAAGATGGGACCTGTTGACCCGAATTCGTCGCCCTGAGACCCATCCCCGGCCTCAGGCCGTGACCTCCGGCTCCTGGCCCATCGCCCGGCAGAACTGTTCGTAGCTGATGTCGGCCTTGGCGATCAGCAGGCTGCAGGTGAGGTAGTCGCTCAGATAGGCGCCGTTCGGACCCGACCACCAGCGCTGGAGCAGGTTCTGCCGGCGGTGGCCGACGATGACCAGGTCGGCCTTGATCTCGCGGGCGTAGGCGGCGATCTCCTGGGCGGGCTCGCCGCGCACCAGCTTGCCCTTCACCTGCAGGCCGAACCGGCCCAGCCCGCGCACTGCTTCCTCGAGCAGCGTCTTGTAGGTGTCGTCCTGGTAGGCCATGGCGCCGGCGTAGGCGCCCTCGGCCACACGCATCCCGGGTGTCTCGGGCACAACTGCTAGAATATACATCTCGGCCCCGAGCTGGCGAACGAGCAAAGCGCCTTCCCGTAGGGCCGTGCGGCCCTCGCGCGAGCCGTCGTAAGCGACGATGACCCTGTTATGCACTCTTGTTTTCCTCCCGCCGTGACCGGCGCCGCACACGCTATACCAACTCTCGTATGAATGCACTTGCCCCACCAAGGCGCCGGCCTTCACGGACTTTTGGCCGACATTGAAGGAGATTAATGCTCTTCCAGTAATGTGAAAATTGCCGTCGCAAAACGGTGGTAATCGCTTGGATGCGGGTGCGGATGGAAGACAGCCGGGACAGCGGATGCGCGCCCTTGTTTCCAAGCTGACGCACGTTTCTTCAGCTGCAATCTTTGCGCCGCAGGCGTCCCGCCGGCGCGATGACTCTCGCCTTGCCGCAGATCTGCGTTAGTGCTTTTAGCACCCGACCTGCCATCGGGGACTTGGACTGCATGCCGTCGAAATTGCTGGCCGCGTTCGGACTTGTGCTCCTGGCGACGACGGCCGGCTGCGCCAGGAAGGATTCCCCCAAGGCGGCGCCGACGCCCGAGGCCGGCTATGTGGTGCTGGCGACCCAGGCCGCGCCGCTGGAGATCGAGCTGGCCGGGCGGACCTCCGCCTACGAGACCTCGGACGTGCGCCCGCAGGTGTCGGGCCTGATCCAGGCGCGCCGATTCGAGGAAGGCTCGATCGTCAAGCAGGGCCAGACGCTCTACGAGATCGACCCCAGTCTCTATCGCGCGGCGGTCTCCCAGGCCCAGGCCAACCTCGCCAACGCCGAGGCGAACCGCACCGCCGCGCAGGCCAAGGCGGCGCGCTACAAGCCGCTGGCGGCTATCGAGGCGGTGAGCAAGCAGGACTACACCGACGCCGTCGCCGCCGCCCAGCAGGCGGCCGCCCAGGTCGAGCAGATGCGCGCTGCGCTGCAGACCGCCAAGATCAACCTCGCCTTCACGCGGGTGCCGGCGCCGATCGGCGGCCAGGTCGGCCGCTCGCTGGTCACCACCGGGGCCCTGGTCACCAGCGGCCAGACCGGCGCCATGACCACCATCGCCCGGCTGGATCCGATCTATGTCGACATCCAGCAGTCGAGCACCGACCTCGTGGCGCTGCGCCGGCAGCTGGCGTCCGGCGGCGTCATGCCGTCCAGCGCGACCGTGCGCCTGGTGCTGGAGGACGGAACCCTCTACCCCCTGCCGGGCCGCCTGGAGTTCACCGAGCCGCTGGTCGACCCCAGCACCGGGTCGGTGACGCTGCGCGCCCGCTTCCCGAACCCGCACAACCTTCTGCTGCCCGGCATGTTCGTCCGCGCGCAGCTGTCGCAGGCGACGGTGCGGAATGCGATCCTGGCGCCGCAGCAGGCGGTTTCGCGCGCCCCCAACGGCGACGCCACCGTCCTGGTGATCGGCCCGGACAACAAGGCGACGCTGCGCCAGATCAAGGCGACCCGCACCGTCGGCGACAAGTGGCTGGTCACCGACGGCCTCGCCGCCGGCGAGCGGCTGATCACCGAGGGCCTGATCCGCATCAAGCCCGGCCAGACGGTGCGCCCGGCGCCGGCGGGCTCGCCGCCGTCCGCGCCGCCACCGGCGCCTTTGCCCGCGGCGGGACGCTGATCGCCGATGATCTCGCGCATCTTCATCGACCGGCCGGTCTTCGCCTGGGTCATCGCCATCGTCATCATGATGGCTGGGGTCGCCGGCATCCTGTCGCTCTCGGTGGCCCAGTACCCGGACATCGCCCCGCCGACGATCAACATCCGCGCCAACTATCCGGGCGCCTCGGCCGAGATCCTCGAGACCAGCGTCACCCAGGTGATCGAGCAGCAGCTCACCGGTCTCGACGGGATGATCTATTTCCAGTCGACATCGAGCTCCGCCGGAACGGTGGCGATCACCGTCACCTTCGAGAAGGGCGTCGACCCCGACATCGCCCAGGTGCAGGTGCAGAACAAGGTGCAGCAGGCGCTGCCGCGGCTGCCGCAGGAGGTGCAGGCCCAGGGCCTGACGGTAACCAAGTCGAACGCCGACTTCCTGGCCGTGGTCGCGATCTATGACGAGACCGACCGCGCCTCCAGCGGCGACATCGGCGACTATCTCATCTCCAACATGCAGGAGCCGATCGGCCGCCTGCAGGGGGTGGGCGACATCAACGCGTTCGGCGCTCAGTACGCCATGCGCATCTGGCTCGACCCGTTCAAGCTGTCGAGCTTCAGCCTGATGCCCAGCGACGTCGTCGCCGCGCTGCAGTCGCAGAACACCCAGGTCGCCGCGGGCGAGATCGGCGGCCTGCCGCAGCCGGCCGGCCAGCAGCTGGACGTCACCGTGACCGCCCAGTCGAGGCTCTCCACGCCCGAACAGTTCCGCAAGATCATCC
>NZ_DATELG010000032.1:0-2698 GCF_035276905.1 Phenylobacterium sp. | reverse complement strand
GGGCGAGGGCCGGCCGATCGACGCGGCGATCCGCGAAGGCGCCGTCACCCGCCTGCGGCCAGTGCTGATGACCGCGCTGGTGGCGAGCCTGGGCTTCGTCCCCATGGCCTTCAACGTGGGCGCCGGCGCCGAGGTGCAGCGCCCTCTGGCCACGGTGGTGATCGGCGGCGTCGTCTCCTCCACCGTGCTCACCCTGCTGGTCCTGCCGGCGCTCTACCGCCTGCTCCACCGGCCGAGGGAGCGGCCAGGGGCGGCCTGAGCGTCAGGGATCCGGGGACCGTTCCTAGTTAGGAGGCTTCAAAGAAGATGGTGCCGCCAGGGTGACTCGAACACCCGACCTACGCATTACGAATGCGCCGCTCTACCGGCTGAGCTATGGCGGCCCTGGCGTCCCGGCCGAATCTTAAGGCCGGCCGGGGCGGAGGAGGGCGCTATTTAGCGGACCTTGGGCCGCTCGCCAAGGCGCCAGCGGCGGCGCCGGTTCGCGGCCCACGCCCGGGGGCTACATCAACGGCTTTTCGCGACGCGGCTCGGGCGGGCGTCGGACGCCGGCCTGGGTGTCCATGCGCTGCGTCCACTGTTCGAGCAGGCGCCGCGCGGTTTCACGGCCGCCGATCCCGAAGGCGAGCGCCGCCGCCACCGCCGCCGCGCCGAGGATCAGGGCGAAGGCGATGACGACGATCTCGTCCGCCAGGCCCATGAAGCGCAGTCCCATGGCGCTGGCCAGCGCGATGGTCGACCAGCGCACGATGGTCGAGGCGATCCCTTCCTCGCCGCCGGACGAGCGGCGCGCCAGGCCTGCCAGGAAGTTGGCGATCATCACCCCGGCGAGGATGATGGCGCCGCCGAACAGCACGCGGGCGCCGAGCTCGAGGATCTGCGCGAGCATCACCGCGATGGCCCCGAACGTCAGGAGCCGGGCGGCTTCGACGGCCGAGAACAGCATGATGGCGACCAGGACCACGCGGGCGATGATTTTCGACGGCGTCATGCCGCTCGCCGTCCCCGTTGTCGGCGGAGCGCCTTCCAGGGTTGCGTCCGTCGCCAAAGGCCGCGGCTGGCCGAGGCCCAGGGCGGACAGGCTGCGGTCGACGCCGAGCGACGGCAGCAGCTGCTCGAGAAGACCGGAGACCCAACGGGCGATGAGGAGGGCGATGCCGAGCACGATGGCCGCCGCCAGAACCCGCGGCACGGCTGCGAGGACCGTCGAAAGCACCGCCACCGCCGGGTCGGAGATCGCCCGGATGTTCAGCTGCTGCAAGGCGGCGATGGTGACCGGAATGACGATCAGCACAAACACCAGCGTGCCCGAGGCCTTGGCCAGTCCGGAAGCGCCGGTCATCTGCGAAACGCCCGTCTTCTCGAGGGCCCGGTCGACGTGCGCCACGTTCAGCGCCGTCTCCACCACCCGGCGCGCGAGCGTGGCCACGACGAGACCGATGAAGAAGATCAAGGCTGCGCCGACCACGTTTGGAATGAAGGCGAGGACGCCCGTCAGCAGGGTGTTGAGCGGCGTCACCACGCTGCTGAGGCCGAGCATGGTCAGGGCGGCGATCACGCCGAGCAGCAGCACCAGCCAATAGCCGAGCTGGCCAAGCTGGTAGCCGGTCGTCCGCTTCGCGTCGGCGGGCTGATGCGGGTTCACGCCCGGCACCCGGTCGATGAGCTTGGCGAGCCCCCACTGGACTCCCTTGGCGAGGAAATGGGCGGCGATCAGTATCAGGATGGCCCCGACGATGCGCGGCCCCCAGTCCATCAACATAGTCTGATAATTGTTAGGCATGTCGGGGCCTCCTGGCTGGCCCCACAACTGCCGCGACGCCTCCCCGGTTTCCGCCACGCCCCGGGCCGCGGAGCGACCGCTGACCAGCCCGCGCTCCTAGACGAACGGCACCGCCACGCCGTGGTCGTCGACGACGAGCCGGCTGGTCACCGCGTCGAGCAGCTCGTCGGGGGTGAAGGGCTTCTCGACGAACTCGCTGTCCGGCACGCCGAAGGCCTTGAACGCGGTCGGCGGCGAGTTCCCGCTGACGTAGACGACGGCGATGTCGGGGAAGACCTGACGGGCGAAGCGGGCGATGTCGAAGCCGGTGGCGCCGCGGCCGAGGTTCACGTCGAGCACCAGCCCGTCCAGCGCGGGGAAGCTGGTGATCCGTGCGTAGGCCTGCTCCTGCGTCCGGACGCACTGCACGTCCAGGCCGCAGTCCCGGAGCGTGTCGCAGATCACGTCGCTGACGGCGAGGTCGTCTTCGACGACCAGGATGCTACCCATGGCTTCACCTCTGGGCGGCGCCCCCACCCACAACTCTCGATAACAAGCTGCACAGGGTCGAGTTCCCGAGCCGCCTGTGGAGCGGCGTCGCGCCTCATTCGTCCCTGTCTATCAGCTGCAGCAGGGCTGCTTCCAGCGGGAAGGCCGGCGCTGTCCTGGCGGCCAGCTTGACGCGCGCGAGCGGCTTCAGCACGGCCTTGGAAAGGCCCAGCGCGCGCATCTCCGGCGCCGGATGGCGGCGCAGCACCCGGGCGAGCGCCTGGGCGCCGCGGGGCGAGTGCAGCAGCACCGCGTCGGCGCGCAGCAGGGCGGCAAGCTCCGCCGCAGGGATGGCGACCGGCCGGGTCTCGTAGAGCACCAGCCGCCGGGCCTCGACGCCCTGCTCGGTCAGCAGGCCCACCAGGTCGCCGGCCAGCTCGGCGGCGC
>NZ_DATELG010000031.1:0-11176 GCF_035276905.1 Phenylobacterium sp. | reverse complement strand
ACGAGGCGCTGGCGCGGGTCGGGCTGACAGGCTCGGCGACGGCTCGGCCGGCGCAGCTCTCCGGCGGCATGGCGATGCGGGTGTCGCTGGCGCGGGCACTGATTACCGAGCCCCGGCTGCTGCTCCTCGACGAGCCGTTCGCCGCCCTTGACGAAATCACCCGCCGGGCGCTGGCCGACGACGTGCTCGGCCTCTGGGCCGCCTCCAGGCCGGGGATCGTCTTCGTGACGCACAATGTCGAGGAAGCGGTCTACATGGCGACGCGGGTGGTGGTGATGACGCCGGGGCCGGGCCGCATCGCAGAGGAGATCGCGGTCGAGGGGCCCCTGCCGCGGCCGCCAGGCTTTCGGATCACGCCGGGCTTCCGGGCGACCGTGGAGCGGGTCTCCGATCACCTCGCCAAGGCGGGCGCGCGATGAGCCGGCTGTTCGACAAGTCCGCGCCCCTGGCGCTCGCGGCCCTGCTGCTGGCGGCCTGGGAGGTCGCCTGCCGGACCCTGCACGTCCCGTCCTATTTCCTGCCGCCGCCGTCCAGGGTCGCCGAAGCCCTGGTCGCCAGCCTGCCGGTGCTGGCCGACGCTGCCTGGCGGACCCTGTCGGTGGCGCTCGTCGCCCTGGTGGTCGCCAGTCTGGCGGCCCAGGCGCTGGCCATCCTGATCGGCCTGCATCCGCTGTTGGAACGCGCCGTCCGGCCGCTGGCCTCGGTGATCCAGGTCACGCCCGTGGTGGCCATCGCGCCGCTGGTGCTGATCTGGGCCGGGATCGACCATCCGGAGCGGGCGATCGTTGCGCTTGCGGTCCTCGTCGCCTTCTTCCCGATCTTCTCCGGCGCCGTGACCGGCCTGCACGCCGCCGACCCGGACCTGGAGCGGGTGTTCGACCTTTATGGCGCGACCCGCTGGCAGCGGGTGACGCGGCTTCGCCTGCCCTCGGCGGTTCCCTTTCTGCTGGAAGGCCACAAGGTCGGCGCGGGCCTGGCGATCATCGGCGCGGTCGTGGCCGAGTTCGGCGCCGGCTCCGGCGGCGTGCGGGGCCTCGCCTGGCAGATCCTCGACGCCGGCAACAAGTTGCAGACCGACCGGATGATCGCCGCCCTGGCCGTGCTGGGGATCATGGGCGTGGCCTTCCACGCCGCCTTGGAGGCGGTGGAGCGCGCGGGCCTGCGCTGGTGGCGCGGACGCTGATCGGAGCTTCCGGCTAGACCGCGCGCGCCGCGAGCCTCAGGCGCTCGAGGGCGTCGGCCGCCATGGTCGTGAGGGTGCGGAGGCCCTCGTCGGCGAAGACGTCGACCGCCGCCTCCAGGGCCACGATCGCTGCGGCGCGCTGGCCGCGGTCGCGGCCGGTCAGGTCGATCCGCGCTTCGTAGAGCCGCGCCAGGTGCAGCTGCGCCACCGCCCAGCCGACCGGATCTCGCCGGGCCTGCAGGCTGGAGAGCTCGATCTTCATCGCCGTCTCGGCGATGTCGAGCACGGCCAGGTCGCCCGTGGCCTCGGCAGCCCGCGACAGGCAGACCGCCCGCGCGCTGGCCGCGACGCCGCGCAGCGGCATGGCGGGGATCTCGCGCAGCACAAGGTTGGCGCGGTCATAGCAGGTGACCGCCTGGTCGAACGCCTTATCGTCACCGCAGGCGTCGCCGAGCAGCTGCAGCGTCTCGGCCAGCGCCAGCTGGGCGCGGGCCCAGTCGAGCGGGCTGTGGTCGCGAGGCAGTTGCTCGACCGCGTCGGCGAGCACTGCGGCGGCGCGGGCGATGGCTTCGACGTCTCCGGTCAGCTCGCCCCACAGGGTGAGCGCCTGGCCGCGCATCATCTCGGCCCGCGCCGCGACCAGCGGCTCATAGTCGGGGCTCAGCCGCGCGGCGGCGGCGGCGGCGTCGTCGATCGCGCGGGCCAGCAGGCTCTCGTCCTTCAGCCGCGCGCCGAAGGCGCACAGAAGGTCGGCCCGCATCAACCGCGCCTCGCTCGCCAAGATGCGTGCCGCCGGCGCGCGACGACTCAGGGCCTCCAGAGCCGCAATCGGCGCTGTGAAGTTGTCGGCGAGGGTCCGCGCGGTCATTGCGTCCGCGCGCGCCAGGGCCTCGCGCCCGGCGATCACCGCAAGGCCGACGTCCGCCTGGGCCGCGGCCATGCCGCCGCGGGCCGCGGCCCGCGCCTCGCGAAACGCCACTTCCGCAGCGGCGTTGAGGCCGAGATCGCCGAACAGCTCCGCGCCGGCAAGCGCACACAGCGCCTGCTCACAGCGCGCCCGCGCCCAGAGGTCCGGACGGCGGCTGGCATCGAGGCCGGTCGACGCCGCCTCGGCGGTCGCGGCCGCCTTGCGCAGGTGGACGACGTCTCCGGTGCGCCGAGCGGCCTCGCGCCAGATGAAGGCGGCCTCGATCCGCCGCTCCGACTTTTCCCCCGTCCCCGGCCGGCCAGCGGCGACGTCGGCGGCCTTGGCCTCTTGCAGCAGCAGATTGACGTCGAGAAGCTCCAGCAGAGAGCTGTCGCCGCCGGTAAGCCCATCGCCTGAGCCGAACGCCGGTTCCGCGCCGAACAGACGCTTCAGCTCCCGACCGAGTTCGAACATGGCGTGGCTCCGGCGCCTCAGTCGTCCCGACATGGGACGATCTGCTTGCGACAACTACGCTCATAGCAAAGCCGGAGCCGCCGACTTTAACAATCCCTTAACTTCTTCAGTATGGTTAACAGATCCTTCTCATCCACAGTAAAGGGCCGCTCCAGGCCCTGTTTCGACAACGTGACACCCGCCCGGGTGGCGCGAAGGCAGGCCCGCGCGTTCGACGCGCGCTAACGGCGACGCAGCGCCCCGGCGCCGCGGATCAGGCCCGTTCCTTGGAGCGCTCCAAGCTCACCTTCGGGAAGCGCTCGCTGACGTAGCCGATCTCCCAGGCCGTCTTGGCCAGAAACACCGGCTGCTCGTCGATGTCGACGGCCATGGCGCTGCGGTGCTTGTTCTGGAAGTCCTCGACGTCGGCCCGCTCGCCGGACAGCCAGCGCGCCTCGGCATACGGGCTGGGCTCGAAGATCACCTCCAGCTGGTATTCGTTCGCCAGGCGGTCGGCCATGACCTCAAACTGCAGCTGGCCGACGGCGCCGACGATGAAATCCGCCCCGATCACCGGCCGGAACAGCTGGGTCACGCCCTCCTCCGCCAGCCCTTCCAGCGCCTTCTTGAGGTGCTTGGCCTTGAGCGGATCCTTGACCCGCACCCGCTGGAGGATTTCCGGAGCGAAGTTCGGCAGGCCCGCGAACCGCAGGGTCCCGCTCTCCGACAGGCTGTCGCCGACCCGAAGCACGCCGTGATTGGGGATGCCGATCACATCGCCGGCGAAGGCCTCCTCGGCGAGTTCGCGGTCGGAGGCGAAGAACATAATGGGCGCATTGACCGAGAGCTGGCGGCCGGTGTTCTGCACCTTCATCTTCATGCCGCGGTTGAACCGGCCGGAGGTCAGGCGCAGGAAGGCCACGCGGTCGCGGTGGTTGGGGTCCATGTTCGCCTGGATCTTGAAGACGAAGCCGGAGACCTCGCGGTCGCCCGGCGCTACGTGGGTCTCCTCGCCGTTCTTCACCGCCGGAACCGCCTTCGGCGGCGGCGCATAGGCGCCCAGGCCCTCCAGCAGCTGATCGACGCCGAAGTGGCGCAAGGCTGAGCCGAAGAACACCGGCGTCATGTGCCCTTCCAGGAAGGCCTGCGGATCGAAGGGCTTGGCCGCCTCCTGGACCAGCATCGCGCCCTCCTCCAGCTCGCCCTGCTCCTCGGCGTCCAGGTAGCTGACGATGGCGTTGCCGCGGAAGGCGACGGCCTCCGGGTGGCCCTCGTCGGCGTCGGAGCTCTTCTTGGCGAAGGGGACGAACTGCTCGCGACGCAGGTCGAGCATGCCGCGGAAGCGGGCGCCCGAACCCGCCGGCCAGAACAGCGGCGCCGGGTCGAGCGCGAGCTTCGAGGCGATCTCGTCCAGCAGGGCGAAGGGGTCCTGCGCCTCGCGGTCCATCTTGTTGATGAAGGTGACGATCGGGATGTCGCGCAGCCGGCAGACCTCGAACAGCTTGAGCGTCTGCGGCTCGATGCCCTTGGCCGCGTCGAGCACCATGACCGCCGCGTCGGCGGCGGTCAGCGTCCGGTAGGTGTCTTCTGAGAAGTCCTCGTGCCCGGGCGTGTCCAGGAGATTGAACATCAGCCCGTCGTGGTCGAACGTCATCACGCTGGCCGAGACAGAGATGCCGCGCTCGCGTTCGATCTTCATCCAGTCGGATCGCGTCCGCCGGTTTTCGCCACGCGCCCGCACCGCGCCTGCGGCGCGGATCGCCCCGCCGGCCAGCAGCAGGTTTTCCGTCAGCGTCGTCTTGCCGGCGTCGGGGTGGGAGATGATGGCGAAGGTGCGCCGACGGGCGGCTTCGGCGGCGGGGGAATTGGTCATGCGCGGCAGGTAGCGTGCGAGATCGGCTTAAGCAATTCCGCCTTCACGGCCGAGCTGGTCGAAGGTGCACTGGCGCGGGTCCTTGTCCGGCCGCCAGCGCAGAAAGCTGGTTCCGTGGCGGAAGCGATCGCCGGTGACGTGGTCGTAGCGGACCTCCACGACCAGCTCGGGCCGCAGCGGCGTCCATTCGCCCGAGCGCTCGCGCGACCATCGGCTGGGACCGCCCGGCGCATTGCCGGTGAAGCCGGATCCGCCGGCCAGGGCCTCGAGCCTGCGGGCCAGCTCGGCCCGTTCGGACCTGGGAATGTTCGCGGTGAAGCCTACGTGGTCGAGCCGTCCCCTCACGTCATAGAGGCCAAGCAACAGCGACCCCACGTCGCGTCCGCCCTGCTCGTAGCGGAAGCCGCCGACCACGCAGTCGGCGGTGCGCATCCGCTTGATCTTCAGCATGGTCCGCTCGCCGGGCGCGTAGGCCGCATCGAGCCGCTTGGCGACGACGCCGTCGAGGTCCGAGCCGACCTCGGAAAGCCAGGCGCAGGCCTCCTTACGATCCTCCGTCCCAGGCGAGAGCCTGAGGGCCACAGGCTCGCCCATCCGCCGGTAGAGCGCTTCGAGCTCGGCCCGGCGGCGCCTCAGCGGGGCGTCGAGGAGCGAGCAGCCTTTCGCATCCATCAGGCAGTCGAACAGCACCAGGTTCGCCGGATGTTCGGCGGCGAGCTTCCACACCCGGCTCGCTGCGGGATGCAGCCGCATCTGCAGCGCCTCGAACGAGGACTCGCCGTCGACGGCGATGGTCAGCTCGCCGTCCACAACGAACCGGTCCACCGGCAGGGCCTGAAGCGCTGCGACCACGTCGGGAAAGTAGCGCCCGAGCGGCTTGCCGGACTTGGCCCTGAGTTCCACGGCGTCCCCGGCGCGAAAGGCCAGGCAGCGGAAGCCGTCCCATTTCGGCTCGTAGCGCCATCCCGGCCCGCGCGGGACCTCGTCGACCAGCTTGGCCTCCATGGCGGCCGTGTCCAGGGGCACAGAAAGATCGGACAGGCTCATCCCGTCGCCAATTCGTCGGAGCGCCGCTCGTTCCGCGGGCGAGGCCGGTCGTCCGCCCTCAGGCCGCCTCGACGGGCTCGGTGAGAAAATGCCGACCGTCGCGGTCGTCGATCTCGACCACCCAGATGTCCGGATCGATGCGGATGGCGCGCTCGATGTAGGCGTCGAGATCCGCCTCCTGCTCGGAGCGCGCGGGCTGCATCCAGATCTGCGCCCCGTCCATCCGGGTCGCCTCCGAATAGAGCCGCGTCGTGCCCTCGGCGCGGTTCAGCACCTTGAGGAGGACCGCGCCGGCGCGCGCGTCGCCCTTGCGGACGACGACCGGAAAGGCGCCTGCCTGCTCCGCGCGCCGGATCAGCGCGCCCACCCAGATGTCCGTCGATAGCAACATGGCGGCGGACCATGCGCCCAGGCGCCCTGTCCTGTCACCTCTGCGCCGCTAACCGAACGGCAAGGCCCGGCGTTTAGCTTGCCGCAAAGGTCCTCCGGGACCAGCAGAAAAGAAGACGCATGACGAGCACGCGCAAAGCGCGGCCGGCGTCTCGATGGCTGGGGTTGTTGGGCGCTGCGCTGACGGCCGCGCCGGGCCTTGCGCACGCGCGGGCCGTGGACCTGGTCTACGAGCGTACGGTCATGACCGCCGCCGACGCGCGATGCGGCCTTTTCACGCCCGACGTGTCGGCTGCGCTGAGCGCGGCGCGGATGCAGGCGCGCGGGGCTGCACTCCGGTCCGGGGCCGACTTGCAGGCATTGCGCGTGCTGGAACGCGAGGCCAACGACAAGGGCGCGAGCGCCGACTGCAGCTCGCGCGACATCGCCGTGGCCGCCGCGCGCGTGCGCGACGCCTTCGCCGGCTACGCCCGCACGCAGCGGATTACCTATCCGGGAGACCAGGCCGGCTGGCGCGCCGACCGTACGGGGCCGGGCGACATCCGCTGGCGGCTCGCCCAGGAGGCCCGCTTCGGGCGCGACCGCATGACCTTCGGCCTCGCCGGCCGCCAGACCGCCGGCGTGCTGCTCGCTGTGGCGGAATTCGCCGACGGCCAGGCGCCCTATGGCGCACGCCTCCTGCTGCGCGACGACAGGCGCTGCGAGGCGCCATACCTCGACGGGCCGAACACGTCGGCGCGCGGCCTTCCGCTGGACCATCGCCTGCCGCCGCGCAGCGCGCTTCGGGCGTACCCTGCCGAGGCCCGCAGCCCGGCCGGGGCTGACCTGCTGCCGAAGAACGGTGGGGGGGGCTGGGCCTTTCGCTTCCCCGCGCAGGCCGCACGCGACCTCGCGCGGCTCGACCCGCGCGAAGCAATCGCGGTCGAATATCTCTTTCCCGGCGACGTGGTCCGGCGGGCCTATATCGAGGTCGGCGATTTCGCGGCCGGCCGCGCCTTCCTCGCCCTCAGCGCCCGCTGAGGCTCAAACGTCAGCGGGCGCCGGCCTGGACTGAGGGGTGACCGCGGCGCCGTTCAGGACCGGCATGCGGACGATGACTGTCGCGCCTTCGCCGAGCGCGCTTTCGATGCACATCTCGCCGCCGTGCAGCTGGGCGAACGCGCGGACCAGCGACAGGCCCAGGCCCGAGCCCGCCGCCTTCTGGCTCGGATCGCCGGCCTGCTCGAAGGGCCGCCCCAGCCGCTCCAGATCGTCGGGCGCGATGCCCACGCCGGTGTCGGCGACGATCAGCTCCAGCGTCTCGCCTGCGCCTTGCAGGGTGAGCGTCACCGCCCCGCCCCGCGGCGTAAACTTCAGCGCGTTCGACACCAGGTTGATGGCGATCTGCTTCACCGCGCGGCGGTCGGCGTTCGCCGGCAAGGGCTCGTTCGGCAGCGCGCCGCGCAGGCTGACGCCCGCCCGGTCGGCCTGGCCGCGCATCAGCCTCAGCGCAGCCGACACGGCCTCGCGCGCGTCGAAGTTCTCCCGGGCCAGCTCGAACCGGTCGGCCTCGATCTTCGACATGTCGAGAACGTCGTTGATCAGCTCAAGCAGGTGCGAGCCGGACTCGTGGATCAGGTCGGCATACTCCGCGTAACGGTCCGAGATGGTGCCGAACAGGCGCTGCCGCATGATGTCCGAGAAACCCATGATGGCGTTCAGCGGCGTGCGCAGCTCGTGGCTCATATTGGCCAGAAACCGGCTCTTGCCGGCGTTCTGCTGCTCGGCGGTGACCCGGGCGGCTTCCAACTCGGCCTCACGGGCGCGCTGGCTGCGTGCGTCGCGGATCGCACCGACGATCCGGATCGTGCTCATCCGGCGCAGCGAGAGCTCCCACCAGCCCTCCGAATCGTAAGCGGGTCGAAAGGCGATCTCCGCGGAGCCGGCGCCGACCGCCCGCTGCAGCGCATCCTCGACCGCCGGCCGGTCGTCGGCATGGACGAAATCGCCGAGGTTGCGTTCGATCAGGTCGCGGACCCGCCATCCGGGGGGCGGCTGGCCGAACGCCTCCAGGATCCGGCCGCCCGGATAGAGGTCGACGAGAAGTTGCGGTTGGTTGTCGAGCACCTCCAGCAGGCCGGTCTCGATGTCATCGCGCGCGCGGCGCTCGCCGATCGCCTCGGCGTACAGCATGACCAGCGCCACCCCGAGCGCCAGCGCCATGCCGGTCAGCCCCGCCAGGTTCAGCCAGGCCGCCGCCGCGGGCGCGACGGTCGGCAACGGCAGCAGGACGGAGCTCAGGGCGGCGACCGCCGCAGCGGCCAGTCCGCCGGCGGCGGCCAACGGCAGGAGGTCGGGCTTGCGGAAGGCCGCGGCCGCGGCCAGCGGCGCGAGGGACCAGGCGGCGAGAGGTCCTGAGGCGCCGCCCGTCATCAGGACAGCGACGATCGCCGCCAGCGTCCAGATCAGTACGGCCGCTGTGCGCGTGCGCGAACCGCCGCGCGCCAGGACCGCGCCTGCGAGCCCCGGGACGACGCCGATCGCGAACGGCGCGAGCTGCAGGTCGGGCGTCAGACGGCCCGCCGCGACCAAGGCCGCGCCGGTCGCGGCGACGCCGGCCGCCCACGCCAGATGCCAGCCCACCGCAAAGCCGGAGCCGATGACCCGCCGCTCCGACTTCAGCGTCGGCCGCCGTGAACGGCGGTTCGGGGTCAAGGTTCTTGCACCCGCGTTCTGTCCTCCATCGGACCGAGCCTAACGCCCGAGGTGAGTCCGGTTAAGGTGGCTCGCCTCAGACGCGACTGCCGCTGGCGCGCACGCGACAGGGGAAACGAAATCGTAAGCGACATTCGCGAACCTGCAGACCCCAAAACGGAGGCGCCCCGCTCCGCCATGCCTCATCCGGCCTGCCAGGACGACGCGCCGATCGACCGCCGCGGCGACACGGCGACGCCTCAGATCGACGAGCAGAAGCGGTCCTTCCTACGCGTGGTCAGCCATGAGCTGCGCACCCCGCTCAATTCCATTCTCGGCTTCTCCGAAATCCTGGCGTCCGAACTATATGGACCGTTAGGGGCCGAGCAGTACCGCCAATACGCCGAGATCATTCACAGCAGCGGGGAAAAGCTGCTGAAACTTGTGAATCAGGTGGTGGAGATCGTCCGGCTGCAGTCGGGCGACATCGAGTTCGTCGTGCAGGCCGAGCCGCTGGCTCCGATCCTCGAGAAGTTGGGCGAAGGTCTCGGCGACGCCCTGGCGGCGCGCAGCCTGCGCCTGCGGATCGAGCCGTACCGCGCCGAGGTCCTGACGGACGGCCGCGCTTTGCGGGCGGTCCTCGCGAACCTGCTGCAGAACGCCATCGCCTTCTCCCCGGACGGCGGCGAGATCACGGTTCATGCCCTGCCCATGGCGGCGGGTCTGCAGATCGTCGTGCGCAACGAAGGCGAAGGTGTCGACGCCGCCGACCTGCCGCGCCTCCTGCAGCCGTTCGAGCAGGGCGAGAACGCCCTCACCCGCCACGCCGAGGGCGCGGGCCTGGGACTTGCGATCTGCGACCTCACCTGCCGGGCCATGGGCGGGCGGCTCGAACTGGTCTCGGCGCGCGGAGAAGGATTCGCCGCCCACATCGTCCTGCCGACGGCCTGAACCCGTTGCGCGAGGCCTCTGCGGCGCTTAAGTCGCCGACGCGATGAGCGTGATCGACGACACCCTGCAAGACCTGACCGACGAGTTCGACGTCCTCGGCGACTGGGAGGAGCGATACCGCTATGTCATCGACCTGGGACGGGAGCTGGCGCCGCTGAGCGAAGCCGAACGCAACGACGCCAACAAGGTGCGGGGCTGCGCAAGCCAGGTATGGCTGGTCACCGAGCCGCAGGCGGACGGCGGCCTGCAGTTCCGTGGCGACTCCGACGCCCACATCGTACGCGGTTTGATCGCGGTCCTGCTGCGGCTCTATTCGGGTCGCGGGCCACGAGAAATCCTGGCCTTCGACGCCAAGGCGGCCTTCGACAAGCTCGGCCTCGCCGGCGCGCTCTCCGCGCAGCGGTCCAACGGCCTTGCTTCGATGGTGACCAGGATCCGCCGCGACGCCGAGTTCGCCGCCGCCTAGTCGGCTGGCTTATCTATTTCAGGCCGCGCGAATGCCGGTCACGGCCTGGCTCATGCCGACGACTGCGTCGAACCCCAGGATCATGTCCACGTCCCAGCCGTTCGTCGCGAGCGGCAAGCGCAGCCACAGGATCGACAGGTGCGAGGCGCCGCGCCATGCCAGATTGTGGGCGCCGACCGAGGGCCGGCGCTCGCTCACGACCTGCGCCAACTCGGACCGCCAGTAGTCCGCGGCCGAGCCGGCATAGACCTCGGCCAGCGACCGGCCGGTGATCTCGCGTCCATAGACGCCATGGAGGCCGGTGCCGGCCAGGCGCACGCGGAAGTCCAGCGGCTCAGGCTTCACGTCGATCAGGCTGACCGTGGGCAGATGGCGCTTGAAGCGGGCGGGATCGATGTCGCGCCGCGCGGGCAGCCGCCCAGCCACCCGCAAGGAGGCCCAGTAGGCGAACAGCTCTTCGTGCGCTCGGGCCGCCGCCGCGGGGGCCCCGATCTGCGCCGCCATCTTCAGATTCCTTAACAACCTCTTGGAATCATAACGATTCGTTTATCGCCCGAACCGCGAATCGACGGCAAGTCAAAATTGTGGCGAACCCTGAAATTGCCCTGCGTCGCAACGCCGCGAGCCAAAGAAAAACGCCCGCCGGACCCGGCGGGCGTTTGCGACGCGGGATCGTCGATCGACGCTCAGCGCTTCTTGCGCGGCGCCTGGCGACCGCCTTGGCCGAGGCCCATCTGCTTGGCGAGGTCCGAACGCGCCTTGGCGTAGTTCGGGGCCACCATCGGGTAGTCCTTCGGGAGGTTCCACTTCGCGCGGTACTCCTCCGGGCTCATGTTGTACTTCGTCCGCAGGTGCCGCTTCAGCGACTTGAACTTCCGTCCGTCCTCGAGGCACACCAGATAATCGGGCGTGATCGAGCGGCGCACGGGCACCGCGGGTTCCTTCGGCGCGACCTCCGGCGCCTCCTGCCCCGTCGACACCCCCGCGAGGGCGCGGTGCACGCTCTGGATCAGGCCCGGCAGATCCGCCGCAGCGACGGAATTGTTGCCCACGTAGGCGGAGACAATATCCGCCGTCATCTCGATGACTTCCGACTTTTCGTCCATTCTTGTCATTCCATGGGATCTGCGAGCGAAAGGCCGCAGATGCGATTCATATCATCAGTAGCGCGTCCTAACGGCAACTGCGCCCAAGCACAAGCACAAGTGTGATTATTGTGCACGAATTTATATG
>NZ_DATELG010000030.1:0-3146 GCF_035276905.1 Phenylobacterium sp. | reverse complement strand
GCACTTGGGGGATACCAATGAAGCAATCCACGAAGACGCGGTCGCGCGTCGCGCGCGCCGCCTTCGTCGCGCTCCTGATGTCCAGCGCGGCCACCGCCGCCCTGGCCGCGCCGGCCACGCGCGACGCCAAGCTGCAAGCGATGCAGCAGCAGCTCGACGAGATGCGCGCTCAAATGGAGCAGATGCGCGCCCAGAACGGCCAGGACGCCCGCCTGTCGGCGATTCAGTCCCAGCTCGAAGCCTTCAGCCAGCAGCTGAACGAGATGAAGGCCCAGCAGGACGCCCAGGCCTCCGACATCGTCACCCTGAAGGCTCCGCCGAGCGGCTCGACCGTCATCCCGTCGCTGCCGAACGGCAAGCCGATGCTGGCGACCGCCGACAAGAGCTTCACCGCCAACATCCGCGCCATCGTCATGTTCGACGCCGGCGCCTACCTGCAGAAGGACCACCTGCCCTCGACGATCACCGGCACGGCGTCGCACCTGAACAACGGCACCAACTTCCGCCGCGCCCGCTTCGGCATCGACGGCAAGCTGTTCAAGGACTTCGACTACGCCCTGATCTACGAATTCGGCGGCTCGGGCGCGGAAGACGCCGGCCACATCCAGGAAGCCTGGGCGCAGTACAACGGCCTGAAGCCGCTGCGGATCCGCATCGGCGCCTTCGAGCCGAACATCGGCCTGTCGGCGGCGACCTCGACCAGCCAGATGCCGTTCATGGAACGCCCCTCGTCGGCGGAAATCGCCCGCGGCGTCGCCGCCGGCGACTCGCGCAGCGCCATCCAGGTCGCCAGCAACGGCATCTTCGGCGAGGGCGACAGCGGCATCGCGACGCGCTGGTTCGTGTCGGGCGCCGTCACCGGCAACACCGTCAGCACGGTGAACTCGACCGGCGGCTTCGCCACCCAGCCGTTCGGCGAGCAGGAAGCGATCATCGGCCGCGTGGCCCTGGCGCCCTTCGACAGCACCAACTGGCAGGCCCACTTCGGCTTCAACGCGCAGTACGTCTTCCGCCCGAACGACGCGACCGGCGGCACGGCGGCCAACCCGCGCTACCCGGTCCAGCTGCGTGACCGGCCCGAGCTGCGCATCGACGCCACCCGCCTGGTCGACACCGGCGCCATCGACGCCCGCCACGTCACCGTCTACGGCGGTGAAGCGGGCCTGACGGTCCGCAACTTCCTCGTCGAAGGCGAGTACTTCAAGTACAAGATCGACCGCCGTCAGGCGACGGCGACCGCCAACCTCGGCGATCCGGACTTCGACGGCTGGTACGTCCAGGGCGTCTACGTGATCACCGGCGAGCCGCGGCCCTACAACCCGGCCGAAGCCCGCTTCGACGCGCCGAAGATGGCCTACAACTTCAACCCCGCCGCCGGCACCTGGGGCGCCTGGGAAATCGGGGCCCGTTATTCGGACATCAATCTGAACTGGAACGACGGCGTGTTCGGCCGGGCCACCCCCGCGGGCGGCGTCCGCGGCGGCGAGCAGAAGATCTGGACGGTGGGCCTGAACTGGTACCTGAACCCCGCCATCCGCCTGATGCTCGACTACAGCCACGTCGAGGTCGACCGGCTGAACTCGGCCGGCGCGGACCAGGGCCAGAAGTTCAACACCATCGCCCTGCGCAGCCAGCTGACCTTCTAAAGCGCTCTTTCCCCTCGACTTCTTCGCCGCCGCGGACCCGTTCCGCGGCGGCTTTTTCGTTTGGGGATCGTTCCTTTCCCCGAGCGCGGGGAGAGGCGCGTCACACGTCCGGATTGGCCGCCCGGCGCTGGGCCGCGGCGGCCTGGACCTTGTCGAACTGCGCCTGGGCGGCGGCGATCTTCGCCTTGTCGCCGGACTTGCGCGCGTCCGCCAGCGTCTGGGCGGCCGCCATCTCGCGGATCGGATCGAGATAGCTGTCGTCGGCCGGCCGGAAGCCGCCGTAGGCCAGCTTCTTCAGCACCTCGCGCTCGCGATCGGCCTCGAAGCCGGTTCCCGTGCCGTAGGTGATGAAGAACTGGCGAATCTTCTCCTTCAGCGCCGGGTCGAGGTCCTTGCGCACCAGGATCGAGGCCTCCGGCAGGGGCGGCGAAGTCCAGATCACCTCGACCTTGTCGGCCAGCTGCGGGTGCTCGCGCTGGGCGGCCAGAACGCCCACGGTGTTGTTGGTGGCGACGTCGACGACGCCGGTGGCGACGTCGACGAAGTTGGCCTGGTGGCTGGCCGCGCGCACCGCCTTGAAGCACTTGGCCGGCTCGACGCCCTTCGGCGTGAACAGGTAGGTCATCGGCGCCAGCGTGCCCGAAATCGACTCCGCCTCGCCGACGCCGAAGCTGAGCTTGCCGCCGCACTTCAGCACCGCGTCGAGGGTGATGTTGCGCCCCGTCCTGGCGATCAGCACCGAGCGGTAGGCGGCGTCGCCGCCGGCCTCCACCACCCGGGCCAGCACCTCGGCGTCGGCGCGGTTCACCGCCTCCAGCGCCGGCCGGGCGGAGTACCATCCGGCCTGCACCTGGCCGAAGCGGATGGCCTCCACCAAGGACGTGTAGTTGGAGGCGAAATAGGGCTTCACCTTCACCCCGATGCTCTTCGACAGGTCGTCCGTCAGCGGCCGCCAGAGGGGCTGCATGGCGGTCTGGTTTTCGGCCGAGGGGATCGCGAAGGCGAGTTCCTTCGGATGCGGGCCGGCGACCTGTTCCTTCTGGCCGCAGCCGGCCAGCGCGAGCGCGACGGCGAACCCGGCGAGCAGACGGCGGCGGATCATTGCGGCGCTCCTTCCCAGAACACGTCCTCGACCCCGCGCACCGTAGATGTCGGCGAGCCGCTCACGGTTCGGCGGGCGGGCCATCGTAAACCAGCCGGCCGGCCTTCAGGCGACACCCCGTTGCAGCAGCAAGGCGTAGTCCACTTGATGAAGCGTGACCATAAGGGTCAAGCGCCGCGGTTCGGGCCGCCGCCGAACGGCCCCCGCCCGGAGGCGGGCGCCGGAAGATGAGGCGCGCGTCAGTCTTTTGTTAAGCCTGCAGTCGAGATCCGTTCTTTACATGCCGGCCAATAGACCCTAAATGCGCGTCTTCCGGCGGACCCGATGTCCTGAAAAGCGCTGCTAACGCCGGTCTGGGTTCAACAATCCGTTGGGGGTTGCGTGAGGTGCACACGTAC
>NZ_DATELG010000029.1:0-9491 GCF_035276905.1 Phenylobacterium sp. | reverse complement strand
CATCCCTCAACAGGACAGGCTGGCTTTAGTCTGCGTAGTTCTTGACGAGTTCCCACAAATTCCAGCCCAGCAAAAAAACCAGGCCGTATTCATGGTGTCTTCAAGAGACCGCAGTCACAGTCAGTAGTCATTGCGATGAGCCAAAACTCATCCGCCAGACCACCGCCGCCTGCGTTTCTCTTTCCAATCTACAATGTCAAAGACCCGATCGACTTCCGCCGACCCCACTGTTTTTCGCCGGTGGCCGGCGGAGGCGGCTATCTAGTGGCCGGCCTCTTTGGTGTCAATCGGTCGTTTCCGACTTTTTCGCCCCGCCATCCGGTCCGGATTTTGGCGCAAAAAACGCTGCGGGCCGCCGAGGGGCTTCCCTCACTAGTCCGTCGCGATTCGATTGAGGCTCGGGAAAATACCCATCTGTGGGGAAAAATCAAGCGCCTTTCAGCGCCGTTTTCCCTCCAGCGGGTCCCGCCCGGAGCGGAGGCGGCTTCTAGGCCCCAGCTTTCGGGGAGTCAACCGCCGGCGAAGGAATTTCCGGGGGCCCGTGCAAAGCGCCGGGCGTCACGCCCCTCTCGCCTTGCCGCCGCGCGCCACCTATTAAGGGGCTGGTGTGCTCGATCTGAAGTTCGCTTGCATCTGGATCATGCGCCGAGCGACCTTCAGATCTAAAAGCACACTAGAAGACAAAGACTTAGCTAGTGTCCCGATTCCGAAGTTCGTCCGAGGCCGCCACAGGCGCATGCGAACTTCGGAATCGGGACGCTAGAGAGGAATTGCACCGGAATGCTCTCGCAGAAAGCCCGTTACGCCTTGCGCGCCCTGGTCGAGCTCGCCCGAACCAACGGCGCGCAACTCACGTCGGGGGAGCTTTCCACCCGCGCCGACGCGCCGCGGAAGTTCCTGGAGGCGATCCTGCTCGAGCTGTCGCGCAACCACCTGGTGATCAGCCGCCGCGGCAAGTTCGGCGGCTACACCCTGGCGCGCGATCCGGCCGAGATCAGCTTCGCCGAGGTCATCCGGGTGATCGACGGCCCGCTGGCGCTGGCGCCCTGCGTCAGCAAGCGGATGGGTTTCCGCAAGTGCGACGACTGTCCGGACGATCCGGCGCTCTGTTCGCTGCGCGAGGCCCTGCGCCGGGCGCGCGACGCCACCGCCGAGGTGCTGGAAGGCTACAGCCTGGCCGCGGCGGCGCGGACCGGCGGTGCGCTCGAGGCGCTCGAGAACACGTCCTCCACCTGAGCTTGCCGAAAGACGGAACGGGCGGGGAAGTCCCCCTTCCCCGCCCTGCCGGCGGGCGGCCGGCGTCCAGCCCTCCATGCGGAGGGGAACTTCAGCTCGCGGCGATGTAGGACTTGAGCCCTTCCGCCTCGGCTTCGACCTCGGAGATCTTCCACTTCACCAAATCGCCGATCGAGACCAGGCCCACGAGCCGCTCCTTGTGGCAGACCGGCAGGTGACGGATCCGGCGATCGGTCATGGTGTTGAGCAGCGCATCGACCGTGTCGCCCGGCGCGGCGAAATGCACGTCGCGGGTCATGCAGTTCCCGACCGGCTCGGCCAGGGCCTGGGCCCCGCGTTCCGCTACGATGCGGACGATGTCGCGCTCGGAGACGATGCCGGCCACCTGCCCCCCGGCGTCGAGCACCACCAGGGCGCCCACGCCCCGCCCGTTCAACAGGGCCGCCACGTCGGCGATGGTCTCGGCGGGGGTGGTGGTGAACACCAGGTCCCCCTTCCGCTTGAGGATCTGTGACACAAGCATCAGCGTTTCTTCCCGTTTCTGGAAGAACAGCGTTGCGCAATTTCAGAAGCGAATCAAAGCACGCGGACGTGAGGCCGCTTATCGGCGTCCCGCGAGCAGGGCGAATGGGCCGATCAGCACCAGGCCCGAGAAGAAGCCGGCCAGATGCGCCTCCCAGGCGATCCCCGCCCCGCCGCTGCCGGGGACCCAGGCGCCGCCCAGCACGCCGATCAGCAGGTTGATCGCCAGCAGCGCGCCGCCCATGCCCAGCACCGGCGACGACAAGAGCCCGCCCAGCCGTCCGCGGCCGCCGATCAGCCTCGCCACCGCGCCCATCAGGCCGGAGACCGCGCCGGACGCGCCGACGATCCCCTCCTCGCTGCCGGGATGCAAGGCGGCGAAGCCCAGGTTCCCCAGCGCGCCGCACAGCAGATAGAAGGAGAAGAAGGCGAAGACCCCCTTGGCGGAGTCGCCCAGATAGCGCGCCAGGGGGGTGGCGAAGGCCAGCGCCATGGCCGCGTTGGTGATCGCATGCGCCCAGTTGCCGTGCAGGAAGATGGCGGTGAAGACCGTGCGCCACTCCCCGCCCCTCAGCGCCGCGGGGGCGAAGATCCACGGCTCGATCTGGCTCGGCGACAGCTGCGCCTGCAAGGCGTAGCCGCCGATGATCAGGGTGACCAGCGCCATCGCCGGCCAGGGCGCGTTGAACACCGGCTCGTGCGCCGGCCGGCGGTCGGGCGTCGGCCCGTCCGGATAGCCGCGACGCGGATCGTTGGAGGTGTCCTGAAAGAGACTGGCCAGCATCGTCCCAACGTTTATGCCTTCTTGGCCTCCGGCGCGAGACTTCGCCGTCGTCCAGCCTTACACACGACACTCCGGGCGGCCCTGCTGCCCAAGGAACGTACGCAGGATGGCGGACCGCGACGGAATCGCCCGCCCGCGTCGTGTTCTGGATTCAGAATCAGAAACGCGTACTGATCGCAAAACCGGCGCCCATCGCCGACGAAAGCGCTTTAGGGACTTCACCTTTCCATGATCCGCATCTCGAGGACCGGCGCGACGATCGCCGCCGCCGCCGCGCTGCTCCTCGCCCCGGTCGAGGCGCTCGCCCAGGCCTCCGCGCCTGCGTCCGTCCAGTCGCCTGCGGCGGCGGCGCGCGCCGCCTGGCCGCAGGCGAGCTCCGACCTCCAGCCCGATCCGGCGATCCGCTTCGGCCAGCTGCCCAACGGCATGCGCTATGCGATCCGCCGGCAGACCATTCCGGCGGGCCAGGGGTCGCTCAGGCTCTGGATCGGCGCCGGCGCCCTGGAGGAGAGCGACGCCCAGCAGGGCCTCGCCCACTTCCTCGAGCACATGGCTTTCAACGGCTCGAAGGGGGTCAAGGAAGGCGACATGATCCGCATCCTGGAGCGCCTGGGGCTGGCCTTCGGGCCGGACACCAACGCCTCCACCGGCTTCGACGAGACGGTCTACAAGCTCGACCTGCCGCGGACCAATCCGGAGACGCTCGACACCTCGCTGATGCTGCTGCGCGAGACCGCCAGCGAGCTGACCATCGCGCCACAGTCCGCCGACCGCGAGCGCGGCGTGGTGCTGTCGGAGGAGCGCGCCCGCGACACCCCCGGCTACCGCATCGTCAAGCAGCGGCTGGCCTTCCTGCTCAAGGACCAGCGGCTCCCCGAGCGGATGCCGATCGGCAAGGTCGAGGTGCTGAAGACCGCGCCCGCCTCGCTGGTCGCCGACTTCTACCGCGCCTACTACCGGCCCGAGCACGCGGTGCTGGTGGCGGTCGGCGACTTCGACCCCGACCAGATGGAGGCGAAGATCCGGGCCCGGTTCGGCGACTGGCGGGCGAGCGCGCCGGCCGGCGCCTATCCCGATCTCGGCGCGGTCAAGCCGCGCAGTACGGAAGCCAGGCTGGTGATCGAGCCCGGCGCGCCGTTCAGCCTGCAGCTCGCCTGGATGGCGCCGCCCGACCTTTCCGCCGACAGCAAGGCCAAGGAGCGCCGGCAGGTGATCGATCAACTGGGCCTGGCCGTGCTGAACCGGCGCTTCTCGGCCCTGGCGCGCGGGACCGACCCGCCGTTCATCGGCGCCGCGGGCGTCAAGTTCGACCAGAACCGCTCCGCCGAGATCGCCCTGATCAACGTCAGCGCCGAGACCGACCGCTGGCGCCCAGCGCTGGCCGCCGCCGACGCCGAGCAGCGGCGCATCGTCCGCTACGGCGTGCGCAAGGACGAGCTCGACCGCGAGATCGTCGAGATGCGCGCGCGTCTGGCCACGGCCGCGCAAGGCGCCGCCACCCGCCGCCCGGCGGAGCTGGCGGACGAGATCGTGGGCTCGCTGAACGACCAGCAGGTGGTGACCAGCCCGGCGCAGGACCTGGCGCTCTTCGAGGAGATCGTGAAGGGGCTGACGGTCGGCGAGGTCAACGCCGCGCTTCAGCACGCCTTCGCCGGCGGCGGGCCGCTGCTGTTCGCCGCCTCGCCCAAGCCCATCGAGGGCGGCGAGGCGACGCTGCTGGCCGCGCTGGCGGAGTCCCAGAAGGCGGCCGTCGCCCCGCCAGCCGCGCCGGCGCAGATCGCCTGGCCCTACGCCAGCTTCGGAACCCCCGGCAAGGTCGCCGAGCGGCGCAACGTCGAAGACCTGGGCGCGGTCTTCGTGCGCTACGCCAACGGCGTGCGTCTGACGGTCAAGCCGACCAAGTTCCGCGACAAGGAAGTGCTGCTGCGCGTCAACGTCGGCCACGGCTTCATCGACCTGCCGGCCGACCGCCAGGCGACCACCTGGGCCGGCAACGCCTTCATCGAGGGCGGCCTGAGGAAGATCACCAGCGAGGACATGGAACGGGTGCTGGCCTCCAAGGTCTACGGCGCCCGCTTCGGCGCCGGCGACGACGCCTTCGTGCTGTCGGGCGAGACACGGACCCAGGACCTCTTGACCGAGCTGCAGGTGCTGGCCGGCTACGTCTCCGATGCGGGCTGGCGGGCGGAAGCCTTCCAGCGGCTGAAGGCCAGCGGCAAGACGATCCACGATCAGTACGAGGCCACCGACTCCGGCGTGCTCGCCCGCGACCTCGGCGGCGTCCTGCACGGCGGCGATCGGCGCTGGACCTTCCCCTCGCGCGAGGAGATCGCCGAGGCCAAGGTCGCCGATCTCAGGGCCCAGGTCGCGCCTTCGCTCGCCAAGGGGTCGATCGAGGTGGTGGTGGTGGGCGATGTCAAGGCGGACGAGGTGATCGCCGCCGTCGGCCGCACCTTCGGCGCCTTGCCCCCGCGCCCGGCGCCGCAGCTCGCCCCCGCCGAGGCCCGGCGCACGGGCTTTCCCGCGCCCAATACGGAGCCGCAGGTCCTGACCCACAAGGGCCGGGCCGACCAGGCGATCGGCTACATCGCCTGGCCCACCGCCGACATCTGGGCCGATCCGCAGCGCGCCTTCGCCACCGCCGTGCTGGGCGAGGTGATCCGCACGCGGCTGACCGAGCAGCTGCGCGAGGCGGAGGGGGCCACCTACAGCCCCTCCGTCGCCTACAGCCACAGCCTGACCTGGACCGGCTGGGGCTATCTCGCCGCCAGCGTCGAGGTGCCCCCGGAAAAGCTGCCGGCCTTCTTCGACGACGTGGCGAAGATCGCCGCCGACCTGCGCGCCAGCCCGATCAGCGACGACGAGCTGGCCCGCGCCAAGCAGCCGCGGCTGGAGAACATCCTGCGCGCGCGGGTCACCAACCAGTATTGGCTGTCCGAGCTCTCCGGCGCCCAGGCCGATCCGCGCAAGCTGCAACTGACCCGCGACATCGTCGCCGACACCGAGAAGGTGACCGCGGCCGAGCTGCAGCAGATCGCCCGGACCTTCCTGCGCGACGAGACGGCGTTCAAGCTGATCGTCCGGCCACAGGGACAGTGAGGAGATGGATCGTCGCTGACGCTTCCCGTTTGGGGGACCTCTGATTCCGCTGGCCAGCCTGGGCCGCGCTCGGTAGGCACGCGCTCCACCTCCACCGTAAGCACCGGACGCGCTCGTTTATGCGCCAACTGAAGGCCATCCTTTCCGCCGTCGTCCTCGCCGGCCTGGCGGCGAGCGCCGCGCGCGCCGACACCGGAAAGGTCGCGCTGACCTTCGACGACCTGCCGGCGCTGACCCTCCTGCCCGACCAGCCCTATGTGAACTATCTCAACGAGATGCTGCTCAGGGGCCTGAAGCGCCACCGCCTGCCGGCGATCGGCTTCGTCAACGAGAGCAAGCTCGACGAGATCGACCGGCGGCAGCAGATCGCCAACCTCGAGAAATGGCTCGACGCCGGCATGAACCTCGGCAACCACACCTTCAGTCACGAGGATCCCAAGACGCTGGGCGCGGCGGGCTACGTCCAGGACATCGCCAAGGGCGAGCCGGTGACCCGCAGCCTGCTGCAGAAGCACGGCAAGTCCCTCGGCTGGTTCCGCCACCCTTATCTGGAGACCGGCTTCCCCGAGCCGGTGAAGCGACAGATCGACGGCTGGCTGGCGGGCCATGGCTACCGGATCGCCCCGGTCACCATCGACGCCGACGACTGGGAGTTCGCCGAGCCCTACGACGACGCCATCGCGCGCCATGACGAGTTCCGGCGCAAACGGATCAAGCAGCAGTACCTGAACTACACCGAGCGCACGATCGCCTGGTACCAGGACGCCTCGAACGGGCTGTTCGGCCGGCAGATCGCCTTCGTCATGCTGCTGCACGCCACGCGGCTGAACGCCGATTCCATCGACGACCTGGCCCGGATCCTCAAGCGGCGGAAGCTGAAAGGCGTGACGCTGGAAGAGGCGATGAAGGACCCGGCCTATCGCCTGCGCGACCCCTATGTCGGCCCCGACGGCATCGACTGGATGGAGCGCTGGGCCAAGGAGATGCACAAGGATCTGCCCTGGGACAGCTGGCAGGACCCGCCGGCGCAGATCGCCCAGGAGTACGACCGCACGAACAACGACCGGCGTTAGGTCCCCCGCCGCAGCGGGGCGCCAGGCGATCAGAGCGGCTTCAGGTCCCGGGCGAACCGCTTCCAGTTCTCGACGTAGCCGCGCGCGCTGCCGGCCAGCATCTCGAGCTGCGCCGGCGAGACCTCGCGCACCACCTTGCCCGGCGCGCCCATCACCAGGGAGTTGTCGGGGATCTCCCTGCCCTCGGGAATCAGCGCCTTCGCGCCGATGATGCAGTTTCTTCCGATCCGGGCGCCGTTGAGGATCACTGCGCCGATTCCGATCAAAGAGCCGTCGCCGATGTCGCACCCGTGCAGCATCGCCTGGTGGCCTATGGTGACGTTGGCGCCGATCATGAGGGGCGAGCCCAGATCAGTGTGAAGAACGCAGCCGTCCTGAACGTTGCTGTTCTCGCCGATCACCATCGGATCGTTGTCTCCGCGCAGGGTGCATCCCCACCAGATCGAGGCGTTCTTCTTCAGGATAACTCGCCCGATCACGGACGCGGTGGGCGCGATCCAATATTCGTCATCATTTGGTAGCTCAGGCGTCACATTTCCCAAACTATAAATCGGCATTCCCTAGCCCCTGAACTGGTTGGTCGGCCTGGATTTAACGGATCCGAAAGCACGCTACGATCATTCTAGTCAGGCGATTCGAGCGGGCCACCACCTTCTCGAAAGCCGCTGCGGACCGGGTCCCGGTCCGCGTCTCGCGCTGGACGGAGTTGATGGCGCTGAGTGGGTTTTCACCTCGGACGGCGACGTCCGATCGCACTGGACCCGACGGACCATGTGGTCCGGCACGCCGCTTCCGTTCCTCTACTGACCAGGTCGAAGGGCGCTCCATGACGGAGTCGCCCTTTTTTCATGCCCCCACGGAGGCTTTTGATGAGCAAGCGAGCCATGAAGCGACAGCTGCGCGAAGGGTCTTTCGACGCCGGTCAATTCGAGGCGGATGATAAAATCCGCCGCTTGCCGGTCGATCGCGGCTGGTCGCCCCTGGCTCATCACAACGACGACCGCGACCAGGCCTATCTGAAGACCATCAAGGCCAAGTCCATCGGCCAGCAGCAGCTGATAAAGGCCATCGACGAGAAAAACCTCGTCCTGGCGCTCGGCCCCGCCGGCACCGGCAAGACCTATCTGGCGATCGCCAAGGCGGTCGAGGCGCTGGAGAGCGGCCGCGTCGGGCGCATCGTGCTGTCGCGCCCCGCGGTCGAGGCCGGCGAATCGATCGGTTTCCTGCCGGGCGAGATGGAGGACAAGCTCGCCCCCTACCTGCGCCCGCTCTACGACGCGCTCTCCGACCGGCTGTCGATGAAGCGCGTGCGGGCGCTGATGGCCGAGGGCGCCATCGAGATCGCGCCGGTGGGCTTCATGCGCGGCCGCACCCTGAACAACGCCTTCGTGGTGATCGACGAGGCGCAGAACTGCACCTACGTCCAGATCAAGATGCTGCTGACCCGCCTGGGCTGGCACTCGACCATGGTGGTCACCGGCGACCCCAACCAGTCGGACCTGCTGCCGGAGCTCTCGGGCCTCGGCCCGGTCGCTGAGAAGCTGGAAGCCGTCGGCAACATCGCCGTCGTCCGCCTGGCCGACCGCGACATCGTCCGCCACCCGCTGGTGGCCGAGATGCTGGGCGTCCTCTGACGGCTGCGCCTTCTCTTCGCCCGGCGGGGAGAAGGCGCGGAACCTCCGCGCGCCCCAGGGCTTGATCGGGCGGAGGTGACGATGAGCCCCAACACCCCCGACACCGAGCCGGCCCCGGTCCCGGTCGCCACCGGTGACCGGCGCGAAGAGGTCCACTTCGAGCCGGACCCTGGCCAGCTGGTCGTCGCCAAGCACCTGGTGAAGCCGGACGCGCCGTTGCCGCTCGACGTGACCTCGGAGCGGGACGACGACGTCGCCGCGACGGAGACCGACGTCCCGCCGGTCGAGGACGTGCTGGTCGCGCCCGAGACGCCGTCGGTCTGGGATGCGCGCCCGCTCGCCGAAGACAGCGACATTTCGACCCCACGTTGAAGTTTCGCGCCCCCGCGCCTTGCGGGGATCCGTCGCCGCGCCTAGATAGTTCGGAAGCCTAACTAACGACTCCCCAAAGTCGCCGTCTGAGACGCATGAGCACCGCCACCCGGACCGCGCCTGACGCCCGCAGCGTCGTGGCCCTCGCCGATCATCTGCGCCCGGCCCTGCTGCGCCTGTCCCGCCGCCTGCGCAACGAGGCGCTGAAGAGCGGCCTGTCGGCGCAGGACGCCATCATCCTTGGTCTGGTGAAGAATCGGCCCGGCATCGGCGTCAGCGGCCTGGCCGAGGCGGAGCAGACCTCGAAGCCGACGATGAGCGGCCACGTCAAACGCCTGGAGGCCGACGGCCTCGTGACCCGGATGATCGACGCCGACGACGCGCGCCGCTGCGGCCTTAGCCTGACGCCGGCAGGCGTGCGAAAGCTCGAGCAGATCCGCGCCCAGCGCAACGACTTGCTGGCCAAGCGCCTGGCCCGGCTGGAGCCGGCCGAGCGCCAGCAGATCGCCGCCGCAGCCGCCGCCCTCCTGAAGCTGGCGAGCGCCGACTGATGGGCGACGGGACCTTCGATCCGCGCCTGACCCTGGCCGAACCGCCGACGTCCAAGGGGCGGCGCACCTGGATCGTGCCGGCGATCATCGGCACGGCGCTGCTGATGCAGTCGCTGGAATCGACGGTGATGTCGAACGCCCTGCCGAGCATCGCCCGCGCCCTGCACGAGGAGCCTCTGCGGCTCAACATGGCCATCACCATGTTCCTGCTGGCCTCGGC
>NZ_DATELG010000028.1:0-3794 GCF_035276905.1 Phenylobacterium sp. | reverse complement strand
GCGTTCGCCGTCGGCGCGATGCACCGCATACAGCGTCTGCTCGGGGTCGAGATCGAAGCCTTGCACCTGTGCGGACGGAACACTTGCGATGATCTCCGCCGCCTTCACGGGACGGACGTAGACCAGATGCGGCGCGCCGAGAGCGGCAAATGCTTCTGCTGTCAAGACGGGCGTCATATGACCACCTCCAAAAACTCAACGCTTCGAACGGGCGCCGGTTCAGCCGACCGTTCTTGGGGCCAGGCGCCGTGACATTCGCGCACCTGGGGTATTCGTCGCCTCAACTCATCCCACCGTCCGGATCGGCACGGTGATGACGCGTTTTTCCGGTTCGGGCCGCACAAGATCGATGTGCAGCAGCCCGTGCCCAAGGATTGCGCTCTCCACCACCATCCCGTCGGCCAGGACGAAGCTTCGGATGAAGCCCCGCGCGGCGATGCCGCGGTGCAGGAAAGCCTCCCCGCTCCTGGCCTGGTCGCCGTCCCGCCGGCCCTGGATGGTCAGCTGGCGGTCCTCGACGGTGACGCTGAGCTGGTCGGGCGCGAAGCCCGCCACCGCCAGCGTGATGCGGATCCCGGCCTCGCCGCGATCCTCCACATTGTAGGGCGGATAGCTCTCGGCGGCGGCCTTGGCGGCGCGCTCGATCAGGCTGCGGGTATGCTCGAACCCCAAGAGGAAGGGGCTGTCGAAGAGGATCGACCGATTCATAGCGCGAAGAGTCCTCACCAAAAGCGACTCTCCGATCGGGCCGCCCGGCAGCGGCGCGGCTCGACCGGACCCAACCTATGTGGGTGTTCGCCGCCGGCTGCGCAATGCGCAGGGGCCTTGGCCGTCCAGCCCCACGGCGCCGTCGTGGGGCCGGCTCAAGCAGATGCAGAACAACGCGCCCGTGAGGGCGCTACTGCAGCGTCGGGCTCATGGCGCCGGCGGCCTCGCGGCAGGCGGCTTCGCAGCGGCGGCAAGCCTCGGCGCAGATCCGGCAGTGCGGCATCCGGTCCATGTGGCGCTCGCATTCGCGCGCGCAACTGCGGCAGGCGTCCTCGCAGACCTCCAGCATGGCGGTGACGAGCTCGACGTTGGAGCCGGTGCGGCGGGTCGCCAGGGTCCCGGTGGCGACGCAGACGTCGGCGCAATCCAGGCAGGTGCGGATGCACTGGGTCAGCGACTGGACCATCGATTCGCCCAGGCAGGCGTCGGCGCAGGCCGTGCAGGTCTGGGCGCAGTCGTAGCATTCCTCGATGCAGTGGATCAGGGCGGCGCCCGTCTGGCCGCGCTCCTGGGGATGGGTGGAGATCATCTGCTGGGCATGCATGGGCGCCTCCTCGCTTCAGCTGCACCGAATGGCGGAAAAGCGGCTGACGGCGAGGGTCGTTCCGGGCTCGCGAAGAGTTCAGCTTGCGGCGGAAAAGGCGAAGGCCCGCCGGGGGTACCGGCGGGCCTCCATGGTGGAGCTAAGCGGAGTCGAACCGCTGACCTCTTGAATGCCATTCAAGCGCTCTACCAACTGAGCTATAGCCCCGAGGTCTCGGGTCTCTGGAGCGTCGCCGCCCCGGAGAGGCGCGGAACCTATTCAAACCGTTCCGCGCGATCAAGCCCGGCGAGAGAGATTTTTTCGCCCTCGCCGGAACCAGTCGTCAGTCGTCGTCCCCCTCGCCGGGAAGGCCGTCGATTTCGCTGTCGTCGAAGTCGTCCTCGTCCTCTTCCAGGAAGGGAACGTCGTCGGCCTCGACCTCTTCGTCGTCGGAGAACTCGCCCAGGTCGTCGGACTCCTTGCCCGCGCCCGGTTCGCCGGCGTCCTCGTCGTCGTCGGCGGCCAGCGGCTCGTCGACCACTTCGTCCAACTCCGGCGTGGCGGCGTCTTCTTCTTCGCCCTCGGCCTCGTCGCCCAGGACCTGATCCTCGCGCTCGTCGTCGGCCTCCGTGTCCGGGGTGACGGCGCGGGCGCGGACGCGGCGGTTGCGGACCGCCTCGTCAGGATCGAATTCGGAACCGCACTTGGGGCAGTGCGCCGGGCGCTTGTTCAGGTCGTAGAACTTCGCCTGGCATTGTGGGCAGATCTGTTTGGTGCCCAGTTCGGGATTGGCCAAGGAGGCGATCCTCTAAACGGCTGTGTTTCGTGAAGCGCGCTCCCTTGCCACGCAGGAATGCGGCTGTCAAAGCAATCCCCCTCTTTGTTCCAGACGCCTGCGGAGGCTTGGTTTTGACGATGACGGCGGCCGCTCTGACCGCCAGGCGCGCGGGTCCCCTGAAGGGCCGCGTGCGGGCTCCCGGCGACAAGTCGATCTCCCACCGCGCCCTGATCCTGGGCGCGCTCGCCTCGGGCGTGACCGAGGTCGAGGGGCTGCTCGAAGGCGAGGACGTCAAGCGCACCGCGGCGGCGATGGCCGCCTTCGGCGCGGGCGTCGAGCGGCTGAGCCCAAGTGAAGCAGGAGGCGGCCGCTGGCGCGTCGAGGGCCGCGGCGGCTTCGCCGAGCCCGTGGACGTGATCGACTGCGGCAACGCCGGCACCGGCGTGCGGCTGATCATGGGGGCTGCGGCCGGTTTCGCGCTGGCCGCCACCTTCACCGGCGACAGCTCGCTGCGCGGGCGGCCGATGAACCGGGTGCTGAAGCCGCTGGGCGAGATGGGCGCGACCTGGATCGCCCGCGCGAACGGCCGCCTGCCGCTGACGCTGCGGGGCGGCGGCCTGAAGCGGATCGCCTACCGCCTGCCCGAGCCCTCGGCCCAGGTGAAGTCGGCGGTGCTGCTGGCCGGCCTCGCCGGCCAGGCGGGCGCGGAGGTGTTCGAGCCGGAGCCCACGCGAGACCACACCGAGCGCATGTTCCGCGCCTTCGGCGCCCAGGTCGAGGTGAGCCAGGAGGGCGCCGGCCGCCGCATCGTCCTGCCCGCCGGCCAGACATTGACGGCTTCGCGGGTCTTCGTGCCGGGCGATCCGTCGTCGGCGGCCTTCCCGCTGGTGGCCGCCCTGATCACGTCCGGCTCGGAGGTGACCGTTCAAGGCGTGCTGATGAATCCGCTTCGCGCTGGTCTTTTCGAGACCCTCAAGGAGATGGGCGCGGATCTGAGCGAGACGAACGTGCGCGAGATGTCCGGGGAAATCGTCGCTGACGTCACCGCTCGGCATTCCGAACTGCGGGGTGTGGAGGTGCCGCCGGAACGTGCGCCTTCCATGATCGACGAATACCCAATCCTGGCGATCGCCGCCGCCTTCGCACAAGGTCGCACGACGATGCGCGGGATCGGCGAGATGCGGGTGAAGGAAAGCGACCGTATCGCCCTGATGGTCCGTGGACTGGCCGCCTGTGGGGTCGAGGTCGAGGAAGGCCCCGAGCATATGGCGGTGACCGGCGCAACTTCAGTTCGCGGCGGGGCGCGCGTGACCACTCATGGCGATCATCGCATTGCGATGTCGCACCTCGTGATGGGCCTGGCCACGGATGAGCCGGTCTCAGTCGATGAACCGGGGATGATCGCCACCAGCTTCCCGGGTTTCCTGAAGATCATGCAGGGCCTTAACGGCGACATTCGCGAAGACGCGTCGGCCGGGGTTCGATGAGCTTTCCCTTAAACACCGGTCATCCCCGCGAAAGCGGGGACCCAGGCGTTTTCTGTTGCGAAGGCGCCGCCCGGCGCCGGCTGCAGGGCAAAAAAGCCTGGATCCCCGCTTTCGCGGGGACGAGCGGGGGAAGGGGCAAGTGACCGCCCCCTTCGTCATCGCCGTCGATGGTCCGGCCGCGTCGGGCAAGGGCACCATCGCCACCCGCCTCGGCGCGGCCTACGGCCTGCCGGTGCTC
>NZ_DATELG010000027.1:0-3772 GCF_035276905.1 Phenylobacterium sp. | reverse complement strand
CAGCTGGCGCTTCACCTCCATGGTGAAGCGATCGATGGCGTATTCAATTTTCGTGGGCGCAAACAGGTAGAAGTGGCCGAAGCCGCCGCCCAGAAAAGGCGCGCTCCCCATCTGCCAGAACAGCCAGGACAGGCATTCGGCCCGCCCCTTCGGCTCTTGCGGGAGGAAATCTCCAAATTTTTCGGCGAGATAGAGAAGGATGGAGCCGGACTCGAAGATCCGAATTGGCTGCGCCCCGCCGCGATCCACCATCGCCGGTATCTTTGAGTTGGGATTGATCGCCACGAATCCGCTGCCGAACTGGTCGCCGTCAGCAATGCGAATGAGCCACGCGTCATATTCGGCTCCTGCATGTCCAAGCTCAAGCAGCTCCTCGAGAAGGATCGTCACCTTTTGACCGTTGGGCGTGGCGAGCGAATAGAGCTGCAGCGGATGTCGCCCCACCGGCAGCTCGCGCTCGAAAGTTGCGCCGGCGATCGGACGGTTGACCCTGGCGTATTCCCCGCCGTTCTCCTTGTCCCAGACCCATATCTTGGGAGGTGAATAATCGGCAGTCATGCAATCTCCGCTGTCGGAATCGGACGAAATTGGCCTGGACGTTAGGCAAGTATTTTTTTTTGGCGCGCATTTTGGATCTGAAGTTCACTCCGGCGCACGGTCCGGATCAAGCGAACTTCAGATCTAGCACGCTCATAAGCTCTTGAAGTTAGACCATTCGCTGCGCCGAACCGGCCTCCACTTCGGCGGCGAATGGTCTAACGCAGCTCCGATCAGCCTTTGCTGCGCATCGCGCCGAGATAGTCGATTTTGCCAAGCGGCACGCCCTTCATGCGAAGGATGTCGTAGGCCGTCGTCGCGTGGAAATAGAAGTTCGGCAGCGAGAAGGAGAGCAGGAAGTTCTCGACGGTGAACGGAATGGCGAAATCCTTGAAGCGGAACACCACCTCGCCGCCTTCCCGTCCATCGATCTCCGCCGGCGCCGCCTGTCGCAGCTTTTCTTGCGCGCCCAGGATCAGTTTTTGCAAGTCGTTGTAACTAGCCGGAGGAACCTCCGCCGTCGGATAGTAACTTCCCTCCTTCACGGCGGCGAGGGCGCCGATGGAATGGTGCACGATCGCTTGCACCTGGAAATTGAAGGAGTTCATGTCTGGGTGAAGGCGAGAATTGACAATTTCTTCCGGGTCAATTCCCTTTTCTTTGCAGTAAGACAGACCCTTATCGAGGCAAGAAATCATTCCGGCATAGGTCTGAAGGTACGACGCTATGCTGATGTCATAGAGCGAGACGGACATGTTTTGAATTCCAGGTTGCTACGATGATGTTGATATGTAAGCGCTATGAAAATGCTAAACTTCTGTTGTTATGGAGCAAAGCATCGCATTCGCTTCGCCTGCATCAGACATGACCGGGCGCTAGACTATTTCGCCGAATTTCCACCCGCCCGAGCCAAGTCACGCCCTTTCCCCTTTGTGTAGCACGCGCTACATATTGCTCGCAGGCCTGGGCCGAGCGGTCAATGGGTTTTTTCATCGACGCTACATAATTGGGGCTTTGAGAATCGGATGCCGGGAGGACGACCGCGCAGTTTCGATCGGGAGATAGCGCTGCAGCGCGCGATGGAGTTGTTCTGGGCGAGGGGTTATGAAGGCGCCCAGCTCACCGATCTCACGGCGGCCATCGGCATCAACCCGCCGAGCTTCTACGCCGCATTCGGTTCGAAGGAAGCTGCGTTTCGCGAGGCGCTGGAACTCTACGAACGGAAGATGGGGAGCCGTTGGGGCCAAGCCCTCGCCGGCGATCTCGACACCCGGCAAAGCATTAGGGCCTTGCTCGACTATACCGTCGAGCTCGCGCTGGGGGCGCCGGGCTCCGGCGGTTGCATGATGGCCTTGGGCATGATCAACGCCATGCCAGGCCATGAGGCGCTGCGTGATCTGTTGCGGGATCGCCGCCGGGAGGGCGTCCGCCAAGTTCGCAACAGGCTCGAAAAAGGGGTGCGCGACGGGGATTTGCCGCCCTCGACGGACCTGTCGCGGCTTGCCGTCTTCTTCTGCGGGATATTGCAGGCGATCTCCCTGCAGGCCCGCGACGGCGCCACGCGCAAGGAGCTGGACGATATCGTCGTTACCGCGATGATGGCGCTGCCTGAGCCCCATATCCAACCCCGCAGCGCCAAAGCGACACCGGCGCGCCGTCGAAAGCCTGGTGCGGACGCCGGGTGACGGCCGGGCGGTCGGCGCCACCGCAGATCGATCGCCAGTGATGTGAATCTTCAATATCATGCGGCTCTCAGCGGGGCGCGCGGCTCCGGCTAGGCGAGTTCATGAGGAAGTTCGACGCCAAAAAGGACGCCTGGCGTGCAGACGAGGGGCGCCGGGGCTCGGTATTCGAGATCAGTTCTGACGGCATGCTCATCCTGGATCTCGACGGCGCCGTGCAGTCGGTCAATCCTGCGGCGATCGGCATGCTCGGGGCGCTCGACGAGGCTGCGCTGCTGGGGGCGAGATGGCCACTGCTGTGGGCCGAGGCCGACCGACCGGCCGCGGACGCGGCCCTGCGGTCCGCCGTGGCGGGGGAACGCCAGCGGTTCGTCGCGCCAGCGCCGACCCGGACGAACCGGCTCCCGCGGCTCGAGGCGATCGTCTCGCCGCTGCGCGACGCCGCAGGCGCGGCCACAGCCGTTCTCGTCACCCTCCACGACGTCAGTGAACTCGAAGACGCCCGCCTGGCCGCCGAGGCGCGCGAACAGGTCGCCATCCGCGAAGCCTTGGCGTTGCAGGCGGTGGCCGACCGGGCCTACCTCTCCGGCTGGACCCTGGATTTCAGGACCAATGTCGTGCGGTTTGCCGAGGCCGGTGCGCAATGGGTCCGCAGCGGTGAGCGTGACGTGCCGCTTGAGCGCCTTCTTACAATGTATGGTTCCCAGGAACAGGCGCGCATTCACGATGCGATCGAGGGCGCGCGATGTGGCCAGCCCTTCAAATTCGACGCGCGGTTCACGCGATTTGATGGCGAGGCCGGCTGGGTGCGGCTGTCCGGCGAGCCGATCTACGAAGACGGCGAATGCGTCGGCATCCGCGGCGCGGGCATGGAAATCTCCGAGGAGATGGCGGCGCGGGAAAAGATCGAGGACGCGCAGAAACGCCTCTACCTGGCCTCGCAGCTGGCGGGCGTCGAGGTCTTCGAGCTCGACGTGGAGCGCCGGCTGCTGATCGAGGAGGGCTCGCTGGCCTCGATCCTGGGCGCCCCGCCGCCGGTCGAGGACCTGTGGTCCGATCCGCTCGGGCTGGTGGATCCGCAGGACCGCCGACGCGTGCAGCGGCAATGGACCGCGGCGCAGGCGGCGGGGACGCCGTTTCGCTGCGAATTCCGGGTGCGCCGGGCGGACGGCCAGCTGGTCTGGATCTATGGCGCCGCCGAGTTCATCGGCGACGGTGGGCGGCCGCGGCGGCTGATCGGGGCGATCGTCGACATCACCGAGCGCAAGCGCAGCGAGCTGCAGCTTCTGCGGACGATGGCGGAGATGCGCGAGCACGAGGCCCAGCAGAAGCTGCTGCTGGACGAGCTCAATCACCGCGTGAAGAACACGCTCGCCGCGGTCCAGTCGGTGGCGATGCAGACCTTGACCAACGCGCGCGACCCGCAGGAGGGGCGCGAGCTGTTCATCGAGCGGCTGCTGGCGCTGTCGGCCACCCACGACCTCCTGGTCAAGCGGGCCTGGGCCAGCGCCTCGTTCCGCGAGCTGGTGGAGGCGCTGCTCAAGCCCTACGGC
>NZ_DATELG010000026.1:0-2305 GCF_035276905.1 Phenylobacterium sp. | reverse complement strand
CGCCCTTGCTCCTGGCCTCTGCGATCGCGGCGCGCACGACGCGGCTGCGGATCCAGATCGCGGTCTTTCATCTGCCGCTCTACAACCCGATCCGCTTGGCCGAGGAAATGTGCGTCCTCGACATCATCTCAAAGGGGCGCGTGGGCTACGTCGGGGCCGTGGGGTACGTCCCCTACGAATATGCGATGCATGGCGTCGACTTTCGCCGCCGCGGCGCGATCGCTGAGCAGAACCTGCCGCTTCTCCTCAAGGCGGTGAGCGGCGAGGCGTTCGAGCACGAGGGCCGGCGGATCCAGGTGACGCCGCCGCCGTTCACGCCCGGGGGCCCGCGCATCGGCTGGGGCGGCGGCAGCGTCGCGGCGGCCCGACGCGCCGGAAAGTATGGCCTCGACTTTCTCGGCCAGCGCAGCGATCCGGCCCTGCAAGCGGCCTACGAGGAGGCCTGCCGCGAGCATGGCCGCCTGCCGGGGAATTTCAGCATGTCGCGCCACGACGAGACGGCCGTGATGTTCGTCGCCGAGGACATCGACGCGGCCTGGGCCGAGCTCGGGCCCTATTTGATGAACGACGTTCTGGGTTACGCCCGCTGGTACGAGGGCGACAGCACGGACACCAACAGCATCTCCTTCGCCAGGACCGCCGACGAGCTCCGGGCGGAGAACCGCAGCCATCGCATCATCACCGTTGACGAGGCCGTCGAGCGGATCCGTGCAGGCGAGGCGCTGCGGCTGCACCCGCTGATCGGGGGCCTGCCGCCGGCGATCGCCTGGCGCTATCTGCAGACCGTGGCCGAGAAGGTGACGCCGGCTGCAGGGCCCAAGGCCTCCGATACCAAGGACCTCACTCTCAATTGATGATTTGGCGCAGTTTCGATATCAAAAGCGCATGGATCTCAGACATATGCGCCAGTTCGTGGCTGTCGCCGAAGAGCTTCACTTCGGGCGGGCGGCGCGACGCCTCAACATGGCGCAGCCCCCGCTGAGCCAGGCCATCCGGCGGCTCGAGCTGGAGCTGGGGCTTGATCTGTTCGATCGCTCCAAGCGGGCGGTCGAACTGACGGACGCCGGCCGGGTCTTCCTGGCCGAGGCGCGCCGAACGCTGATGCAGGCGGACCTCGCTCGGAAGCTGACGCAGCGCGCGGCCGCCGGGACCCTGGATGTGCGGGTCAGCTTCATCGGCGCGGCGCTCTATCGCGTGATACCGGCCCTCCTGCTGAAGCATCGGGAAGCTCATCCGGACGTTCACGTCCATCTTTTCGAGCGCTTCTCGTCCGAGCAGATCAAGGATGTGCTCGCCGGAGAGCTGGACGTCGGCTTCGCCACAGGAATTACCGAACATATGAGCGGCCTGGCGACGCTGGTCGTCGAACGAGGCGCCTATATTGCGGCCGTCCCGCGAAGTTGGGATCTGGCCCAGCAGGACTCGGTGCGCCTGACCGATCTTGTCGACCACCCCTTCATCCAGCCGCCGAAACAGTACGCCTCGGACTTCTCCGAGCCTTTGGAGATGCTGAAGAGCATCGGGATCGCTCCACGCCAGATCCAGGAGACGACGCAGTCCGCAACGACATTGAGCCTGATCGGAGCCGGCCTCGGCTGCAGCATCTTGAGTTCCAACATGGTCCACGTCATGGCCACGAAGGTGAAATTCCTGCCGATCGTCGATGCGCCGCCCCATCGCCCCTGGGAGCTGATGATGATCTGGTCTTCGCAGGGCCTGACCCCGTCCACGGCTCAGTTCGTGGAGACGGCGAAGAGCTTCGTGGAGGAGCACCCTGCGCTGCTCGATATCGCGGGCGACGAAAGGCTTCTGCGGGGCTAAAGCATTCGGCGGTTCGAATGAACCGTCGAATGCTCATAAGCCATCATTCCAGCTCGATCGCGATGATATTTCCGGAGTTTTCACGGTCGAATGAAGGATCGAAAGGCCGCGCCTGCGCCATGGCTTTCAATGTCTGGTCGAGATCGTCCGTCTCGATCTCGTAGGTCGCCACATAGGGCCATTTGGTGTTCGAATGCAGCACCTTGAACCGCCGCGCCGCGACCACGCCTGGCGCCGCCAGAAGGTCCGGTACGTGAACCTCGTCATACCAGGCGTTATACAGGTCTTCCTGATCCTCGCCCGCAATGGGGCCGTTCATCGCGAGAATGAGATATTTCGCCAAGGCCCTGGCTCCTTGCCCAAGATCCTGCGACTTCAGCCACAGCGAGCCGCGCAGCGCTAAGACCCAGATGATATCGCCGCCGCCGATTTTCGTATTGGCCGTCATAGCCGCCCTCGCCGAAGATCCGGCAAGGCCAGCCGA
>NZ_DATELG010000025.1:0-8979 GCF_035276905.1 Phenylobacterium sp. | reverse complement strand
TATCGCGACATCGCCATCCTGGTGCGCGCCTCGTTCCAGATGCGCGCCTTCGAGGAGCGCTTCGCCCTCCTGCAGATCCCGCTGAAGATCATCGGCGGCCAACGGTTCTTCGAGCGCGCCGAGATCCGCGACGCCCATGCCTATCTGCGGCTGATCCAGAGCCCCGACGACGACCTCGCCTTCGAGCGGATCGTCAACGTGCCCAAGCGCGGGATCGGCGAGACCACGGTCCAGAAGCTCTTGCACATCGCCCGCGTGAACGGCGTCCCGGCCAGCGCCGCCGCGCGCGAGCTGGTGCGCACCGACGAGCTGGCGGCCAAGACGCGCACGGCGCTTTCCAACTTCCTGCGCGACCTCGACCGCTGGCGGGCGGACGCCGAGCGCATTCATCACTCGCGGCTAATGGAGCAGGTGCTGGAGGAAAGCGGCTACACCGACGCGCTTCGCCTCGACCGCACGCCGACCGCCCAGGGGCGGCTGGAGAACCTGAAGGAGCTGGTCAGCTCGATGGCCGAGCACGAGACGCTGGAGGCCTATCTGGAACACGTCTCGCTCGTGCTCGACCTGGAGCGCGAGTCCGGCGGCGACGCGGTGCAGATCATGACCCTGCACCAGGCCAAGGGCCTGGAGTTCCCGCTGGTCTTCCTGCCCGGCTGGGAGGAGGGCGTCTTCCCCTCCCAGCGCAGCATGGACGACAAGGGCGAGAAGGGCCTGGAGGAGGAGCGGCGCCTCGCCTACGTCGGCATCACCCGCGCCCGCGAGGAGGCGCGGATCTCCTTCGCAGCCAACCGCCAGGTCTACGGCCGCTGGACCAGCCAGATGCCCAGCCGCTTCGTCGACGAACTGCCGCCGGCCAACGTCGAGGCCTCGTCCGAGACCGGCTACTACGGCGGCGGGCCCGGCATGCAGCAGCACGGCAGCCGCTGGGACGAGAGCCCCTCGTTCGGCGCCGGCTATTCCTCGCCCGGCTGGAAGCGCGCCCAGGCCCAGGGCTATCGCGGCAGCCACCCCGGCCGCCAGCAGGTGATCGAGGGCGAGGGCCGGCTGGTGGCGGTGTCGGAAAGCTCGGCCGCCAGCGCCTACAGGCGCGGCGACCGCGTGTTCCACGTCAAGTTCGGCTACGGCACGGTCACCGGCGTCGAGGGCAACAAGCTGACCGTGGGCTTCGACAAGGCCGGCGAGAAGAAGGTCATCGACAGCTTCGTCGAGAAGCAGTGACCCGCACCCCTTCCATCCGTCATGGCCCGAACAAGTCGGGCCATGACGGAATATTTGGGCTACGCCCTCGCCCGGCGCATCGCCTGGAGCACCACCGCGCTCAGCCCTGCAAGCACGGCGACGCCGGCCGCGGCGATCGCCGTGGCTCCAGCCTTGCGGGCGACGGGCTGGACGGACACCGCCGCGGCTTCCTGCACCGCCGCCGGCTGGACCACGTCGGGCACGAGCCGGGCGCCTCTGCGGAACTCGACGCGCTTGGCGGCCGGGTCGACGTCGCCCACCACCCAGCCATGCACCGTCCAGGCGCGGCTGTGACTCTTTTCCGGATCGTTGGCCCACCACGCGCGGCCAAAGCGGGCGGCCTTCGGCAGCGGAAAGCCCAGGACGCTTTCCAGCTCGGAGAAGCTCGGCCGCCATTCGTCGGCGGGATGTGCGGCCAAGTGCTCGGACAGGGGGCTATACTTGCTCATGGCGACGATCATGGTCATTCGGCGTTCTCCGACAAATGAGTCCATGCCTCACGAAGATGGCGCCAGCGGGGCGGTGAACCAACTTCTCGCCCGTGCACTGTAGAGGCGAACCCAAAGGGGGGCCTGCCAAGTGAAAGCGTGGCTATTAGCAGGCGCTGGACTGGCCCTGGCCATAGGTTTGGTGCTGAGTGTGGCCCAGCGGCCACGCCCCGCCGCGGAGGCGGCGAGCGATTCGCCGCAGCCGCGGGTCCAGGCGGCCAGCCTGACCACCTCGGCGCCCGCATCCGCCGTCGAAAGCGGCGCTGGCGCCCGCGAGACCGACAAGATCCCGGCATATGTGCTGGGCAAGGACTGGCGCCGACTGGCCTCCGCCGCCGCGGGGCCGTCGACGCCGATCGCGCCCGATCCGCAGACCTATTACCTCTCGCCGCTCGGCCATCCGCCGGCGATGGCCGCGGACGCCGCCAGCGCGGCCGTCGAGGCCTCGGCGATCGCCAGCACCGACGGCGGCCCGCCGATCACCCTGCCGGTCGTCGACAACGAGGCCACGCCGGAGGCCGCCGGCGACACCCGCGTCAATCCGTGAGCGCGCGAAACCGGCTTCCCCTTTGCGCCGCTGCGCTCTAGCAGGGCGCTCATGACCGAAGACGCCCTGCAGATCATCGCCCGCGGCCCGCGCGCCGTGGCCGAAGCCGCCGCCGCGGCGCTGGACGAAGCCCCCGCCACCGAGACCCTTACCTATTCAATCCTCGAGGAGGACGAGGACCACGACGTCTGGCGCATCGACGCCTTCCCGACTGCGGAGAGCGAGCGCGCGGCGCTGGTCGAGCTGCTCGGCGGCTATCCAGAGCTGCGGGTGACGACCGAGAAGCTGGCCGACGCCGACTGGCTGGCGATGGCGCTGTCGGGCCTGCCGCCGGTGCGCGCCGGGCGGTTCTTCGTCTACGGCGCCCATGACCGGGGCCTCGCCCCCGCCTCCACCGTCAACCTGCGCATCGAGGCCGGCGCGGCCTTCGGCACCGGCCACCATGGCACGACCGTGGGCTGCCTGCTCGCTTTCGACGAACTCTTGAAGGCGAGGCGCTTTGCGCGCGTGCTCGACGTCGGGTGCGGCACGGGGGTGCTGGCGATCGCCGCGGCGCGCACCGGCTCGCCCCTCGCCGTCGGCACCGACATCGACCCGGTCTCGGTGCGCATCGCCAACGAGAACGCGACGCTGAACCACGCCCAGGCCCGCTTCGTCCACGCCTTCGGCCTGAACGACCGGAAGGTGCGGGCAGGCGCGCCCTACGACCTGGTGTTCGCCAACATCCTGGCCCCGCCGCTGGTGGCGCTCGCCTCCGACATCAAGGGCGCGCTGCGCCCCGGCGGAATCGCCATCCTCTCGGGCCTCTTGCGGACCCAGGAGCGGCGCGTCTGCGCCGCCTATCTGTCGCGTGGCATGCGCATCGTGCGCCGGCTGCACCGCGACGCCTGGGCGACCCTGGTGCTGCAGCGGCCCTAGGACGCGCTGGAACCTCCAAAGGCGGGCCGACGTTTTGGCGCCTCAAAAGGCAAGCCGCTTCAGGAGGAAAAGCCAATGCCCAACGACCGCGAGTACGTGGAGCGCACGACCGTCCGGGAAGAGCCCGTGACCGTGCGCTCCAGCGCCGCGGGCTGGTGGATCGCCGCCATCGTGGCGATCATCGCCGTCGCCGGTCTGCTCTTCGTCTTCAGCAACCAGAACAGCCAGGACCAGCTGCAGGCGGCGCGCGACCAGGGCGCCGCCCAGGCCAGCCTCTCCGCCGCCACGACAGACGCCCAGCGCGCCGCGACGCAGGCCAGCCAGGCCGCCCAGTCGGCCGTGGAGTCCACCAGCCGCGCCAGCCAGCGCGCCGCCGAGGCCGCCCAGACCGCGGCCAACCAGACCGCCGACAAGGCCCGGGACGCCGGCGACGCCGCCCGCGACGCCAGCTCGGTCGAATCCGCGCCGGCGCCCGCGCAGGAGCAGCCGGCGCAATAACGCCCCCTCACCCGCTTCGCGGAAGCTCCCCCGCACGCGGGGGAGCTTCTGGCCACTCTTCACCGCCCAGCCCGAAGCCATTACATCGGTGGCATGCGCCAGACCTTCGATGAGACCACCGACCCGTCCTTCGGCCCCAGGCACCTGCCGCTGATCCGCAAGGCGATGGCCGAGCAGGGGCTGGACGGGCTGCTCGTGCCGCACGAGGACGAGCACCAGAACGAGTACCTGCCCGCGGCCAACGACCGGCTGGGCTGGGCCAGCGGCTTCACCGGCTCGGCCGGGGCGGCGGTGATCTTCCAGGACAAGGCGGCGATCTTCGTCGACGGGCGCTACACCCTGCAGGTCCGCGACCAGGTCGACCAGGCGACCTTCGAGATCCGCGACCTCGTCGAGGGCGGGGTGAGCGCCTATCTCGAGCAGGCGGCGCGCCCGGGCCAGGCGATCGGCTACGACCCGCGGCTGCACAGTCCCGACGCCCTGCAGCGGCTGAAGGCCGCCGCCGGCAAGGCCGGCGCCGAGCTGAAGCCGGTTCCGGTCAACCCGCTCGACGCCGCCTGGGGCGAGGCCCGTCCGGCCCAGCCGGCCGCCCCTGTGGTTCCCCACCCGCTGGACTACGCGGGCGAGGACTCCGCCGCCAAGCGCCGGCGCGTGGGCGAGGCCCTCGCCGCCCAGGGCGCCCAGGCCGCGGTGCTGACGGCGCCGGCCTCCATCGCCTGGCTGTTCAACATCCGCGGCGGCGACGTGATCCGCTCGCCCCTGCCGCTCGGCCAGGCGATCCTCGCCGCCGACGGCAAGGCGCGCCTGTTCCTCGACCCGCGCAAGGTGACGCCGGAGCTGCCGGCCTGGCTGGGCAATGAGGTGCGGCTGGAGCGGCCCGACGATCTGCCGCAGGCGCTGGCCGAACTGAAGGGCCAGACGGTGCTGGTCGACCCGGCCCAGTCCTCGGCCTGGTATTTCGACACCCTGGCCGCCGCCGGCGCCGAGGTTCTGCGGGCCGAGGACCCCTGCGCCCTGCCCCGCGCCTGCAAGAACAGCGTCGAAATCGAGGGGACCCGCCGCGCCCACGTCCGCGACGGCGCGGCCTTGACGCGATTCCTGCACTGGCTGGCCACCGAGGCGCAAGCCGAGCTGCCCGACGAGATCGCCGCCGTGCGCAAGCTGGAGGCCTTCCGCGAGGCCACCGGAGCGCTGAAGGACCTGTCGTTCGACACCATCGCCGGGGCCGCCGGCAACGGGGCCATCGTCCATTACCGTCCGACGGAGCGCCTCAACAGAAAGGCCGAGGCCGGTTCGCTGATGCTGATCGACTCGGGGGCCCAGTACCTCGACGGCACCACCGACGTGACCCGCACCGTGGCGGTCGGCGAGCCGACGCCTGAGATGAAGCAGCGCTTCACCCTGGTGCTGAAGGGCCATCTGGCGCTCGCGCGGGCGCGGTTCCCGGCCGGCACGACCGGCTCGGCGCTGGACGCCCTGGCCCGCCAGGCGCTGTGGACCCACGGCCTCGATTACGACCACGGCACCGGCCACGGCGTCGGCGCCTATCTGGGCGTTCACGAGGGGCCGCAGCGCATCTCCAAGTCGCCGAGCGCAGTGGCGCTGAAGCCGGGCATGATCCTGTCGAACGAGCCCGGCTACTATAAGGAAGGCGCCTACGGCATCCGCATCGAGAACCTGCAGGTGGTCACCGAGGCGGCCCCGATCCCCGGCGGCGAGCGGCCGATGCTCGGCTTCGAGACCCTGACGCTGGCGCCGATCGACCGCCGCTGCATCGCCCGCGACCTGCTGACCGAGGAGGAACGCGCCCAGCTCGACGCCTATCATGCGCGGGTGCGCGAGGCGATCGGCCCGCAGCTGGAGCCTGAGGCTCGGAGCTGGCTGGAAGAAGCGACCGCGCCGATCTAACCCTGGCCTATCCGCCCACCAGCGCCAGCCACTCGTCCTCGGTCAGCACCTGAATGCCGAGTTCGGCCGCGGTCTTCAGCTTGGAGCCTGCGCCCGGGCCGGCGACCACCAGGTCGGTCTTCTTGGAGACCGAGCCCGAGACCTTGGCGCCCAGCCGCTCGGCCTGGGCCTTGGCCTCGTCGCGGGTCAGGCGCTCGAGACTGCCGGTGAAGACCACCGTCTTGCCGGCGACCGCAGTGTCGGTCTTCGGCCGCTCGGCGTCCTGGATCCGCAACTGGTCCTTCAGGTCCTGGACGAGCCTGCGGTTGTGGTCCTCGGCGAAATAGGCGCGCGCGGCCGCGATCACCGCGCCGCCGATCTGGTCCATGGCGTCAAGCTCCTCGATGGCTTCCTGATCGCCGTCGGCCACCTTGTCCATCGCCGCCAGGAAGTCGTCGGCGGTGTGGTAGCCGCGGGCCATCACCGCCGCCGTGGTCTCGCCGATGTGCCGGATGCCCAGGCTGTAGATGAAGCGGTCGAGGGCGATGGTGCGGCGGCCCTCGATGTTGGCGAGCAGGTTGCCGACGCTCGTCTCGCCATAACGCTCGGTCGCCAGAAGCTCCTCGCGATGCGCGTGCAGCCGGAAGATGTCAGCCGGCGCCGTGAGCCAGCCGCGCTCGACGAAGGCGGTCAGCTGCTTCTCGCCCAGGCCCTCGATGTCGAAGGCGCGTCGCGAGACGAAGTGGCGCAGGTGCGCCAGCTTGTGGAACGGACAGGCGAACTCGCCGGAGCAGCGGCGCACCACCGTCTCGGCGCCCGAAGCCGTGGTCTCGCGCACCACCGGCGTCGTCAGAGGGCACGGGCACGCGCGCGGGAACTCGTAAGGGACGGCCTCGGCCGGCCGCTCGGTCTCGATCACGCTGAGAATCTGCGGAATCACGTCGCCGGCGCGTTGCAGCACCACCGTGTCGCCGACGCGCACGTCGAGGCGGGCGATCTCGTCGGCGTTGTGCAGGGTGGCGTTGGTCACCACCACGCCGCCCACCGTCACCGGCGTCAGCCGCGCCACCGGCGTCAGCGCCCCGGTGCGGCCGACCTGGATGTCGATCGCCTCCAGCACGGTGCGCGCCTGCTGGGCGGGGAACTTGCGCGCCACGCCCCAGCGCGGGGCGCGGCTGACGAAGCCCAGGCGCTGCTGCCAGTCGAGCCGGTCGACCTTATAGACCACCCCGTCGATATCGAAGCCGAGGTGCGGGCGAACGGCCTCCGCTTCGCGGTAGGCTTCCAACAGGCCCTCCAGCCCTTCCACCCGCCGGCTCTGCGGCGTGGTCCGGAAGCCCCAGCTCTTCAGCTTCTGCAACGCCTCCCACTGGGTCTCGGCGAAGGGGGCGCTGATCAGGCCCCAGGCGTAGGCGAAGAAACGCAGCGGCCGCTGGGCGGTGATCTTCGGATCGATCTGGCGCAGCGACCCCGCTGCGGCGTTGCGCGGATTGGCGTAGGTGCGCTGGCCGGCGGCCTCGGCGGCGGCGTTCAGGGCCGCGAACTCCTCGTGGCCCAGATAGACCTCGCCACGCACCTCGATCACCTCCGGCCAGCCGGAGCCCTTCAGGCGCTTGGGGATCTCGAAGAGCGTGCGCAGGTTCTCGGTGACGTCCTCGCCGACCCGGCCGTCGCCGCGGGTCGCGCCGCGGACCAGGAGGCCGTTCTCGTAGGTCAGCGAGGCCGAGAGGCCGTCGATCTTCGGCTCGGCGGTGTAGGCGACCTCGCCGTCCAGCTTCAGGAACCGTTTCACCCGGGCGTCGAACTCGGCCGCGTCCTCGTCGGAAAAGGCGTTGTCGAGGCTGAGCATCGGCACGCCATGCTCGACCGGCGCGAACTGCTCCGACCGCGCCGCGCCGACCTTCAGCGACGGCGAGTTCTCGCGCACCAGGTGCGGGAAAACCTGCTCGATCGCCGCATTGCGCCGCTTCAGGGCGTCGTAGTCGGCGTCGGAGATCGAGGGCGCGTCGTCCTGGAAGTAACGGATGTCATGCTGGGCGATCTCGTCGGCGAGCTTCGTCAGCTCGGCGACGGCCTCGGCTTCGGTGAGCTGGTCGACGGGGCGGACATCCATGGCGCATGGTCTAACCTACGCCGCGCAGGTGGCGGAAGGGGGTTGCGGAAATGAACATATCATGAACATCATTTCCTCTCCCGCGTGCGGGAGAGGGGAACCGCGCGCCGAAAAGCGCGTGGTGGAGAGGGCAAGCCGCCGCCATGACGCCTCGAGTATCCACCCTGATCTCCAACCGCGCGCGAGCCATGCGACGAGCGCTGACCGAGCCCGAGGTCATGCTGTGGTCGCGGCTCAAAGGCCGCGGAACGAACAAGCCGATCTTCCGCCGGCAGTTCGCGTACGGGACGATGATCTTCGACTTCTACTGCCCCGCCGCGCGGCTGGCGGTCGAGATCGACGGCGCGACGCATTGGGACGAGGAAGCGCGGGACAAGGACGCTGCGCGGGATGCTTGGCTGGCGAGGCAGGGGATCGTCGTCCTGCGGATCGGCGCGGCCGCGGTCTATCGGAATCTGAACTGTGTCGCCGACGGCGTCATCCTGCGAGCTGAGGAGTTGATTCGAGGCGAGTAGGCCGAGCTTGCGGCTTGCCCTCTCCACCATCCGCTCTTCGCTGCGCTCGGCGGATGGTCCCCCTCTCCCGCTTTGCGGGAAAGGAAGGTCAGCTTTCCTCTCCCGCTTACGGGACCGCTCGCCGGAGAGAATTACGCGCCGATCAGCGCCCTGGCCGCAGCGCGAGCGGCGTCGGTGATCTGGGCGCCGGCGAGCATGCGGGCGATCTCCTCCTCGCGGTCGTCGGGCGGGAGCACCTCGACGGCGGTGCGCAGGCGATCGCCCTCGCCGGCCTTGGCGATGCGCCAATGCGCGTCAGCGCGGGCGGCGACCTGCGGCGAGTGGGTCACCACCAGCACCTGCGCGCTGGCGGCCAGGCCGCGAAGACGCAGGCCCACGGCGTCAGCCACCGCCCCGCCGACGCCCTGGTCGACCTCGTCGAAGATCATCAGCGGCTGGTGGGCCCCGCCGCGGCCGGCCAGCGCGGCCTTCAGGGCCAGCGCGAACCGCGCCAGCTCGCCGCCCGAGGCGATCGCCCCCAGGTCGCCGAACGGCGCGCCGGGATTGGTCGAGACCTCGAAGGCGACCCGGTCGAGGCCGGCGGCGCCCGCCCGCGCTTCACCCAGCGGCTCCACGGCGGTGCGGAAGCGGGCCTTGTCGAGCTTGAGCGGGCCGAGCTCGGCCATCACCGCCTGGGCCAGCCGCTCGCCGGCCTCGCGCCGCGCCGCGGTCAAGGCCTCGGCCTCGGTCATGTAGGCGTCGCGCGCGGCCTGCTGCGCCGCCTCGGCGGCCTTG
>NZ_DATELG010000024.1:0-6445 GCF_035276905.1 Phenylobacterium sp. | reverse complement strand
CAGATAGTCGCCATAGGAGAAGCCGCCTGGCAGCACGATCAGGTCGAGGCCGGCGGGCAGCGCGGTGTCGGCGTGCCAGACCATGTCGACCTTCGCCCCGGTCGAGCGCTCGACCGCCACCTTGCAGTCGCGGTCGCAGTTGGAACCGGGGAAGACGATGACGGCGGCTTTCATGGGCGGGATCCGTAGGCGTTTCCCTCCCAAGGGGAGGGACAGCTCGCCAAAGGCGAGCAGGATGGGGAAGGGTGGTTCAAGCTCCAAGGCCGGTGTCTGGCCTGCACGTCCCCACCCCTGACCGCTTCGCGGTCGTCCCTCCCCATGAAGGGGAGGGAGGGGGAATGTCCAGTCCCTTCACTTCGCGCCGGCCTTCAGGCCGGCGAGATAGGCCATGAGCTGCTCGTAGGCCGCCTTGTCGCCGTAGGCGCAGCCGGTGTTCTTAATCTGCCCGCCGACGGCCTGCTGCATCAGGATCGCCAGATGCGCCGGCGCGCCGGGCTGGGTGATGAAGTAGGAGGTCCGGCTGTCGGCGGTGGAATAGGTGCGGTAGGGCTCGGTCGGCTCCTGCGGCGCGGCGACGAGGCCCGGCTGGGCCGTGATCTTGCCTTTGAGCGCCTCGAACGACTGGCTGCAGTCCAGCGCCACCGCCTTCGGCGGCCCGGCCTTCGGCGCGCAGGCGCAGAGGCTGATGGTGGTGAGGAGGAGGAAGGCCGCGGCCTCCCTCACGCCAGCTCCACGCGGTAGCTCTCGATGACCGTGTTGGCCAGGAGCTTCTCGCACATCGCCTTGACCTCGGCCTCGGCGGCGGCCTTGTCGCCGTTGGCCAGGTCGAACTCGATGGTCTTGCCGACGCGGACGTGCTCGACGCCGCCCCAGCCCAGACCGTGCAGCGCCTGTTCGACGGCCTTGCCCTGGACGTCGAGGACGCCTGGCTTCAGGAACACATGAACCTTCGCCTTCACTAGTGGAGGCCCCCCTGAATGACGGTCGGCATCTCTTTCATGATGCCCAAGCGGCGAGCCACCTCGGTGTAGCTCTCGATCACGTTGCCCAGGTCTCTACGGAAGCGGTCCTTGTCCAGCTTCTCGTTGGTCTGGGTGTCCCACAGCCGGCAGCTGTCGGGGCTGATCTCGTCGGCCAGGATGATGCGGGAGAATTCGTTCTCCCAGATGCGGCCGAACTCGATCTTGAAGTCGATGAGGGTGATGCCGACGGCGCCGAACATGCCGGTCAGGAAGTCGTTCACCCGCAGGGTGAGCGCCATCATGTCGTCGATCTCCTGGGTGGTGGCCCAGTTGAAGGCGGTGATGTGCTCCTCGGCGACCATCGGGTCGTGGAGCTTGTCGTCCTTCAGGTAGAACTCGATGATCGAGCGCGGCAGGGCCTGGCCCTCCGGCAGGCCGAAGCGGGTAGACAGCGAGCCGGCGGCGACATTGCGGCAGACCACCTCCAGCGGGATGATCTCGACCTCGCGGATCAGCTGCTCGCGCAGGTTCAGGCGCTTGATGAAGTGGTTCTGCACGCCGATCGAGTTCAACCGCGTCATGATGTACTCGCTGATGCGGTTGTTGATGACGCCCTTGCCCTCGAGCACGGCCTTCTTGGTCGCGTCGAACGCCGTGGTGTCGTCCTTGAAGTACTGGATCAGAGTGCCAGGCTCGGGACCTTCGTAGAGGATCTTGGCCTTGCCCTCGTAGATCTTCTTACGCCGGGTCATCGTCGCGCCTTCTCCGCGGAGCGGGGCTTGCCGGTCGGAGAAACAAAAAACGCGCGCGGTCATTCCCTCGCGCGCGGATCCGACTCGGCCTCTCGCTCATATCTCAGGCGCGCGGAAATTAGCGGATGAGGGCGGCTCGCGCAAACTTCAGCGCGCAGCCGGGCTTTCGATTGCGGGCGGGCGCCGGCCGCGCTATCTGACCGCCGTTTCGCGCCGCCATGGGGACCACATGACCACCTTCGACGATCGGGAACGGGGCTTCGAGAAAAAGTTCGTGCTCGATCAGGAACAGGAGTTCAAGGCCACCGTCCGGCGCAATCGTGCGCTCGCCCAGTGGGCTGCGGGCCTGATGGGCCTCGAAGGCGCGCATATCGAAGAATATACGCGCGCCGTGGTGAAGTCGGACTTCGAGGCGCCCGGCGACGAGGACGTGCTGCGCAAGGTCTTCGAGGACTTGAAGGGCGCCGGCGTCCAGGTCACCGAGGGCGAGGTGCGTATGAAGATGGCCGAACTGCTGGCCCAGGCGCGCGAAGGCGTCCGCGCCGGCGACTGACTGCGACGATGTGTCCGGCCGCAAGAGCGGCCGGCGCAGTCCTTTCCTCTAAAGGCCCAGATCGCTCAGGGACGGATGGTCGTCCGGGCGCCGGCCTGACGGCCAGTGAAACTTGCGCTCGCTTTCGCCGATCGGGGCGTCGTTGATGCTGGCGACGCGGCGGCGCATCAGCCCGCGTTCGTCGAACTCCCAGAGCTCGTTGCCGTAGGAGCGGAACCAGTTTTCGCTGTCGTCGCGCCATTCGTAGGCGAAGCGGACGGCGATGCGGTTCTCATGGAAGCTCCAGAGCTCCTTGATCAGCCGATAGTCCAGCTCGCGCGCCCACTTCCGGGCGAGGAACGCTGTGATCTCCGCCCGCCCCTGCAGGAATTCGGCCCGGTTGCGCCACTGGCTGTCGGGGGTATAGGCCAGCGCCACGCGCTGCGGATCGCGGCTGTTCCAGGCGTCTTCCGCCAGGCGGACTTTCTGGGCCGCCTGCTCGACGGTGGTGAACGGGGGCAGGGGCGGACGTTCGGCTTCCATTCAGATCGTTCCTTTGCTTGTGGTGAGTTGAGTGCGCGCCTGCTCGATCTCCGTCTCGGTAAACCGCGCAGTGATATATTTTGGGCAGTTCCTGTCGAACGCCTTGAGACGCAACCGCAGAATTCGCTCCGTCCGGTCCCTGTAGTCCGGATCGACGACTTTTGCGGTCAGTTCGGGATCGGCCTCGAGCGGCACGGCCTCGGCGTGGCCCAGGATCTTGAGCCGCTTTCGGGCGGCGTAGTCCACCAGGATCAGCGACACGCGGTCGTCGGCGGCGAGGTTGCCGACACTCAGGTATTGGCGATTGCCGCGGTAGTCGGCGAAGGCCAGGGTCTGGTCGTCGACGACCTTCAGGAATCCCGGCGGCCCGCCGCGATGCTGCACATAGGGCCAGCCCGTCTCCGAGACCGTCGCCATGTAGAAGGTGTCGCACTGGGCGATGAAGGCGACTTCGGTCGCGGTGAACCGATCGAATTCCCGCTGGCCCTCGAAATCCCGCCAGAGGTGATCGCTTCCCATCGCCGCCTGCACGGCGCGCACGCTGGGCGTGACGGCGACGTCGAGAAATCCGTAGCCCATGACCGAGCTCCCTCCACAATGGGTCGGTGCATGACCTATCCATTCCAATCTGAGGAATAATCCTCTAGATTCGGGAGTCTCATTCCCGGAAAATGGATTGGTGATGGATCGGCTGGAGGCGATGGCGATCCTGCTCAGGGTGGCGGACGCAGGGGGCTTCTCGGCCGCCAGCCGGCAGATGGGCGTGCCGCTGGCGACGGTCAGCCGCAGGGTCAGCGAGCTCGAGGCGCACCTGGGCGCGCGCCTGCTGGTCCGAACGACCCGCAAAGTGGCGCTGACCGACGCCGGCGCCGCCTACGTGGCCTCCGCCCGGCGAATTCTCGAGGAGATCGCCGAAATCGAGCAGATGACCGCCGGCGAGTTTCACGCTCCGCGCGGCGAGCTGGTTCTCACCGCGCCGGTCCTATTCGGCCGCCTGCATGTCCTTCCCATCGTCGCCGACGTCCTGGCGGCCTATCCGGAAATCAACGTGCGGCTCGTGCTGTCGGACCGGAACCTGCACCTTCTGGAAGAGCACGTGGACGTGGCGGCGCGGATCGGGGAGCTGCCGGACAGCCGCATGGTCGCCACGCGGATCGGCGCGATGCGGACGGTCGTCTGCGCCAGCCCGCAGCTGCTGGCGCAACGGGCTGCGCCGACGGCGCCCGAGGATCTCGCACAATGGCCGTGCGTGAATTTCGAGCCGATGTCGCCCACCGCGGCCTGGCGTTTCCGGCGGCGCGACACCAGGGGCGGCTGCGACGTGCCGGTCCGGCCCCGGCTCTCGGTGTCCAAGGCCGAGGCCGCCGTCTCGGCCGCGGCGCGGGGCGTGGGCGTGACGCAGGTGCTCCACTACCAATGTGCGGACGCCGTTCGGGACGGCTTGCTGCAGATCATCCTGCCCGACTTCGAGGTCGAGGCCGCGCCGGTGCACCTGATCCACGCAGCCCGCGGCGAGCTTCCCTCCAAGATGCGGGTCTTCCTGGATTTCGCCGCCGGGCGGCTGAGGGAGAGGCTGGCCTCCCTCTGACCGCCCGCGGGCCGCCTAATTTGCGTCCTGGCCGAACACGCGGCCGAAGATCACGTCGACGTTCTTGTAGTGGTAGCCGAGGTCGAACAGCTCGGACAGCTCGGCGTCGGACAGCGTCACTTCCGGATCGGCTTTCAGGAAGTCGAGGAAATTGCCCTCGCCGCGCCAGACCTTCATGGCGTTGCGCTGCACGGCGGCGTAGCTCGCCTCGCGGCTGAGGCCCTTCTGGGTCAGCGCCAGCAGCACGCGCTGGCTGTGCACCAGCCCGCCCAGGCGATCGAGGTTCTTGGCCATGTTCTCCGGATAGACCACCAGCCGCTCGACGACGTTCGCCAGCCGGCGCAGCGCGAAGTCGAGATGCACGGTGGCGTCGGGCGCGATGCCGCGCTCGACCGAGGAGTGGCTGATGTCGCGCTCGTGCCACAGCGCCACGTTCTCCAGCGCCGGCGTCACCGCCGAGCGGACGAGCCTGGCCAGGCCCGTCAGGTTCTCCGTCAGGATCGGGTTCCTCTTGTGCGGCATGGCCGAGGAGCCCTTCTGGCCGACGTCGAAGAATTCTTCGGCCTCCAGCACCTCGGTGCGCTGCAGGTGGCGGATCTCGACCGCCAGCCGCTCGATCGACGAGGCGACGACGGCCAGGGCCGCGAAATAGGCCGCGTGGTGGTCGCGCGGGATCACTTGGGTCGAGACCGGCTCGACGGCCAGGCCCATCTTCTCGGCGACATATTCCTCGACCTTCGGCGCGACGTTGGCGAAGGTGCCGACCGCGCCGGAGATGGCGCAGGTGGCGATCTCGAACTTGGCCATCGCCAGCCGCTCCTTGGCGCGCTGGAACTCGGCGTAGTGGCCGGCGAGCTTGATCCCGAAGGTCGTGGGTTCGGCGTGGATGCCGTGGCTGCGGCCGACGGTCGGGGTGAGCTTGTGCTCGAACGCGCGGCGCTTCAGCGCGGCCAGCACCAGGTCGACGTCCTCCAGCAGCAGGTCGGTGGCCCGCACCAGCTGCACGGCGAGCGTGGTGTCGTTGACGTCGGACGAGGTCATGCCCTGGTGCAGGAAGCGCGCCTCGGGGCCGACGACTTCGGTCACGTGGGTCAGGAAGGCGATGACGTCGTGCTTCACCTCGCGCTCGATCTCGTCGATGCGCTCGGCGTCCCAGACCGCCTCGCGGCCGTTCCGCCAGATGACCTGGGCGGCCTCCCTGGGGATGACGCCGAGCTCGGCCATGGCGTCGGCCGCATGGGCCTCGATCTCGAACATGATCTTGAAGCGCGTCTGCGGCGCCCAGATCTCGGCGGCTTCCTTGCGGGTATAGCGGGGGATCATGGCGCGGGGTGTGTGCGCGGGGCCCCGGCAAGTCAAGACCTCCGAGGCGCGGCATGCGCCCAGCTCATCGCTGTCGCGATGCGGTCGCCGGGCGGGTCGTGCTATGAACTGGTGGGGACACGGACGGAGAAACCGCCCATGCAGGACAGCACGGCCGCGCCGGTCAGCGCGCGAGACCGCCAGCTGGCGTTCCTCGGGTTCAACTTCGTCCTCGACCTGGCGGGCGACGGCATCCCCGGCCTGAAGCCGCTCGAAGCCCTGCTGGTGATGGCGGTCAACCAGGCCAACATCGCGCCCCTGACCCGTGATCCCGCCCTGCGCGCCCGCCACGGCGCGCTGGAGGCGCCCGCGCCGGACGAGATCCGCCGGCCGGTCAGCGTGCGCGCGGTGGCGGCCTCCATGCGCATGCCCTACGAGACGGCGCGCCGCAACATCCGCGCGCTGGAGGGCAAGGGAGTCTGCGTGACGACCGAGGCGGGCGTGGTGGTGCCGGCCGCCTTCCTGCTCACCCCCGACTATTTCGAGGCGGCGCGCCAGGGGCACGAGCGTCTGCTCATGCTCTACCGCGTGCTCTGCGCCCATGGGTTGCTGGAGCCGCTGCCGGCGCCGAACTACGACGAGTCCGAGCCGCCGGTGCGCGGGGCGGTGCGGCTGATGTCCGACTTCCTGCTGCGCTCGGCGGACGCGGTGGTCAGCCGGACCGGCGACCTCGTGTCCGGGCTGGTGATCCTGCCGCTGCTGGCGG
>NZ_DATELG010000023.1:0-18157 GCF_035276905.1 Phenylobacterium sp. | reverse complement strand
CCGGAATGGCTGCTTTGGGGACGGGAGAAGGGAGAGGCTGCGGCCGGCGGCGAGCAGGGCGCGGTCCTGCCCGCGGGCCGGGCGGCGGTCACGGGGGAGACGCGAACTGTCCTCATGCACATCGTCGCCGAGCAATCGGGCAGGATGGACATGGAGGCCGAGAGCATTGAGTTGCCGCCCGGCGCGCCGCGCGATGCAGATGTCATCGTCGTTCGCGGTCCCGGGCTTCGCCCAGCCTACGACAACGGAATGGTGCTGCTCTACTGGAACCGCGAAGTCCGCCCCCGGTCGGCGGTCGGCGCGAACTGCGCGGTAGCGCTGCGCGGCGGTCCAGTCGTCCTGGCCCGCATCGAACCTGGCCCGCGCGCAGAATCGTGGACCCTGTTCAACGTGAACGGGACGGGCGTCATTTCCTACGACGTGAAAATCGAGTGGGCGGCCCCGATCGAAATCGTTCTCCGGTCGGCACGCTGGCACGAAGTCTGGCCTCGCGACACCACAGTCTGACACCGCCGAGACGGTCCCGGACGCCCAGATGTTGCGCAACTCACGTATGTTATGTAAAGTTCTGGCCAAGGAGGCCGTCATGGCGAACGCACTCAACGTGTCGGCGTCGGAGTTTGTGCGCAACTTCGGTCGCTATCAGGATCAGGCTATCCAATCGAAGGTGATCGTCGTGACCAGCTACAATCGGGTCGTCGGGGGCTATCTGTCGGCCGAGGAGCTGAAGCACTACGAGCAGCTCAAGGCCCGCGAGCGCGAGATCCTCAGGGTGGGCGAGCTCGATGACGAGACGATCGCCGACATCTCCGCTGCTGAATACGGCGCTGAACCGCAGTGACGTTTCCGGCGCCGAAGCCGGGCCTTGTCATCCGCTACAGCTTCCTCTGGAGCCACGAGCAGGACGCCGGCGCCGAGGAGGGCTCGAAGGATCGCCCGTGCGCTATCGTCGTCGCCACGCGGAAAGGGGAGCACGGCGACATCCGCACGCTGGTGGCGCCAATCACCCATGCGCCGCCCGACGACCCCAAGGACTCCCTCGAAATCCCCGCGCCCGTGGCTAAGGCGCTCGGACTCGACGGTGAGCGCCACTGGTTGCGGCTCGACGAGTTAAATCGCTTCAGCTGGCCAGGCTACGACCTTCGCACCATTCCTGGCCGGGCCGGCAAATATGACTACGGAATGCTGCCGCAGCCGCTTTTCGAAGCGCTGAAAGAGGGAATCCTGGAGCGGCAGCGTGCAAAGCGCGGCCGAACCCAGGATCGCAGCTGAGCCGAGATCCCGTTACTCGGGACGAGAAGGGCGGCATCAGGCGATGACACTGAAGACTGAGCGAGCCCTTCGCACGCCGATAAGGGGCCGCCTCAGGGTTTGTTACACGGACGGCGCTAAGCCGGACAAACCATGAACGTCCGCTCAGGCAACGACACTGAGCCGCTCATTCAGCCGCAGGGAAAGGAAGTCGCCGGCTCCGGCAGCGGCTCCCGCCAGGGCATCGTTCCGCCCATTGGTGCCCATGCCGACAAGCCGACATCGAAGTATTCGGTCCGCGGCTCGGGTGTAATTCGCGGGAACGACCCATGTGAGACGTTGGAAATTCGCCAGCCCATGCAATGTCGTGATGTCGAGTCGCCTTATCGCGACTCGAAGCGCCGCTTCGCCGCTTCGGTCACAGGTGTGTACAGGCTCACTAGCGTTCCTTCGGGATCTCGAAATTGAGCAGCGCGGTTACCCCAGGGCATGGTCTGAGGATGTTGCACGACCTCCACCAAATCTTTCAGTCGGGAGAATTCCGCGTCGATGTCCTCGACCTGGAATTCCAAAATAGCCGTACGGTTGGTGGCGGGTTCGGCGCTGCCTTCCTTAAATAGCGCGACGGTCTCGACGCCACCAATCGCAATGACCGCGCCCGGCATGACGATTTCCGCGAAGACCGGCGCGAGCCACTCTGCGGTTTGCTTTGTAATCGTTTCGTAAAAGCTCACGACCGCAGCGAGATCAGCGGCAATCAACCGGACTGAAGCGAACTTCATGACATCTTCTCCCAGTCAGGTGGGCCATGTCGGCCTGAGGAAGGCATGTGGCACAGCCCTGCTGCCATCAGCATGGCAGCAGGAGCCAGCAAGCATGCCGCGCGCCAGCCGATTGTTTCAGGTCATCCAAGTTCTGCGGCGAGCGCCGCGGCCGGTTACAGCGGCGGCGCTTGCGGCGGCGTTGGACGTTTCAAAGCGCGCGGTCTCCCGCGGCCTGCGGAACGAGGCGCTTCACCAAGCGTCCGCGACTTCGAAGCCCAGCTTGCGGAGCGCTGTGACAGCGGCGTCCTGATCCTGCTGATAGTTGCCGCCGGAGATGCCGATGCCGCCGATCAGCTTGCCGTCCTCGATGATCGGATAGCCGCCGCCGACCGCGACCATGCGCGGCAGATGGGCGAGCGGCGCGACCTTGGGATCATTCGTGACGTAGTCGTTCCAGACATGCGTCGGAAAGCCGAACGAGGCGGAGGTCCAGGCCTTATCGACCGCCACGGAGGCGGTCAGGAACGGCGCGCCGTCGGTGCGCTCGAACGCGCGAAGATGACCCGTGGCGTCCGTCACGGCGACGGCCGCCTCGATGCCAATCTCATGGGCTGCGGCCAGGGCGGCGTCAATCAGGGCGACGGCGGCTTCGCGGTTGATGGACGCGGTGGGGATGGACTTGGTGCTCATGACTTTTCTCTCTTTCTTTGAAGAAGCGAACGCCCATGCGTCGCTGGATTTCGGGGATGGAGTTAGAGGACGTCGTCGAACCGAGCGGTGGGGCTCAGAAGCCTTCGAGGACGACCTTGCCGCGCGCCTTGCCGCTCTCGACCAGCGCATGCGCGTGCTTGAGATTGGCGGCGTTGATCGGCGACAGCCGTTCGGTGAGGGTCGTGCGCAGCTTGCCCTGATCGGCCAGTCGGCTGACCTCATTCAAGATCCGCCCCTGTTCGGCCATGTCCGGCGTCTGGTAGATCGGACGGGTGAACATCAGCTCGTGATGGATCGAGACCGCTTTCCGCTTGAAGAGCATGATTTCGAACCCGGCCGGGTCGTCGATCATGCCGAAGCGGCCCTGCGGCGCGATCAACTCGGCGACGTCCTGAACATGCGCCGCGGTCTGGGTCGTTGAGAACACGAAGGCGGGCGCACCGAGGCCGAGCGCCTCGACCTGCGGCGCCAGTGGCTTGCTGTGGTCGACGACGTGATGGGCGCCGAGCGTGCGGACCCAGTCCTGCGTCTCGGGTCGCGACGCCGTCGCGATGACGGTCAGGTCGGTGCGCTGCCGGGCGATCTGGATCGCGACCGACCCCACGCCGCCCGCGCCGCCGATGATCAGGATCGCCGGCGCGGCACCCGGGACGGGCTTTGTCACATCGAGCCGGTCGAAGAAGGCCTCCCAGGCGGTCAGCGCCGTCAGCGGCAGCGCGGCGGCTTCAGCCCAGTCGAGCGACTGCGGCTTCCTGCCGACGATGCGCTCGTCGACCAGGTGGAATTCGGCATTGGTGCCCGACCGGCTGATCGAACCGGCGTAGAAGACCTCGTCGCCCGGCTGGAACAGCGAGGCGCTCGGGCCCACGGCGCGCACGACGCCGGCCGCGTCCCAGCCCAGCACCTTCCAGGCCTCGCCGTCGTTCGGCGGCGTGCTGCCCCGGACCTTGTAATCGACGGGATTGACCGACACCGCCTTCACCTCGACGAGGATGTCGCGCCCGGTCGGCGACGGCTCCGGGAGGTCGATGTCCGTGAGGGACGCCGCAGCGTCGATCGGCCCGGGGATTCTGTAGCCAACGGCTTTCATCTGGCGCTCCTGCTTGCTTGACCGTCGCTGTGGAGTGGCTGGAACGGCTTTTAAATTTTCACCCTGGATTTGATAAGCTAAAAGCTGCACCATCACCTTCAAATGAAACTTGAAAATATCGGCGACTTGCAGGTGCTGGTGCATGCCGCCCGCACGGGCAGCCTCACCGGGGCGTCGGCGGCCATGGGCGTGACGCCTGCGGCGGCCAGCGCCACTCTGAAGCGGCTGGAAACTCAGCTGGGGGCGCGCCTGTTCGAACGATCGACACGGGCTATGCGCCTCACCGCGCAAGGACAGATGTTGCTCGACTATGCGGCGCGGGCGCTGGAGCTCATTGCCGAGGGCGAGGCGCAGGTGGCGGCGGATCGGGCCGGATTGGTTGGGGCGTTGCGCGTGGCTGCGCCGTCGGACCTCGCCCGAACCACGCTGTTGCCCTGGTTCGATGAGTTCCTGGCGCTGCATCCGGACGTGCAACTGGTGCTCAGCGTGGGCGACCGCATGTTGGATGTGGTGCGGGACGAAGTCGACGTTGCGATCCGCTACGGCGATCTGACCGATTCACAGATGATCGCCCGGTCATTGATCGCGGAGCGTCCCATCGTGACGGCGTCGCCTGCGTACCTGGAGCGTCGAGGCAGGCCGGCTACGCCGCAGGATCTGCCGAGCCACAACTGCCTCTCGTTCGGGCGGGGTGGGCGGGCGCACCGGCTCTGGAAATTTTCAAAGGACGGTCATTCGGCTCAGGTGCGCGTGAACGGCGATCGCAGCACGGACGATGCTTCGCTCGCTAGGCAATGGGCGGTCGCCGGCGTGGGCGTCGTGTCGATGACGCCGATTGAGCAGCAGGCGGACTTGAAGGCCGGGCGCTTGGTTCGAGTTCTCGATGACTGGGAAGCCGCCCCCTATCCATTGCAGGCGCTGTTGCCGAGCGGGCGTTTCGTCCCCAATCGGGTAAGGATGTTTGTCGATTTTCTGGTCGCCAAGTTCAGGGACGCCGCTTCGACGCTGGCCTAGCCCCTGGGACGGAGTAGGCGCATCTGGGTGCTGCACGAGGATCGGGATTGCATCAACGATTGCCGCCGACCGATGCGCCCGAGCACCCCTTCTTGGCCGCCTGGCGAGGCTCTGCAGCACCCACAGGCTTGGCGCGACCGCAGTGATCCAGCCCTCCACTTTGGCCAGCGTGGACCGGCAGTTCGGGGTCGTTTCTTCGATTTGACTTCGGCCCGCGATCCGGACCTTGCCAACGTCCGCCTGCTGATGGCCAGGGGCCAACCGGGTGGAACGACCCTGAACTGACCTTCGGAGAGCCCCCCTCCCGGATTCGCTGGAGCGCGCCTCAGGCCGCCTTGGAGGAAGCCGTCCGCTGGCGGGCGTACTGGCGGGGGGAGCAGCCCATCGCGCGCTTGAAGGCGGTGCTGAAGGCGCTTTCGGACTCATAGCCGAGGTCCAGCGCGATGGCCGAGACGGGGGCGGACGAATGCGCCAGGCGGTCCGCGGCGCGCAGCATGCGCCACCCGGCGAGATAAGCCATGGGCGCCGCGCCGACCGTTTCGCGGAACTTCACGGCGAAACTGGTGCGTGACATGCCGACCCGTTCGGCCAGCGACTGCAGGGTCCAGCGGCGGGCGGGCTCCGCATGCATGACGCCGATCGCGGCCGCCATCTGCCGATCACCCAGCGCGAACAGCCAGCCTGGCTGCTGGCCGCGCGCCTCGGCCAGGTGAAGTCTCAGCGCCTGAATCAGCATCAGGGTGGCCAGCTGCTGGGCGACGAGGAAGCCGCCGGGTTGCGGGTCGCGCAACTCCTGGCGCATCCGCTCGACGCACCAGCGGAGCTCCGCCTTGGCCGCCTCCTCGCGGATGTGCACGATCGGCGGGAGGAGATCCAGCAGCACCGGAGCCTGCTCGCCCGCGAGCCCCAGGTAGCCGCCGACGCTGACGAAATCGCCGCCGCCGTTGTGCATCGTCACCCCGCCGTCCCGGGCAGCCGGGAAGAGCTGTGTGGCGTCGATGGGCTTAAGCGCCAGATCGCTGGCCAGCCGAAAGGGATGGCCTCTCGGCAGCAGGAAACAATCGCCCGCTCCCAGGCGCACCGGCTCGGGCGAGCCCTCCACCGAAAGCCAGCAGGACCCGGCGACCACGGCATAGAACTTGATCCCGTCGTGCCGGGGGAATGCGACGGCCCAGTCGCGGCCGGCCTCGAACCCGCGCGAAACGAATGCGCCGAGCTTCACCAGAGAGAGCACCTCAGAGAGCGGGTCCATGGTCCCGGCCATCACGCGAACTCCGAACGATTGCAAAAGAAATGCGAACGACAAAGCATAGATCGTTCCGCGCGCGCTGCTAACCTCCAAGTGACAGGCGGTTCGAGCCCGCTGCGAGCCCATTCAAAGGAGAGATCGCCATGCGCGTATTCGTCACCGGAGCTACCGGCTTCGTCGGCTCCGCCGTGGTCCAGGAGTTGATCGGCGCCGGCCACCAGGTCACGGGCTTCGCCCGATCGGACGCCAGCGCCGCCAGCCTGGCCGCGTGGGGCGCGGAGGTGCTGCGGGGGTCGCTGGAGGATCTTGAGAGCCTGCGCCGCGGGGCGACCGCGGCCGAGGCGGTGATCCATGCAGGCTTTGTCCACGACTTCTCACGGTTCACCGAAGCCTGCGAGATTGACCGTCGGGCGATCGAGGCGCTGGGCGCTGCGCTGGAAGGGTCCGACCGGCCGCTGCTGGTGACCAGCGGCGTGGCGGTGACGCGGGCGAGCGCCATCGGGACCGAGGCTGACCCGCCGGTTCCGCCGACGCAGGCCTATCCGCGCGCCTCGGAAGCCACGGCCCTGGCCCTGGCGGCGCGCGGCGTGCGCGCCTCGACGGTGCGGCTGCCCAACTCGGTGCATGGCGCAGGCGACCAAGGCTTCGTGCCGCACCTCATCGCCCGGGCCCGCGAGACCGGCCTGTCGGCGTATGTCGGCGAGGGGATGAACCGCTGGCCGGCCGTTCATCGCAATGACGCCGCCCGCGTTTACCGCCTGGCCCTGGCACAGGATCCGACGGAGGGGCCCTGGCACGCGGTCGCCGACGAAGGCGTGCCCATGCGCGAGATCGCGGCGCTTATCGCCCGGCGCCTTGACCTCCCCCTGGTCTCCTTGTCGCCGGAAGAGGCCGCCCGCCACTTCGGCTGGTTCGCCATGTTCGCGAGCGTCGACTCCCCGACCTCGGCGGAGCGCACCCGCGCTCGCCTGGGTTGGAGCCCGCAGGAACCCAGCCTCCTGGCTGACATGGCCGAGGCGAGCTACTACGAGGCTGAGGTCGGAACTTGATTCTCGGCTCTCCGCGAACGGCTGCAAGGACTGCAGCCGCACGCGATCCACCGCGCGAACGACATCGGTTTGCTATTCTCTGCCGAACTTGCGAACGGGCGTTCCCGAGCAAAAAGGCGGAACGTCAGGTTTCTGGCGCAAAGGCAACGGGCGCCTACCACCCCAAGCCGGGGTTCGGAGCGTCTGCACATCGGCCATGTCAGGCCTCGGGAAGAGGGAGCTCAACCATGTTGATAATCCCTGTCGCCCTCCCAGGGCCGCGTTTGCTGGGCCACAGGCCTGCACCTACCGACTCTGGGCTTTTTGAAGAGCTGCCACCGGCGCCGTTGTCAGCTTGTTGAGATCCGCCGATCGTAAAGGCCACGGTCGATGCGGCGCAGGTCGCCCTCGGCCCCGCGCGAACTAGATCGCGCGCTCGTCTTGCACAGCACGCACCTGGCCCGCGCCCAACGGGTGCGCGATCAGGGTCACCAGCAATTGCTGCGCTGAGTGCACGGAAAAGCCCGTGGAGGTGACTTAGGTATTGACGGACGGATCAGGCGAGGAAGCCACACCGACGTGGCCTCTATAGACCATTTCCCAGCCCATCCAACCGGTGAAGAGCAGCAACGCGACCGAGATGGCGGAGAGCACCACTCCAGTTTCGCTCACGATGTGTCTCACAGGTGCGACGGCGCGCAGATAAAAATTCACCGCCTGCAGCACCACGAGCAGGAGGTTGCCCCCCATGTGGAGCCAGGACTGTCGAAGCGCGCGAATGCGCCGCTCGCTCAGGAAATCGGTGAAGCCGAAGATGGCCGCCAGCAGCGCTCCTGCGATCCCCGCGCCGAGCAACCACATTGACGCGTCAGCGAAACCGGAGCGACCAGTGCTTAGGAACACGACGTCGGTCACGAGCGCCGAGACGAAGAAGGCGATCGGAAAGGGCACAATCATCGGATGGATGGGATGACCTGCGATGCTCGCAGTGCTTTTGGGATTGTGATCGTTGGTCATTGACGTTGTCCGGCAATTTCCTGATGCCCGCACTCAAGATGCATCGCAGCTCGATTGGTTCCGACGCTTCTGCTAAACTTGAGCGTCCCTGGGGCATAATGGAAACGAGCATCCGCTTCAGGCGCAGTTCAGGGCGTTCGACCGGATCGTTTAGCGATCGCTCATGTAGCCACGCGTGATCGGCAATGCGTCCACGCGCTTGGCGAGCTGGATTTGAAAGACCATGCATCCACGGTGACGGAACGCCATCTCGCTGACGGCGAGATAGAATTCCCACATTCGGCAGAACCTTTCGTCGTACAGCTTGGCTATCTCGCTTCGGTGGGCGCCAAAGCGGGCACGCCAGGCTTTCAGCGTCTCGGCGTAGTGGAGACGCAGGATCTCGATGTCGGTGACCCAGAGGCCGGCGCGCTCGATCGCAGGCAAGACCTCGGACAAGGCTGCGATGTAGCCACCGGGGAAGATGTATTTCGCGATCCAGGAGGCGGTTGCGCCAGTCTCGCGAGTGTGGCCGATGGCATGCACGACGGCGACGCCGGTGTCGCGCAGCAGGCGAGCGATCGCGTCGAAGTAGGCCTGATAGTTCAGCTTGCCGACGTGCTCGAACATGCCGACCGACACGATCCGGTCGAAGGCGCCCTGAACGTCGCGATAGTCCTCCAGCCGGAAGCGAACACGCCCGTCGAGCTGGCGTTTCCGCGCGCGGTCTCGGGCGACAAAGAGCTGTTCCTGCGAGAGGGTGACGCCGGTGACATCCACCCCGTCGTCCTCAGCCAGGGTGAGCGCAAGCCCGCCCCACCCGCACCCAATGTCCAGGACGTGCTGACCGGGCGCCAGCAGCAGTTTTTTGGCGATGTGACGCTTCTTGGCGGACTGCGCCTCCTCCAGCGACATGCCGCCGCGCTCGAAGTAGGCGCAGGAGTATTGCAGGTCATCGTCCAGAAAGCGCCGATAGAGCTCCAGGGACAGGTCGTAGTGGTGCGCGGCGTTGCGGCGGGCGGCGGCGCGTCCGTTGCGTGGCGCGATGTGCTCGCGCACGACGCCCGAGACGGAAATCGGATGTCCGCCGCGGATTCCGAGGTTGCGGCCGACGAGGTCAATGAGATCTGAGATCCCGCCGCCGTCGACGGTGATCCGGCCGTCCATATAGCCTTCGCCGAGCGCAAGTTCCGGGTCCGTCACCAGGCGGCGCAGTGTGCGCCAGTCGCCGATCCGGACCGTCAGGCCTCCTATGCCTGCGCCGTCCCCCGCCACGATCCGCGCGCCATCAGGCGCTATGACCGCCAGGGACCCGGTTCGGATGACGCTCCGCAGGACTCGAGCCAGCGCGGCGTGAGCGCATTGGGCAGCCAGAGCGGGCGGATGTCCACGGTGGGGCGCGAGGGCGCGCGTGGGCCGATCAAACCCTCTAAGCTGTTCACTCTCTGCGCTCATGCCGTCTGGCCAATCGAGATTGAAGTGGTCGTCGATCACGGTCCAACGGATCGCGAAATGATCGTGTTCCGATATATTGTTCCGGCGATCGAGATGTGCGGCCCCGAGCTGCTTGCGATGGTGCAGCGCTTGGCCGCTCAGGAGTGCTTCGCAGAATTCAGGTCTGAAGCTGGCGCTTTGGTTTAAGGCCTCGCTTCGGTCGGGGTCCTGGAGGGATCACAGATCCATAGCCGGCGCGTCCCCTGTCAGGCGCTCTGGTCGATGAACGAGTGCGGTTCGGAAAGAACGACGGTGGCCGTGCGACCTTGGCCGCAGATCCATTCTGAGAGATCGGCCGCGATCAACGCCGCCTCCTCGCGGGTCTTCGTGAAGCCGAGAAATCCATCATTGTGCTTCACGGCCCAGCTTCGGCCAGCGCGCTCGATTACGATCTGATCGACCATCAGGCGGCGACCTCCCGTTGCCCGTCACGGCCCGTCGCCACAGCGAGGAGCTCGCGACAGTAGAAGGCGAAGGCCGGCGCGGGCTTCGATGCGCCGACCTTCCTCCCAATCGGACCCGGATCTCACAGGCTCCGATTGATTATGAAGTTCACCATTCAGCGGGCGTCTGCTGTCCATAGTGGGTGACGCCGATTGCAGAACGATGTCAGCGGGGATTCGTGCCGTCTCAGGACGACGGAATGCGCGCCTCAAGGCCGCAGACCATTGCATCTGACCACGATGCGTCGGGTTCATCGAACGCAGCTTGAAATCAGGCCCTGGATGCGGGCGGAACGACAGCGGCCAGCGGCTGTTAATGGCGGGTCAGCCGCGCTTGGATCGTGTCAGACCGTGAGCTGATCAACAGGCACGTGGAGGCCCGATGGCTCTCATCATTCCTGATCTGCATTCGACGCCGGCCACGGACGCGTGCGGAAGGCGCCACGCGAGGGCGTGAGCCAATGCGCGCGATTACAGTCGTACCGGGCAAAGCGAAATCTGTGAGACTGGACGAGACGTCCGAGGTTCGGCCAGCGCCGGGCGAACTACTGGTCGAGGCGGTAGCGCTGGGAATCTGCGGCACGGATCTGGACATCATATCCGGCAAGTATGGGGCGGCGCCGCCGGGAGAGGAGCGGCTGATCCTCGGACACGAGTCGCTCGGCCGCGTGCTCGAAGCGCCTCGCGGCTCTGGTTTCGCAACTGGCGATCTGGTCGTCGGCATCGTGCGCCGTCCCGACCCGGTCCCGTGCCCCGCCTGCGCAGCCGGCGAGTGGGACATGTGCCGCAACGGCCTCTACACCGAGCGGGGGATCAAGGCGCAGCATGGCTACGGCTGCGAACGCTACGCCCTCGAACCCAACTTCGCGGTCAAGGTGGAGCCAGGGCTCGGTCCTCTTGGCGTCCTGCTTGAGCCGACGAGCGTGGTCGCCAAGGCCTGGGATCACATTGAGCGCATCGGCGCCCGCGCCCGCAGCTGGAAGCCGCGGACCCTTCTTGTGACCGGCGCGGGGCCCGTAGGCTTGCTCGCGGCGATGATCGGACGGGAGAAGGGGCTGGAAACCCACGTTCTCGATCAAGTGGACAGCGGTCCCAAGCCCCGGCTCGTCGCTGATCTCGCCGCGACCTATCACCGAGACCCCAGGGTGATCGCCGACCTCGCCGCCGATATCGTCCTGGAATGCACCGGCGCGGATTCCCTGGTCCTGCGGGTGATCCAGTACGGCGGCCGCGACAGCATCGTTTGCCTCGCCGGACTCTCGTCGGGCGGACGGACGGTGAACTTCGACGTCGGCGGATTCGACCGCCAGGCCGTGCTGCAGAATGACGTGGTCTTCGGCAGCGTGAACGCCAACCGGAGCCACTACGAAGCCGCCGGCGCGGCCCTGGCCCAGGCGGACCACGCATGGCTTGAGCGCCTGATCTCGCGCCGGGTCCCGCTCGAGCATTGGCGCGAGGCGTTCGTGCGCAAGCCCGACGACGTCAAGGTCGTGGTCGACTTCTCGCCCGAAGCACCGTGATGCCTGGCCGGATCGAGGACTATGCCCTCATTGGCGACTGCCATACCGCCGCCCTGGTTTCACGTGAGGGCTCGATCGACTGGCTCTGCTGGCCGAGGTTCGATTCCGACGCCTGCTTCGCCGCGCTGCTTGGGGATGAGTCCCATGGCTGCTGGAAAATCGCGCCGGTCGATCCTGAAGCTCGCATCCAGCGCCGCTACCTTCCGGACACCCTGATCCTGGAAACCACCTTCGAGACTTCGAACGGCGCCGTCGCGGTGATCGACTTCATGCCGCCGCGGGGGCGGGCGTCCCATCTGGTCCGGCTGGTGGTCGGCAAGTCGGGCAGGGTCGACATGCGGATGCGGCTGATCCTCCGCTTCGGCTATGGCGCATCCGTACCTTGGGTCACCCGCCTTCGCGGCGGTGGGCTGCGCGCCGTCGCCGGGCCGAACATGACCATCCTGCGCACCCCTGCCTCCCTTCGCGGCGTCGACATGACGACGGTGTCCGATTTCACCGTCGAGGCGGGCGGATCGACGCCCTTCGTGCTTTCCTTCGAGCTCTCGCACAGGCGGGCGCCGCCGCGGATCGACCCGCAGCGGTCGCTGGCCGCCACGCGGGACTTCTGGACCGGTTGGGCGAGGTCGTCCCGCGTGGAGGGCCCCTACGCCGAGGTGATGCGGCGCTCGCTGCTGACGCTGAAGGCCTTGACCTACGCACCGACGGGCGGACTTCTCGCCGCGCCGACCACGTCGCTGCCGGAGCAGATCGGCGGTTCACGGAACTGGGACTACCGCTACTGCTGGATGCGGGATGCCGCGCTCACCCTTCTGACGCTGATGAACGCCGGCCATCTGGACGAGGCCAGGGCCTGGGCGCAGTGGACACGGCGGGCGGTGGCTGGGGCGCCGGCCGAGATGCAGATCATGTACGGGATCGCCGGCGAGCGTCGGCTGCTGGAGTGGAGCGCCGACTGGCTGCCCGGTTACGAGGGCTCCGCGCCCGTGCGGATCGGCAATGCGGCCCACAAGCAGTTCCAGCTCGACATCTACGGCGAGCTCATGGACGTCTTCCATCATGCCCGGGACGCTGGTCTGGTCGGCGAAGAGACCTGGGCGGTGCAACAAGCCATCCTCGACCAGATCACCAAGGTCTGGCGTCTGCCCGATTACGGCATCTGGGAAGTGCGCAGCCGGCCGCGCCATTTCACCTTTTCAAAGGTGATGGCCTGGGTTGCGCTGGACCGGGCCGTGAAAGCCGTCGAGGCCCATGGCCTGGAGGGCCCGGTCGCGGCCTGGCGCGCCCTGCGCGAGGAGATCCATGCGGAAATTCTGGACAAAGGCCTGGACCCACGGTCTGGCGTATTCAAGCGCGCTTACGACGACGCCAGCGCCGACGCCAGCCTGCTGCTCCTCGCAGACGTCGGCTTCGTTAGGCCGGAAGATCCGCGGTTCGCGGCCACCGTCGCCGCTGTCGAACGTGAATTACTAACCGACGACGGCCTGGTCCTGCGCTATGACACCCGCACGGTCGACGACGGATTGCCGCCCGGCGAAGCAGCCTTCCTTCCCTGCAGCTTCTGGCTGGCCAACGCTTACGCCAGCCTCGGGCGACGCCGTGAGGCGACGCGCCTGTTCGAGCGCGTGCTTTCGCTGTGCAACGACGTCGGCCTGCTTTCCGAAGAGTATGACCCGAAGAGCCGACGGCTCGCGGGCAATTTCCCGCAAGCCTTCACCCACGTCGCCCTCCTCAGCACGGCGATGAACCTCAGCCATGTCCTCAAGCCCAGCGAACAGAGGGGTCAGCGCGGGGCCGCCGGCGCGAGCAGATCGCGGCCGATCTCCGAAATGCTGGAGGCACCGAGCAGTCCCATCGCGTCCAGCGCCTCGTCGCGCAGGATCTCGAGGGCGCGTTCGACGCCGGCGCGGCCTTCGGCGCACAGGCCGTAGAGCGGCGCCCGCCCGGCCATCACCGCGTCGGCTCCCAGCGCCAGCGCCTTCAGCATGTCGGTCCCGCGCCGGACGCCGCCGGAGACATAGATCTCGGCCCGGTCGCCGACGATCTCGCGCGCAGCGGGCAGGACGTCGAGCCCCGCCACGGTCCAGTCGAGCTGCCGCCCCCCGTGGCTGCTCAGCGTGATCGCGTCGACGCCGGCGTCGAGCGCCCAGCGCACGTCGTCCGGGTGCAGGACGCCCTTCAGGACGAACGGCTTGCGCCAGGCCGCGCGGATCTTCGCCACGGTGTCCCAGGAAAGCGATGTCGGCTGGTGGTCGCGGATCCAGAAGGCGCACTCGAAGAAGCTGCGCGAGCCCTTGGGCACGAAGTCGACGACATTGCGAAAGCTCGGCAGGACGCCGTAGCGCAAAGCTCTGGCGCACCAGGGCGGGTGCAACAGGGTCTCGGCCAGGGTGGGGATCGACGGGCTGGTCTTTGATGATTGCGTGCGCGCCGACCACTCGCGATTGCCGAAGATCTGCGCGTTGGTCGTGAGCACCAGGGCCTCGCACCCGGCCGCGTCCGCGCGCCGCAAGAGCTCCTGCCAGATCTCGTCGCCGCCGAAGACGTAGAGCTGCCACCAATGGTGCAGGCCCGGTGCGCAGGCGACGTCCTCCATCCGGTCGTTGGACATGGTGCTCTGTACGAAGGGCACGCCGGCGTGGGCGGCGGCGGCGGCGAGGGCGATGTCGCCGCCCGGCCGGAAGAGGCCGTTGAGCCCAGTCGGCGCCACGATCATCGGCGCCGATGCGGGCTTACCCAGGATCTCGGCGGTCAGGCTGCGTTCGGAGACGTCGACCAGTTGGCGCGGCACGAAGCGCCAGTCGGCGTAGGAGGTCCGCTCGCGCAGCAGCGTGGCCTCGTCCTCAGCTCCGCCTTCCAGGTATTCGAGTACGAAGCGCGGCGTCCGGCGGTGGGCCATCGCCCGCAGGTCCTCGATGGCGACTGCCCGTTTCAGATTCCGGCCTGTGTAGTAGCGCCGATGCGGGGTTCCCCCGAGCTGGGCCAGGGCCGTGTTGCGGTTCGGGTCAGGCATGCCGCGCGCAGCGGCCGGCCAGCAGCTCGGCGACGTGCCAGGTCGGGGCTCCCGTGGCCTGCTCGATCTGCTCGCGGCAGCTGAAGCCGTCGGCGACGATCAGCCGCGTCGTCGCGGCGTCGCGGACAGCTGGGAGCAGACGTTGTTCGCCGATCGCCATGGCGACGTCGTACTTGCCCGCCTCGAAGCCGAACGCGCCGGCCATGCCGCAGCATCCGGCCTCAGCCATGTCGAACTGCAGGCCGCCGTCGTGCAGGGTCGCCGTCTCGGCGGCGTGGTCGAGCACGGCGTGGTGGTGGCAGTGCAGGTGCACCAACGCCGGACGCGTCGCCTCGATGCGGGGCTTCAGGCCGTGCTTGTGCAGGAATTCGGTCAGGAACAGCGTCTGCGCGCTAAGTTTCGCCGCCAGCGGATCGCCGGGGAAGAGGGCGGGCAGCTCGTCGCGGAAGGCGCTGACACAGGCGGGCTCCAGGCCGACCACCGGGATCCCCTGCTGGATGTCGTCCTGCAGCGCATCGAGCGTACGCCGCCATTGGGCGCGCGCTTGATCGAGCCAACCCCAGTCGTAGAGCGGCCGTCCGCAGCAGAGGGAAGCGCGCGGCGTTTCGACCTGGAAGCCCAGCCCCTCGAGCACGGAGACGGCGGCGATCGCGGTCTCCGGGCGGAAGAAGTCATTGAAGGTGTCAGGCCACAGGATCACCCGCGGGCCCTCGCCGGGCCGCTCGGCTCGCGCCCGCCACCACTTGCGGAAGCTCTGGCGGGCGAAAGCCGGCATGGTTCGCTGCTGGGCCAGGCCCGCCAGCGCCTTGCTGGCCGCCGCGAGCCCCGGCGTGCGCGTGGCGAAGTTGGCCAGCGCCGGCGCGCGGTCGGCGATCTCGGCCCATCGGCGGATCTGCCCCAGCGCGTACGCCACCCGCGGGCGCAGGCGCTGAGCATAATGGTGAGAGCGGAACTCCGCCTTGTAGGTCGCCATGTCTACGTTGACCGGGCAGTCGCTCTTGCAGCCCTTGCAGGCGAGACAGAGGTCCAGCGCCTCCTCGACCGCGGCGCTCGCCCAGCCGTCGGTGATGGTCTCGCCGCGCACCATCTCGAACAACAGCCGGGCGCGGCCGCGGGTGGAGTGCTTCTCCTCGTGGGTGGCCATGTAGCTTGGGCACATCACCCCGTCGCCGGAGTCGTGGCGCCGACAGACGCCGACGCCGACGCAGCGCTCGGCGACGCGGGTGAAGTCGTCACGGTCGTCCGGATACGCGAACACGCCGCGGATCGGCGGCCGGCCGGACTTGGGCCCGATCCGCAGGTTGGAAGTGATCGGATAGGGGTCGAGCACCTTGCCGGGATTCATCCGCCCCCGCGGGTCCCAGATCGCCTTGAAGGCGCGCTGGGCGGCCATCAGGTCTGGCCCGTACATCTTCTCCAGCAGCGCGCCGCGCGCCTGGCCGTCGCCGTGCTCGCCGGAGAGCGAGCCTCCATAGTGGACCACCAAGCCTGCGGCCTCCTCCAGGAAGGCCCGCCACTTGGCGACGCCGGCCTCTGTCCGCGGATCCCAGTCGATTCGGCAATGCACCACCCCGTCGCCGAAGTGGCCGTACACCGCGGCCTCGTAGCCGTACTTGCGGAACAGCTTCTCCAGGTCGCGCAGGTAGCGGCCGAGGTCCTCGCGCCGCACGGCGCTGTCCTCCCAGCCCTCGAAAGTGTCGCCGACCCCGGGTGCGTGGGCGGTGGCGGCGAGCGAGTCCTCGCGCACCTTCCAGATCTTCGCCTGGGCCGCGGCCGTGCGCAGCAGCGAGACCTCACATCCCTTGTGGCGGTAGCGGCGGAGCAACGGCTCGGCCTTGGCGGCCGCCTCGTCGGTCGTATCGGCCCCGAACTCGACGATCAGCCAGCCGCGGCCTTTCGGCAGCGCCTTCTGCTCCTCCAGGTCAAGGTGCTCCTTGCGTTCGTAGTCGATGAGCAGACTGTCGATGCCCTCGATGCCGATCGGGCCGTGGGCCAGCACGTCGCAGACCGAGTCCGCCGCTGCGAAGATGTCTTTAAAGCCGATCAGCGCCAGGACGCGGCACGGCGGACTGGGGGCGAGCCTCACGGTGGCGCCCAACACCGTGACGCAGCCGGCTTCGGTGCCGACCAGGGCGCGGGCGACGTTGAAGCCCTTCTCCCAGGCCAGCTGGTCGAGGTTCTCGTAGCCGGAGACGCGGCGCGGAATTTTCGGATAGGTCTCGGCAAAGAGCTGGCCCCAGCGGTCCCAAAGCTCCCTCATCCCACGATAGATCTCCGCCTTGCGGCCGCCTGCGGCCAGGATCTGCCGGTACGCCTCGGGTGAAGTCGGCCCGACGCTCATGCGCAGGCCACCGTAGGTGACCACGTCCAGGGCCTCGAGGTTGTCGGCGGTGCGGCCGGTCATGATCGAGTGCACGCCGCAGGAATCGTTGCCGATCATCCCGCCGAGCGTGTTGCGACTGTGGGTCGCCGGGTCGGGCGGGAAGGTCAGGTGGTGCTGCTCGGCGGCGTTGCGCAAGGTGTCGAGCACGCAGCCGGGCTGCACCTCGGCCAGCCGGGCCTCGGGCCGAACCCACAGGACGTGGTCCATGTACTTGGAGAAATCGATCACCACGGCGGTATTGCAGGTCTGGCCGGCGAGACTGGTCCCGCCGCCGCGGGGCGTGACCGGGGCGTCGTAGTCGGCACAGAGCTTCAGGGCCGCAACGGCGTCCTCGGCGGTCTTCGGCAGCACCACCCCGATCGGCGTCTGACGGTAGTTGGAGGCGTCGGTGGCCCAGAGCGCACGATCCCCGTCGTCGAAGCGCACCTCGCCTTCGATCGCGCGCCGAAGATCACGCGCCAGCTCGAGGGCCCGGCCGCGGGGATAGACGAAGCCTTCCGCCGCGATCGGACGGGCGGCGGTGCGGTCGATCACTGTCCGCCTCGCCCCCTGCTGCTCGATTTGAGCCATGGTTCAGATCAGCTCGCGAATCCTGTCGCGCGCCACCGTCCGCAGGACCTCGCCACGGTTGGGCGTGCCCCGCGCCAGGGCCTCGGCGAAATGCTTGGCCTGCTCGTAGGTGATCTTCGGCGGCATCGGCGGTTCGTTGGGATCCACGACCGCCTCGACCAGCGCCGGCCCCGGCGTTTCCAGCGCTTGGCGCAGCACCGCGGCGCACTCGGCCGGATCCTCGATCCGGTAGCCCGCCACGCCGAAGCCGCGGGCCACTGCGGCGAAGTCAATCGGCTGCAGGTCGCAGACGTATTCCGGGTTCCCCAGGAACACCATCTGCTCCCACTTAATCTGTCCCAGGGTGTTGTTCTTGATCACCACCACCTTCACGTTGAGCCCGTACTTCACGCAGGTGGCGAACTCGCCGATCAGCATGGTGAGCGCGCCATCGCCGACGAAGGCGACCACCTGGCGCTCGGGGTGGGCGATGGCGGCGGCGATCGCATAGGGCAGGCCGCAGGCCATGGTCGCCAGATTGCCGGAGCAGGAGAACATCTGGGTCTCCCGCATCATAAAATGCCGCGCGATCCAAGTGGTGACGGTGCCGGAGTCGGTGGCGACGATCGCATCGTTCGCCAGCAGTTTGTTC
>NZ_DATELG010000022.1:0-14301 GCF_035276905.1 Phenylobacterium sp. | reverse complement strand
CGTCGGGTTGGCGATGCGGGTGTAGCGATAGCCCTCGGCCTCGAGATCGAACAGCGCCGCCCCGTGCGCGGCGCTGTCGAAGGCGTAGGAGGCGGTCTGATAGATCGGCACCGCCACCGCCCGGGTGGTCGGATCCGCCTCAAACCCGCCGTGGATCGCGATCGTCTCCGGCCGCATGCGCTATCCTCCGGTGCGAGCGGCGGGCGGCGGTGGCTGTGCGCGCCAGGGCGGACGACCACCCACCCCCGCGGCGGGAAGGGAAGTGTCGAGAAGCCTAAGCGCCGACGCCGCCGCTGACGTTACCAAAGGAGGGGATGGATAAACGTCCGGGCGCCAATCCCACGCCCCGCGGTTTTTTTGCGCCCTCGCCGGCGCGATCTGGATGCGCGCAGCCGGCTGCCCTCGTCGCAGCACGGCCTGCGCATCAATTGAAATTCGGCCGCTCGAGGCCCCAAGCTACAGTCTCGCAGGCGGCCGAGACCGGAGCCGCGCACGAGACGGAGCTCGCCATGCGGCTCACAGGCGCATACGCGCGGGCCGGCCAACAGCAAGGCGAGCCGGGTGCGTCACGCTCGAACGCGCAGTACTGCCTGCGCCGGCGCGGAGGCGGCCTAGATGCTTAAGCTCAGGCCGCTTCGCGCTGAATCCGACGAGATGCCCCACATGGATTTCATGCGGTTTTTCGGGGCGATCAGCATCGTCTACTTCCACTATCGCGGAGAACTGACGCTGCCGGCGCCGTTGACCGCATTCAATGACAACCTCGAGGGCTTCCGGCTCTTGATGGAAATGTTCTTCGCCATCTCCGGCCTGGCGATGGCCCGATTTTACGGCGAGATAGCGACACTGCATCAGTACGGGGGATTTCTTAAGAAGCGCATCGCGCGGCTCGGCCCCCTGCATTGGCTGACGGCGGTTCTTTTCATGGCGATGGGCCTGCTGGTGGCGCAAGACGTCCTCCACACCAATCACCCCGAAAACTATGACTTCCGGTACGCGCTCCCCAACCTATTGCTGTTGCATGCCTGGATCTCCCCGCACCTGTCGTTCAACGACGTGAGCTGGTCCATCAGCGCGGAATGGGCGCTCTACCTGATCCTGCCCCTCTTGCTGGTGATCATGCGCCGCGGCTGGGCGTTCCCGCTCGCGCTGCTGCTCTACGGCGTTCTGTGGGTCCTTCCGGGGGATCCCTGGTACATGTGGACGTCGAACCTGTCTCCGCTGCGCGCCCTTCCCTCGTTCCTCTTCGGGATGGCTGCGTTCAACGCACGCCTGACGCTCGCGCACCTGCCGGGCGCCTCGTGGATTTGCGGGGCCTGCCTCGCAGCTTTCGTGATCGGCGCGGGCCTCGCGGCGCCGTTCCCGGTTCTGCTGGCCATTATCCTGGTCGCCTTCACCGCCGGGGTGGCTGCGGATTATTCGGGCCAGGGCAAACGCTTCATGATGAAGCTCGCCCCGCTCGGCTCGCTCACCTACTCCCTCTACATGGTTCATCCTCTGTACGAGGTCGTCTTCATCATCTTCGTCGGCCAACGACTTCTGCATCTCGGAAGCGCGGCTATGAATGCCTGGGTCGTTCTCGCGATTGTTCTGGCCCTCGTTACGTCGTGGTTGTCACTGAACCTTTTTGAAATGCCGGCGCGGCGGTGGATCAGCGGCCTGCGGCTCGGAGCACGGCGCGGCGATGCGCGCGCGGCTCCAGCGAGACGGCTGATCGGCGCGGCTCGCCAGGCGAAGGAATAGGCGGACGGCTACGCTGGCGCGGCTTCCCTCAGCGGCCATCAATTTTCGGGCTGCGCCTGTAGGCGTCGAGGCGCATGAGCCTCGGACTGATCCAGGCCAGAGCGCGCAGCGCCGGCCCCAGGAGCGCGAACGCCGCGAAGGGCAGATACTCGATTTGCCGCACAATGGAATTCAGCGGCTGGGGACGAACGAAATCGACCGCGAAGTCGAAGGCGAGATAATTCATCGCCACATTCCTCAGGACCCACCCGCCGGTCGCGCCGAGCGCCACGCCCGCGGCGTTGTTCGAGGCGATGGCCAGAAGCGCAGCCCAGACCGCGCCGGGGCCGAAGATGACGAACACCCGCAAGGCCGGGGGCGAGCCGATGGCGCAAAGGGCCACGACCAATCCAAGATGGACCGCCAGAACTGCGGCGAAGGCCAAGCCGAGGTCTCGTGCGCGCTGCTTCAGCGGCATGAACCGAGGGCCGAACAGGACGACCAGCGTTCCCGCCACATAGCACGGCCAGAACAGCAGGAAGGCGAGGCGCGCGGTCAGCCGCAGTGCGAACTGGATGCCGGCGCGTCCGGCGCCTTCTGCGCCGAGCGCAACCGCCGCGACAAGGATGGCCAACGCGAACGCCCAGCCAACGCAGGCGGCCGTGCCAGGGCCAAAGTTCTGGCGCAGGTGCGCGGCTCTTGGGGGCGACTTCACAGTCACGGGCTTGCTCGCCGGGATAGACCCGTCTCCGAGGCGGAAAGGGATCACACTGCGAGGCCCGCGTCCCTAACCTGGATAAAAGCGTCCCAGCCGCGCTTGTTCCTGCACCAGCCTGCCTACATGCTGGCCACCAGACCCGGGGCGGCCGCCGCGGGCCGCAGGAAGGGTTGCGTGATGAATCGAGAGAAGACCGAGAAGTTGGGGTCCATTTTCCTTGCCGTCTTCTCGGGAGGCCTCGCCGCGCAGCTGGCCGCGGACGGCATGGCGCCGGGTCAGTGGCTGGGCGCCGCCGCCGCCGTGCTCGGTTCGCTCGCCATGGCGGCGGCCGTGCGCCTGTGGCCGCAGCCCCAGGCCGCCGAGGCCCCCGCCCGGCGGCGGTCGCGCGAACCCTGATCCGATCCTTCGACGCGCCGACGCCGCGGCGCCTCACACCCACTCGAAGTGCGAGGTCTCCCGCGGCTTGGCCGTGTGCTCGCGCAGGACGTTGAGGTCCGCGTCGACCTCGCGCATCACCACATCGTAGCTCCACAGGTCGGCGAGGTGCTGCAGCACCCGGCCCGTGTCGCCCTCGTCGAGCATCGCCCCGCCCAGCGCATAGTGGTGCAGGATCAGCTTGCGGTCGCCGGCGAGGTCGACGTCGACCACCTCCACGTTCGGCTCGCGCGCGCCGACGTCGTACTGGCGGGCGAGCTCGCGGCGGATGCCGCGGAAGCCGCGCTCGTTGTGGATCGCCTCGACCCGGATCCCCTCCTTCACCTCGACGTCGTCGCGCAGATGGAAGAGCCGCATCTCACGCATCAGGCGCGGGCTCAGGAACTGGCTGATGAAGCTGTCGTCGCGGTAGTTGGCCCAGATGTCGCGCAACACCGCCATCGCGTCGCCGGTCCCGGCGATGTCGGGGAACCAGGCCCGGTCCTCGTCGTCCGGATCGGTCACGATGCGCTCGATGTCCTGCATCATCGAGAAGCCGAGCGCATAGGGGTTGAAGCCGCTGAACCGTGGGTCGTCATAGCCCGGCTGGGCCACGACGTTGGTGTGCGACTGCAGGAACTCCAGGTAGTTGCCGTCGGTGATCATCCCCTTCTCGTGCAGGCGCTTCATCACCCGGTAGTGGACGTAGGTGGCGGTCCCCTCGTTCATCACCTTGGTCTGACCCTGGGGATAGAAGTACTGCGCCACCTGGCGGACGATGCGCAGCACCTCGCGCTGCCAGGGCGCGAGCCGGGGCGCCGCCTTCTCCAGGAAGTAGAGCAGGTTCTCCTGCGGCAGGCCGAGCAGGGCGCGGCGGCGTTCGGTATGGTCGGGCGTCACCAGGTGCGCGGCCTCCGGCAAGGTCCGCCACAGGTCGTTGAACATCCGCTCCTGGTGCGCGCGACGGCTCTTCTGCCGCTCCTCCTCGTGGCGCAGGTCAGGGCCCCGCGCGCCCTGGTAGCGGTGCACCCCCTGCCCCATCAGCGCATGGGCGCTGTCCAGCACCCGGGCGACGGCCTCCTGGCCATAGCGGTCCTCGCAACGGGCGATGTAGCGCTTGGCGAAGTCGAGGTAGTCCAGGATGGTGTCGGCCTGGGTCCAGGTCTTGAACAGATAGTTGTTCTTGAAGAAGTGGTTATGGCCGAAGGCTGCGTGGGCGATGACCAGCGTCTGCATGGTCGCCGTATTGCCCTCCATCAGGTAGGAGACGCACGGCGAGGAGTTGATGACGATCTCGTAGGCCAGCCCCGCCCAGCCCTTGCGGTAGAGGGTCTCGTGATAGGCGTAGTGCTTGCCGAAGCTCCAGTGCTTGTAGAACAGCGGCATGCCCATCGAGGCGTAGGCGTCGAGCATCTGCTCGGCGGTGATCACCTCGATTTGGTTCGGATAGACGTCCAGGCCGAGCTCGCCGACGGCGATCTCCTGGCAGGCGTCATGGATCCGCTGCAGGGTCGCAAAGTCCCAGTCCGCCCCGTCGAAGAGGAGGTTGCAGGTCTTGACGGCGGCGGTCATGGGCTCACCCGCTTGGCGTCGCGCTTCTTGAACAGGTCGCGGAACACCGGGAAGATCTCGCTGCGGTCCTCGACGCGGCGCATCGACAGCGGCGCGCCTTCCGATTGCAGCCGCTCATAGAGCGTCCACAGCGGCGAGTCCGGCATCGGCTGGCGCAGGTGCGAGGTCGCGCCGACCTCCAGGTAGGCGAAGTACTGGCAGACCGGCAGCACCTCCTCGGTCAAGAGCTGGGCCGTCATCACCCCGTCGCCGTGGGCGTTGTCGCCGTCCGAGGCCTGGGCGGCGTAGATGTTCCATTCCGCCGGCGAATAGCGCTCGGCGACGATCCGCGACATCGCGGCGAGCGCGCTGGAGACCAGGGTGCCGCCCGAGGCGGGGCTGCGGAAGAAGGTCTCCTCGTCCACCTCCTCGGCCTTGTCGGTGTGGCGGACGAAGACCACCTCGACCTGCTTGTAGCGCCGGCCGAGGAAGACGTAGAGCAGGAGGTAGAACCGCTTGGCCAGGTCCTTCATGTGCTCGGTCATCGAGCCCGAGACGTCCATCAGGCAGAACATGACGGCGCGGGCGACCGGCCGCGGCTCGACCTCGAAGCGCCGGTAGCGGACGTCGATCGGGTCGATGTAGGGGATGCGGCGCATCCGGTTCCGCATCGCCTCGATCTCGGCCTTGAGCGCCGTGCGGCGGTCCTCGTCCTCGCAGTCGGCGAGCTCGGCCTCCAGCTCGGCCAGGGTCCGCGGGCTCGGCCGGCGCAGGGCCGTGCGGCGGACCAGCGCCAGCTGCATGGTGCGGGTGATCGACAGGCTCGTGGGCGAACCCACCGTCTGGTAGCCGGCGCGCCGCAGGCCCTCGCGCTCGGTGCTGGCCAGCCTGCGCTTGGCCATGTCCGGCAGCTCGAGGTCGTCGAGGAACATCTCGAGGAACTCTTCCCGCGTCAGCATGAAGCGGAAGTCGTCCTCGCTGTCGCCCTCGCCCGCCCCGCCGCGGCCCGCGCCCCCGCTCGGCCGCGGAAGGATGTCGCCTTCGTTGAAGGTCTGGTTGCCCGGCAGGATCTGGTCGCGGACGTTCCCCGGCGTGGTGCGCAGCCTGGGCTCGCGCACCCCGTCGGAGGGGATGCTCACCTCCCCTCCGTCCAGCGCCTTGCCGAGGTCGCGGCCGCTGGAGGCGTTGCGCACCGCCTCCTGCACCTGCTCCTTGGCCCGTCTCAAGAAACGCTGGCGGTTCTCGAGACTCTTGCTGTTCGGGTTGAGCCGTCGATCGACGATGTGCATGGAGACTCCAGACGCCGGCTCAGCCGGCCTGCTTCACCCGCATGTACCAGTCGACCAGGCGGCGCACCTGGCGCTCGGTGTAGCCGCGCGCCTTCATGCGCTCGACGAACTCGGTGTGCTTCTTGTCCGTCTCGCCGTCCTTCTTGGAGCCGAACGAGATGACCGGCAGCAGGTCCTCCACCTGGCTGAACATCCGCTTTTCGATCACCTCGCGGATCTTCTCGTAGCTGGTCCACGAGGGGTTCTGCCCGCCGCCCTTGGCGCGCGAGCGCAGGGCGAACTTGACGATCTCGTTGCGGAAGTCCTTCGGGTTGGCGATCCCCGCCGGCTTCTCGATCTTCGAAAGCTCCTGGTTGAGCAGCTCGCGGTTCAGGAGCTGACCGGTGTCGGGGTCCTTGAAGTCCTGGTCCTCGATCCAGGCGTCGGCGTAGTCGACGTAGCGGTCGAACAGGTTCTGCCCGTAGTCGGCGTAGGATTCCAGGTAGGCCTTCTGGATCTCGTGGCCGATGAACTCGGCGTAGCGCGAGGCGAGCTCGGCCTTGATGAACTCCAGGTAGCGCTTCTCGGTCTCCTCGCCCAGCTGTTCGCGCCGGACGCTCTGCTCGAGCACGTACATCAGATGCACCGGGTCGGCGGCGATCTCGCTGGTGTCGTGGTTGAAGGTCGAGGCCAGCACCTTGAAGGCGAAGCGGGTCGAGACCCCGTCCATGCCCTCGTCGACGCCGGCCGCGTCGCGGTACTCCTGCACGCTGCGGGCGTTCGGGTCGGTGTCCTTCAGGTTCTCGCCGTCATAAACCCGAAGCTTGGCGTAATAGGTCGAGTTGTCGTGCTTGCGCAGCCGCGTGAGCACCGAGAACCGCGCCAGCATCTCCAGCGTGGCCGGCGCGCAGGGCGCGCTCGCCAGCTCCGAGCCGGTGATCAGCTTCTCGTAGATCTTCTGCTCCTCGGCCACCCGCAGGCAGTAGGGAACCTTGATCACGCAGATCCGGTCGATGAAGGCCTCGTTGTTCTTGTTGCTGCGGAAGCTCTGCCACTCGGCCTCGTTGGAGTGGGCCAGCACCACGCCGTGGAACGGGATGGCGCCGATGTTCTCCGTGCCGATGTAGTTGCCCTCCTGCGTGGCGGTCAGCAGGGGGTGCAGCATCTTGATCGGCGCCTTGAACATCTCGACGAACTCGAGAAGGCCCTGGTTGGCGCGGTTCAGGCCGCCCGAGTAGCTGTAGGCGTCGGGGTCGTTCTGCGAAAAATACTCCAGCTTGCGGATGTCGACCTTGCCGACCAGGGACGAGATGTCCTGGTTGTTTTCGTCGCCCGGCTCGGTCTTGGAGATGGCGATCTGGCGCAGCCGCGACGGCGCCAGCCGCACCACCGTGAACCGGGAGATGTCGCCGTCGAACTCGTGCAGCCGCTTCAGGCACCACGGGCTCATGATCCGCGTCAGGCGGCGCGCCGGAATGCCGTAGCGCTCCTCGATCATGTCCCCGTGCAGATCGGGGTCGAACAGCGACAGCGGGCTTTCGAACACCGGGCTCAGCTCGTCGCCGGCCTTCAGCACATAGATCGGGTTGACCTCCATCAGCGCCTTGAGGCGCTCGGCGAGCGACGACTTGCCGCCGCCCACCGGCCCCAGCAGGTAGAGGATCTGCTTGCGCTCCTCCAACCCCTGGGCGGCGTGACGGAAGAAGGAGACGATCTGCTCGATGGTCTCTTCCATCCCGTAGAATCCGGCGAAGGCGGGATAGAGCCGGATCGTTCGATTCATAAAAATACGGCCAAGGCGCGCGTCCCTGGCCGTGTCCACCATCTCAGGCTCGCCGATCGCCGCCAGGAGCCTCTCGGCGGCGTTTGCATAGAGCAGCGGGTCTTTCGAGCAGGCCTCCAGGTAGTCTTTCAGCGGCATCTCCGCGGTGCGCTGCGCCTCAAAAGCGCTGGCGAAGACGCTGAACAGCTTCTCCGACATGACTGGCTTCGTCCTCTACGTGTCCCAGAAACACATGTTGATCCCTTCCATGGTGGAACGCGCTGCGACCAAAAGCGGCGAAGCTGAAAATCACCTTTGGCGGACAAAAACGCGTAATTCGCGGCTGTGCAGGCCGATTCGTGTGTCACTTTTCATCACAAACCAGCGATCAGCCCGACTGACGAGCTTAGCCCTTGCGGAAAGCGATTCGGCCTCGGCACGGCTAGGCCGGCGAAAGTCAGGGATCGGAGCCTTCGGCGGGCCTCAGACCAGGCGCTCGATCGCCCGCTTGAGCGTGGCGATGTCAAACGGCTTCTGCAGAATCGGCAGGTCCGGCGAGGCGGTCACCAGGGTGTCGGCGCTCCAGCCGGAGACCAGCAGCACCTTGATCCCCGGCCGCTGGCTGCGCGCCCAGTGGGCGAGTTCGACCCCGTTCATGCCGCCGGGCATGATCACGTCGCTGATCAGCAGGTCGAAGTCGTCGCTCACCAGGACGCGCCGCGCATCCGGACCATTGGCCGCGCTGATCACCTCCAGGCCCAGCTCGCCCAGCATCGCCGCGGACACGCCTGCGACGCCTTCGTCGTCCTCGACCAGCAGCACGCTGCGGATCGCCAGCGGCTCGCCCACGTCGGTGTCGCGTCCGGGCCGTGCGCGCACCGCGGGCGCGCACGGCAGGATCAGCTTGAAGGTCGAGCCCTTGCCGGGGACGCTGGCCACGTCCACGCCGCCGCCGGTCTGCCGGGCGAAGCCGTAGACCTGGCTCAGGCCCAGCCCCGTGCCGTGGCCGGCGCCCTTGGTGGTGAAGAAGGGGTCGAAGACGCGCGGCAGCACCTCCGGCTCGATGCCCTCGCCGGTGTCGGACACGGCGACGACGATCGCGGGCCCTGCGATCTCGGCCTGGCGGGCTTCCTCCCGGGCGGCCTGCCGGACGTCGACGTCGAGGCGTCCGCCGCTGGGCATCGCGTCGCGGGCGTTGAGGCAGAGGTTGAGCACGGCCGCCTCGAACTGGGCGCTTTCCATGCGGACCGAGTGGGCCTCGGCCGAGACGTGCACGTGCATGTCGACGGCCTCGCCGACCGCCTTGCGCAACAGCGGCTCCAGGCCGCGCAGCGCGGCCCCGACGTCGACGTCCTGGGCCGCGAGCGGCCTGCGCCGGGCGAAGGCCAGCAGCTGCTTGTTGAGCGCCTCGGCCTTCTGCGCCGCTTCGAGCGCCGCCTCGATCAGGGCGCCGCGGTTGGATTTCTCCGGCCGTCGCACGACCATGTCGAGCGCGCCGATGACCACCGTCAGAAAGTTGTTGAAATCGTGGGCGATTCCGCCGGTGAGCAGGCCCAGCGCCTCCATCCTTTCCGAGCGGTGGGCCCGCTCCTCGGCCATGCGGATGGCGGTGAGGTCGCGCGCCTCGATGACGATGAACCGCACATCGCCGCCGACCTGGGCTCGCACCGGACGGATCATGATGTCGTAGGCCGCCCAGCCGCCCTCAGGCGTGGCGTAGCGCGCCTCGTACTGCAGGGTCTGCCCCGGATGCTCCTCGATGACCGCCTTCAGCCTGGCGGCCTCCTCCTGCTGGTTCGCATACCAGGAGCATTCCCAGATATTGCGCCCGACGCAGTCCTCGATCCGCGCGCCGGTGGTCTCCAGGAGCTTGCGGTTGACGTCCAGCACCACGCCCTCGACCGTGCAGAGCGCAATCAGCGTTTGGGCGGCGTTGAAAACGGCGTCGTAGCGCGCCTCGCACTGGTTCAGGTTGCGGGCGTTCTCCGCGAGCTGCCGTCTCAGCCCGTCGATCTCGGCGGCGAGCAGATTTCGATCAGGCATCACGTCTCCGACATCGCCGCCGCTCGTCAAAGCGCCTAGACCATTCGCCGCCGAAGTGGAGGCCGGTTCGGCGCAGCGAATGGTCTAACTTCAAGAACTTATGAGCGTTCGGCGGTTCATTCGAACCGCCGAACGCTCTAGCCTCGCGCAGCCCGCCTCGCCCCGCGACCGCTTTTGACAGCCCGACAGATCAGTCGCGGTCTGGCCTCGATGGCGCCTTCACGAGGGCGCGCACCGCCGACAGCGCCTCGATCTCATCGACGGCGGCCTCGGCCTGGCGCCTCACCAGCTCCGGATCGGGCGCGACCCCGCGTCCCGACGAGGCCTTCAGCGCCGCGATCGCGGCGTCGTGCCTAGCCTTCGCCTCCCGATAGGCCCGATAGACCGCCTCGGCGTCCGGCGACGCCGTCTCCGCATTGGCCTCGGAGTCGGACTGCGCCGCGGCTCGCCGCCGGGTCCAGCCGGACCGCGCGGCGCGGCTGCGATTCTCGTTCGACACACGTCCCCCAAATCTGTTCCAGCGGAGTACGGGACGACCCTGTCGCGGCCGCCTGCCTATGTCTGTCATGGAGCGGACAGTCCTGGCGCGCTTTGATCCATCTCAGGATCGCCTTTGAAACCGCCGATCACCGGGGATTTACCGCCAACCCGATTGACACCGGAGGCCAGGAGCGATGCCGTTCTTTTTGAACGGGGGGAGAACGAAGATGCGCTACGAGCTTCTGTTCCTGGACCGCTCACACCGTGTCGCCGAGCGGTTTCCCTTTGTCGCGCCCGACGACGTCGAGGCCAAGGGCGCGGCCGAGGACCTGACCAACACCGTCGAGCGCGAGCTCTGGTGCGGCGGCCGCATCGTCAAGCGCTGGCCCCAGCCGCTCGGCGAGCGCAAGACCGACACCGACTGACATCTCGCGTCGCGCGTCGGCTGCGTCGCCGTGCGCCCCAAGCCTGGCTGCAATGGCGGATGACAGCCCGGGCCCTGCCGGAGTAGCAAGGCCCTTCGATGTCCGCCTCCGAGGTTCCCGTCGCCCGCCGTCCGAGGTCGCCGCTGATCGCGACTCTGCGCGTCGTTCTGCCCGGCGTGGCGATCGCGACCCTGCTGGCGGTCGTCGTCGCGGCGGTGCTGAGCGCCTGGCGCGGCGCGGAGAACAGGGCGCAGGCGGCCCGGCCGATCGAGCTGATCGGCCCGCGCCTGACGGGCGAGGACGGCAAGGGCCGGCCCTTCGTCATCACCTCCGCCACCGCCGAGCGCGAGCTGGGGGCCGCCGACCGTATCAAGCTGCACGAGCCGGTGCTGGTGCGCGATCCGGGGGCAAGCGACCAGACGAAGGTGACCGCCGACAGCGGGATCTACGACGAGACCGCCGGGCGGCTCGAGCTCGCCGGCGACGTAAGGTTCACCAGCCCCGACGGCACGTCGACCACCCAGGCGGCGACCTACGACGCCAGGACCGGCGAGGTCCTGGGCACGGCCGCGGTGCGGGCGGCCGGAGCGTCCGGCCAGCAGCTGCAGGCCGGCTCCTTCGCCGTCAAGGACAAGGGCGACTCGGTCGTCTACAAGGGCGGCGTCCACACGCGCCTCAACCCCAAGAAATAGCGGCAGGAGCCTTGCGTTGGATTCACCCGAACGAGCGATCATCCTCAGCGCCGGCCAGGGACGGCGGCTGTCGCCGCTCACCGACCGCCGCCCAAAGTGCCTGATCGACCTCGCCGGGCGCACCATGCTGGCCTGGCAGCTGCGCCGGCTGGAGGCCGCCGGCGTGAAGGAGACGGTGGTGGTCACCGGCTTCGGCGCCAACCTGGTCGACGCCGAGATTGCCCATCTGCCGCCGGGGCCGATGAAGGTGCGCACCCTCTTCAATCCGTTCTACGCGCTCGCCGACAACCTCGCCTCCTGCTGGCTGGCCAGGCGCGAGTTCGACCGGCCGGTGCTGCTTCTGAACGGCGACACCCTCTTCGAGACCGCCGTCGCCGAGCGGCTGATCGGCGCGCCGGCCGCCGAGATCACGCTGGCGATCGACCGCAAGGAGACCTACGACTCCGACGACATGAAGGTGCAGACCGACGGGCGGCGCCTCTGCGCGATCGGCAAGTCGATCGAGACCTATGACGCGGAGTCGATCGGCTTCCTGCGCTTCTCCACCGCCGGCGCCGAGCGCTTCTCCCACGCCGTCGAGGAGGCCATGCGCCGCGCCGAAGGCCTGAAGCGCTGGTACCTGAGCGTCATCGACCACCTGGCGCAGACCACCGACGCGGTCGCCGTGCAGTCGATCCAGGGGCTGGAGTGGGGCGAGACCGACTTCCCCGAGGATGTCGCCGCCAACGTCGCGCTGGCGGCAGGCTGGATGGCGAAGGAGGCCGGCTAGGGTCTCGATCTACGACGCCATGATCGTCGCCGCAGCGCAAACGTCCGAATGCAACGTGCTCTGGTCGGAAGACATGCAGCACGGGCTGCGCCTTGAGAACGGCTTGGAGATACGGAACCCGTTTCGAGGTTGAGCGCATCCGCCTGGGTTTGCGCGCCGCTCCGAACCTGCGGGACCAGCCGTTCCTTCAGGGGATTCGGCCCTCGCCGCCGACCATCGCCCGCACCAGCTCCAGATCCGCCGGCTTGTCGACATCGACGGCGGCGAGGCCGAAGCGGCTGGGAACGGCGGCGACCTCGGCCCCGCACAGGGCGCCCAGCCGCCGCAGCGCCTCGGCGAGCGCCAGCCGCCCCGTCAGGTAGCGGATCAGGGTCAGCGGCCCGAGCCTGCGGATGATCCGCCAGGGCCGCTTGCGGTCGGCCTCGATCTGGCGCCAGAGCCGGATCGCGCCAAGGCCCCGCTCGCTGCGCACCAGGAAGAGGTTGCAGCCGGACCATGCGCCGTCGGCGAACTTCAGATAGGTGCGCCGGGTCCCGGGCGCGGCGGCCTCGACCACTTCGCGGCGGGCGAGCAGCACCGAGACGTCGGCCGCGTCCGGCGCCGCGTCGAGGAGCTGGGCGATCCACTCGGCCTGCAGCAGGGCATGGTCGCAGGTGGTCAGCAGCACCGGCGTCCCCAGGGCCTCGATCCCGCGCAAGGCGCTGAGGCTGGGCCCGGCCTCGGCCGGCAGGACCTCGCAGCCCAGCTGCGCCGCCAGCGCTGTCACCTGCGGATCGGAGGCGGAGACCGCGATCCGGCGCAACCCGGCTTCTTGCAGCGCGCCCACCACCCGCGCCAGCAGGGGCTCGCCGGCCAGCGTGATCAGCGCCTTGTGGGAGACCCCCGCATAGGCCGCCACCGGATCGGTCTGCGGGCGTGCGCCGGCCAGCACCAGCGCCCGCTCCGGCCTCATGCCGCCAAACTCTTCTCGTAAATCCGGTAGGTCTTGTAGACGCGCGAGCCGATCGCCTCGCCGATCCGCCGCATCGGCATGTTGTCCTCCAGGATCCAGGACAGCTCGACTTCGCGATAGCCGAGCTTGCGCGCCTCCAGGCCGCCGGCGGTGATCAGCAGGAACGGCAGCAGCTGTCCGCGGCGGGTCCCGGCGAATTTCCGGCGCACGCCCATCAGCGGCACGCGCAGGCTTTTCACCCGGGCCACCTTCAGCCGCCAGAGCAGCTTGGCCCAGCCGAACGGCAAAAGCTTGCCCTTCAGGTCGCGAATCGCCTCGTTGACGTTCGGCAGGTAGACGATGAAGCCGGCGGCCTCGCCGTCGATCTCGGCGAACCACGTCAGCCGCGGATCCACCACCATCTTCAGCGACTTGGCGAGCTGGGCGGTCTCGGCCTCGGTGGTCGGCGTGAAGCCCCAGTTCTCCGACCAGGCGTCGTTGAGGATCTCGGTCAGAACGCCGACCTCCTCGTCGTAGCGCTTCATGTCGAGCATGCGCAGCCTCACGCCCTCGGGCGCGCCGCGCTCGACCAGCTTGCGCACGCGGGGCGGCAGGTCGTCGCTCGTCAGGTTCTTGTAGGCGTAGACGTCCTTGATCTTGCCGTAGCCCAGCGCCTCGACCCGCGCGGCGACGTAGGGCGGATCGTGACCCATCATCACCATCGGCGGGGTGTCGAAGCCGTCGACCAGCAGACCCACCTCTTCGTTGACCGAAAGGTTGAACGGCCCCTGCGCCCGCAGGCAGCCGCGGGCCGCCAGCCAGGCCTCGGCCGCCGCGAACAGGGCCGCGAAGACCGCTGGGTCGTCCTCGGCCGCGATCAGGCCGAAGTGACCGGCCTTGGGCCCGCCGTCGGAGGGCGCCAGCTGATCGATCTGGGCGCTGATCCGGCCGACGTCGCGGCCGCCGCGCTCCGCCAGGAACAGCTGCACCTCGGCGTGGGCGAAGAAGGGGTTGGTCTTCGGCGACAGCGCCTCGCCGCGCTCCATCATCAGTGGCGCGATGTAGTTGGGGTCGCGGGCGTTCAGCCGCATCGGCACGCGGATGAAGCGCGAGAGCTCGGCGGCCGAGGCCACCGGCACGATCCTGACCTCGCCGCCGTGCGGCGTCCCCCCGTGCATCATCCCTCCTTGTAGAGCAGCACGCTGGCGCCGAGCGCCGCGAAGATGGTGGCCGCGCCCCAGGCGCCCAGGGGGCTCGGAATGGTCCCGCCCTCCGCCAGCGCGGCGAAGACGCCGTCGGTCACCATGAAGATCAGGCCCGCGCCCAGGCAGGCCACCACGGTGGAGGCCCCGCCGCTGCGGAAGTTCACCAGCAGCACCGGTCCGGCCAGCAGCAGCATGATGAAGGCCGAGAGCGGCGCCGCCCAGCCGCGCTGGATCGCCGTGCGATAGAAGGCCGGCGGCCGGGCGGAGACGCCGCCGGCGAGCGCGCGGCGGGCGGACCCCGGCGCCAGCGAGGCGTCGCCG
>NZ_DATELG010000021.1:0-2539 GCF_035276905.1 Phenylobacterium sp. | reverse complement strand
ATGGTGGGAGACGAATCGGAGAGTATCTACTCCCAGCATGTTGCGCGTTGACTATGACCGGTGGGGCCAAACACCGGAAGACCTGCGTCAGTTGGCCACCAGCGCTGCCCATCAGCGCACCCGCGAGCGCTTCCTGGCGCTTTACGAGGTCACCCAGGCGAGCTGCGCGACGCAGGTGGCGGCCCGCACTCGTCGCCACCCGCAGACCGTGATGGAGTGGCTGCACCTCTACAATGCGGGCGGCCCCGAGGCGCTGATCTTCCGGCGCACGGGTGGTCGCCGCCCCCTTTTTGCCCCGCGATCGAGGCCAGCCTCGGCGAGGTTGTCCACGCCGCCCAGCAGACCGCGGCGGCGCCGCCGCTCGCCGGGGCTGACCCGGCGCCACGCTGGACCTTGCGGCGTCTGGTCGGCTGGGTCGAGGCGAGGTTTGGTCGCCGCTGCTGCCGCGAGACGATCCGCCGCGCCCTGCATCGCTTGAAGCTGTCGTGGAAGAAGGCCCGCAAGCTGCTCGGCCGGGCCGACCCGCAGCAGCGAGAGGCCTTCATCACGCAAGTGCAGAATCTGCTGGCCGGTGCCCAGCACGACCGCCACCTCCTGGTCTACCTCGACGAGGCGCACATCCATCAGGATGCCGATCTTGGCTATGGCTGGGCGGCGCGCGGCCAGCGCTTCTGGGTGGCCTCGCATTCGCCGCGCCTGGCCGACAAGCTCTCCTTCTACGGCCTCTACCTCTACAACGAGGGTGAGGTGCGGCTCTGGCCCTACGCTCGCGCCAACGGCGCGAACACCATCGATGTCCTGCACCGGCTGCGGGCCGAATGGCCCGACCAGCCGCTCATGCTGGTGTGGGACGGCGCGCCCTATCACCGCGCCCAGGCGGTACGCGAGGCCGCCACGGCATTGCAGATCGAACTCGTGCCCTTGCCGGGCTACAGCCCCGACTTCATGCCGGTCGAGGCGCTCTGGCGATGGCTGCGCGAGGACGTCACCTACCACCACTGCCATCGTACCGCCGAGGACCTCAGCCGCCGCGTCGCCGCCTTTGAGGCGCGGCTCAATCAGCACCCCTGCACCGTCGCCGACCGCCTCTGGGTCAAGGATCGGCTCGACCCCGAAGAGGAGAAACTACGGTTCTCGAAGTAGACGCGGTTTAGGTCGCAGATTTCGGCCGGCCTGCCGTCATTATGGTGGTGGCTTCTCTGCCCGATAAAGGAGGATTATCAGAGGTCTGGAGTTTCGAGTTCCTCTGGACGCGCCTCATCGACGGCCGCGGTCTGATCGGGCTGTTCGGATCGGTCGGAGGCAGTTGGAGAAGGCCTTTGAGCAAGGCTCATGCTGCGGCGGCTTGTTCAGGTGGTCCGGTGCCACGGAGCGGTCCCGATTTGCCGCGGGTTGTGGGCACGAGGCGGAACGCCTCGAAATCGCGGAACCGACGGGCGAGCGCATCCTTGAGCAAACCCGGCGTCAGCGTCGCTGCCTTGCGCCAGCCACCAGGCCGGACCAAGGCGAGGGTTTCTGGCTCCGCCTTGGCGGTGAGCAGGACCAGCAGGGCGCGGCCGATCTGGACCAAGTGCAGCCAGCGCAGCAGGACCGCCCGGCTTCGCTGCCACATCGCGCCCATGCCGTCGGTGAGCTTGAGGGCGGCGAACAGCGGCTCCACGGTCCAGCGGTTCGCGTACGCTTCGACGACCTCGACGGCCGACAGGGTGGGGTCGGTCGACAGCAGCAGGCGCTGCTTCGCCCAACCACCGCCGCGCTTCTGCAGTTCACACCAGACCGCCTGTACGATGACGCCGCGGAGAAACCGGGGGCGGCAGACAAGGTGGCGCAGGCGAACCATCCGGCCGTCATAGCCACCGATGCGGTGGTGCGAGACCGGCAGCTGCGCCACCGCCGCCGCGCCGAGCTTGGCGCCATACAGCCTCGAGCGCCCGCGCCGACCGGGTGCCCGCGGCGGCGGCAGCGCGAACAGGGCCGTGTCGCGCCTGACCTGACCGACGACGGTATGGCCACGCCGCATCGCGGCCCGGACCACTGAGCCGCGCATGTACCAAGCGTCGAGCAGCAGACACAGGGGACCAAGGCGATCGCCAACCGCCCGCAGCAAGGTCTTGGCCAAGGCGATCTTCCCGGCATGACCGACGCCGCGGCACAGGCCGGTCAGGATCGGAACCGAGCGCGGCCGGTCGCGGCATGGCACGACGGTGCAAAGCGTGACGAAGGCCTGGCACAGCAGGAAGGTCGGGCGGTTCGTCTTCCTCGCATGGTCAAACCGCACGGCAGCGCCGGGCGCCTTGGCCGAGCACCGCGGCGCCAGCGTGTCGTCGATGATGCCGAAGCGTCGCGGCTCGCAGCTCTCACGGCGGACGATGCCGCACAACGCGGCAACCAGGCCGAGCAACCGGAAGCGGCCTCGCGCCAGCATCCGTTGGTAGGCCTGCCAGCCCAGCCGGGGCGCCAACGCCAGGACCGCCCGCGTCACCGGTACACCCTGGGCCAGCATCGCGCCGACTAGCAGCTCCGCATGGGTGCTCCGGGC
>NZ_DATELG010000020.1:0-11157 GCF_035276905.1 Phenylobacterium sp. | reverse complement strand
GACGAGGGGGTGAAGGCCAAGGTCGAGGCGCTGATCGCCGCCCGCGCCGAGGCCCGCGCCGCCAAGAACTGGCCGGAGGCTGACCGCATCCGCGTCCAGTTGGCGGAGTTGAACGTAGAGGTGATGGACGGTCCGACCGGGGCGACCTGGCGGATCAAGGAACAGGCCTGACGAAGGAACCATGCCCCTCCAGCCCCCGCCGCAATTGAAAGCCAGCATGTTCGGACGGATGCCCGTCGGCGGTTCCAAGTCGCAGGGAGGAACCCCCGCCGCCGCCCCCGGCCCCAAGGGCGTGCGCGTCGAACACCGGATCGGCGTCCAGGCGCCGGCCGAGGTGATCTGGGAGCTGATCCGCGACGTCGACGCCTGGAGCAGCTGGAACCCGCTCTATGCCAGGGCCAGCGGCAGCCTGCACATCGGCGAGGTGCTCGACCTGGAGGTGGTCCTGCCGGGGATGAAGCCGCAGGCAACCAAGGCGACGGTGCTGGAATGGGTGCCGAACGAGCAGCTGCACTACCAGACCAGGGGTCTGGGCGGCCTGATCCGCGGCACCCGCTACGTCGAGATCGAAGCGCTCGCCCCGGAAAGCTGCATCGTCTCCAACGGCGAGATCATGGGCGGCTTTCTGGGGCCCCGCCTGGCGCCCAGCCTCGGGCCCAGGATCTACCGGGCGATCAAGGGCATGAACGAGGCCCTGAAGGAGAAGGCCGAGTCGATGTGGCAGGAGCGGCAGCGGTAGCCCAAGATGTCATCCCGGAAGCCGCGCAGCGGCTGTCCGGGATCCATAGACATGACGATGCAAGGTGCGTCGCGGGGCGGCCGTGCTCCCCTTCAAAGCTACGAGCGTATGGAGGGGGGGATCTGAAATTGACATCCGCCGCTCGCACCCCGAACTAATCCCCATGATCGACGACCTCTATTCGGCGCAGTTGCTGAAGCTGGCGGCCAACCTGCCGCGCAGCGGCAGGCTGGCTGCGCCCCATGCCAGCGTCGAGAAGGTCTCCAAGCTGTGCGGCAGCCGGGTGGTGGTCGACGTGGTGGTGGAAGGCGGCCGGGTCGCCGACTTCGCGCAGGAGGTGAAGGCCTGCGCCTTGGGCCAGGCCGCGGCCTCGGTGCTGGGCGCGCACGTCCTGGGGGCCACGGCCGAGGAGCTGGAGCTCGCCCGCGACCAGTTCCGTGCTATGTTGAAAGAGGGCGCAAGTGCGCCCGACGGACGTTTTTCGGACCTTTCGATGCTGGCGCCTGTGAAGGACTATCCCGCCCGTCACGCCTCGACGCTGCTGGCGTTCGAGGCCGCGGCCGAGGCCGTCCGCACCGCTGCGGCGCGAACTAGCCCCGCCGGCGCGGCTTGATCCGCAGCGTGCCCCGGCGTAAGCGCTGGGTCTGACGCCTTCCACTCCGCAGCCGGCATGACCTTCTACGAGACCTGCGTCAGAGGCGCCCTGCGCACCTACAAGCTGACGCTTTCGCCGCTGATCGGGCGGCAGTGCCGGTTTCTTCCGACCTGCTCGGAATATGCGGCCGAGGTCCTGGTCAGCCATGGTCCCTGGCGCGGCGCGACGCTCGCCGCGCGCAGGCTGTGCCGTTGCAATCCCTGGGGCGGTTCGGGCTACGACCCGCCGCCACCCCCGCGCCGAGGCTCCTCGGCTCCGACGCGAACCTGGACATGTGAGACATGATCGAACTGATTTTTCCGGACGGGAACAGGCGCGAAGTCGCCGATGGGGCGACCGGGCGCGAGATCGCGGCCTCGATCTCCAAGTCGCTGGAGAAGAAGGCCGTCCTGGTGAAGCTCGACGGCGAGCTTCTGGACCTCGACCGGCCGCTGCCGCACGGCGGGCGCTTCGAGCTTTTGACGCGGGAAAGCCCCGAGGCGCTGGAGACCATCCGCCACGACGTCAGCCACATCCTGGCCGAGGCGGTACAGGAACTTTTTCCTGGAACTCAGGTGACGATCGGACCCGCTATCGAGGATGGCTTCTATTACGACTTCGCGCGCGTGGAGCCATTCAGCCTGGATGACCTCGCCAAGATCGAGCAGCGCATGAAGGAAATCGTCGACCGCGACGAACCCATTCGCCGCGAAGTCTGGAGCCGGGACGAGGCGATCGAGCACTTCAGGTCGATCGGCGAGACCTACAAGGCCGAGATCATCCAGGACCTGCCGCAGGCCGAGGAGATCAGCGTCTACCGCCAGGGCGAGTGGAAGGACCTCTGCCGCGGGCCGCACCTGCCGTCGACGAAGTTCGCCGGCAAGGCCTTCAAGCTGACGAAGCTGGCCGGCGCCTACTGGCGCGGCGACCACCGCAACGCCCAGCTGCAGCGGATCTACGGCACGGCCTGGGCCAGCGAGGCCGACCTCGAGGCCTACATCCGCCGCGTCGAGGAGGCCGAGAAGCGCGACCACCGCAAGATCGGCCGGGCCATGGACCTCTTCCATCTGCAGGAAGAGGCCAAGGGGATGATCTTTTGGCATCCCAAGGGCTGGACCCTTTACCGTACGCTGGAAGCCTACCTGCGGCGCAGGCTCGACGTCGACGGGTACCAGGAAGTCAAGACGCCCCAGATCATGGACCGCACCCTGTGGGAGCGGTCCGGACACTGGGAGAAGTTCGGGACGGCGATGTTCGTCTGCGAAACGACGGAGGGCGAAGAGCTGGCCGTTAAACCGATGAACTGTCCGGGACACATCCAGATCTTCAACGTCGGCCAGAAGTCCTATCGCGACCTGCCGCTGCGCATGTCGGAGTTCGGTTCGTGCCACCGGTTCGAGCCGTCCGGCGCCCTGCACGGCATCATGCGGCTGCGCGCCTTCACCCAGGACGACGCCCACATCTTCTGCCGCGACGACCAGATCGAGGCCGAGACGACGAAGTTCGTGAAGCTGCTGGAGCAGGTCTACGCCGATCTCGACATGGAGCTGGCGAGCGTCAAGCTGGCCCTGCGCCCGGAAGTGCGCGCCGGCACGGACGAGATCTGGGACGTCGCCGAGGCCAAGCTGGAGCGCGCCGCGCGCGCCGCCGGCGTCGAGGTCGAGATGCTGCCCGACGAGGGCGCCTTCTACGGCCCGAAGCTGGAGTTCCACCTGCGCGACGCGATCGGCCGGACGTGGCAGTGCGGCACGCTGCAGCTCGATTTCGTGCTTCCGGAGAGACTCGACGCCACCTACGTCGCCGAGGACGGATCAAAACAGCGGCCCGTGATGTTGCACCGGGCTATCTTCGGCTCCGTCGAACGGTTCATTGGCGTCATGATCGAGAACTACGCCGGCGCCTTTCCCCTCTGGCTGTCGCCCGTCCAGGTAGTGGTCGCGACCATCACGTCGGACGCCGACGATTACGCGCGCAACGTCGCCGCGGCGCTGCGGGCCAAGGGTCTGCGAGTCGAAACGGACCTGCGAAACGAGAAGATCAACTACAAAGTGCGCGAACACAGTCTTGCCAAGGTTCCGGTTATTGCTGTGGTCGGCCGTCGCGAAGCGGAGCTCGGCCAGGTCGCCCTCAGGCGCCTGGGTTCCGATCGGCAAGAGGTTTTGGATCTCGAAGCGGCGGCGAACGGACTTGCCTTACAGGCGAGTCCGCCCGATGTTGCGCCCATCGAGCGAGCCGCTGATTCATCGGCTCGCGAGGCGGTCGGCGTCTTGGAGGCTGGATGAACGGCATCGTCGCACCGCTCGTCGCTGCAGAACCCGCGCTTGCGCCGGACTTTCTGAGGGCGCGCCCCAGCGTCTCCGTCGTCATGGTCGTGTTCATGACCGGACAGGCGCTCGAGCAGAGCGTCGCGTGCGTCCTTGCCGATCCCCTGGTGGACGAGTTCGTCATAGTAGACAACGGCTCCGCGCCTGGCGATGCGGCGCGTTTGCGCACCCTCGCCGAGCGTGACGAGCGGGTCACCCTGCTCACCGGTCACGGCAATATCGGTTTCGCGCGCGGCGCGAATCTCGGCGCGCGGACGGCGCGCGGCGAGATGCTGGTGTTCCTCAATCCGGACGCCTTCCTGCAGCCCGGCTGCATCGCCGAGCTGGTGCGCGAGATCGAGCCCAGGCCGGTGCCGTGCATCGTCGGCGGCCGGGTGCTCAACGCCGACCGCAGCGAGCAGCGCGGCGCGCGGCGCGGCGACATCACCCCGATGTCCGCCCTGGTCTCGCTGAGCCGGCTGGCCCACCGGATGCCGGCGCTGCGCAACTATGAGGTGCACTGGGAGAGCGAGGCGCCGCCGGAGCAGCCGGCCGCGGTGCCGACCATCTCCGGCGCCTGCTTCTGCATGCGCCGCGAGGACTTCGACGCCGTGAACGGCTTCGACGAGGGCTATTTCCTGCACGTCGAGGACGTCGACCTGTGCTGGCGCGTCCGCCAGCAGGGCGGGGCGGTGCTGTTCCATCCCAAGGCCGAGGTGATCCACCTGGGCCGCACCAGCCAGACCAGCCCCTTGCGGGTCGAGTTCCACAAGGGCGTCGGGCTCGCCCGCTACTTCCGCAAGCGCGCGGTGAACATCTCCGAGCGCCTGGTCGCCTGGGCGCTGTCGCCGGTGATCATCTGCACGGCGGTGGCGCGGCCGGTGGTGTGGCGCCTGAAGGGCCGCACGGCCTGAATTCGTCCCTCCCCTTTCCGGTAGCCATAAAGGGGAGGGAAAATCAGGGAAATCCGCCCGCGCGCGTGACCGAGGCCGCCGGCGCCTTGCCCAGCAGCTCCGACACCCAGCGGCCGGCGGCGATCAGCTTCTCCAGGTCATACCCGGTCTCGAACCCGGCCCGCTCCAGCATGTAGACTAGGTCCTCGGTTCCGATGTTGCCGGTGGCGGCGGGCGCGAAGGGGCAGCCGCCGAGGCCGCCGCAGCTGGCGTCCAGCACGTCGACGCCCGCCTCGACGCTGGCGTAGGCGTTGGCGAGGCCGGTGTTGCGGGTGTCGTGGAAGTGCATCCGCAGGCGCGCGCCCGGCGCCGCCTCGCGGGCCAGCGCGATGCGCCGGCGCACCAGCCAGGGGTCGGCGACCCCGATGGTGTCGGCCAGCGCCACCTCGGGCAGGTTCAGCTCGTGGGCGGCGCGCACCACCTTCAGCACCTGCGCGTCGGAGACCTCGCCGTCGAACGGACAGCCGAAGGCGACGGCGACGGTGAGCGTGATCGGCGGGCCGCCGTTCAGCGAACGCTTGGCGGCGATGGCGCGGAGCGCGGCCAGCTGCTGGTCGGTCGAGACGCCCTGGTTGCGCACGCCGAAGCCGTCGCTGGCGCAGACCACGATGTTGGCCTCGTCGCAGCCGGCGGTGACGCAGCGATCCCAGCCGCGCTCGTTCAGCACGAGGCCGATGCGCGAGCGGCCATTCCGGGGCGCGAGCGCCGCGCAGATCTCCTCGGCGCCGGCCATCTGCGGCACGCGCTTTTCGTTGACGAAGGAGACGGTCTCGATCCGCCGCGCGCCGGCGTCCTCCAGCCTGCGGATGAACTCCAGCTTCTGGTCGACGCCGAGCAGCGCCGTCTCGTTCTGCAGCCCATCGCGCGGGCCTACCTCGACGATCTCGATGCGGCGGCTCATGGACGGGCTTCCTGCTCGGCGGTCTCGCGGGCTTCGTAGATCCTCAAGCTCATCTTCTTGCCGGTCGAATAATCCAGCCCCTTCACCTCGCTGACCGGCAGGGCGGCGACGCCGGCGGCTTTCAATGCGGCGAGGAAGGCCGCCTCCTGGCGCCCCTCGACCACCGCGGGACGGTTCTCGGCGATGGCTTGGGCGGCCTCCTGCGGGGTGTCGAGCTCGGTGGCGGTGCCCAGCGCGAAGACCAGGCTGGGCTCGGCGTAGCCGGTGACCGCCACCGGGGCGTCGGCGATGCCCTGGCGCGGCAGCAGCTGGGCCTTCTCCATCGCCGCTTCCGTCCGCGCCGACAGCCAGAGCGGCGACAGCCGCGGCGCCAGGCCGGCCAGCAGCGCCGCGTGGCCCAGCACGCCCAAGGCGACCGCGGCGATGACCCCCTCGCGCGGTTTGCGGCGCGCCAGGAACCAGGCGCCGGAGAGGCCGGCGCCCGCCAGCAGCACGGCGGCGAAGATCGCGACGGCGGCGTCGCTCGGCTCGCCGTAGGCGTGCACGACGTAGAGGCTGGCGGCGGCGAGCAGCAGGCCGAAGAGGGCGCTCAAGGCCACGCCGGTCCAGCGCGCCCTGGGGCCGATCGGCTGGACCAGGGCCGCGCCCGCCAGCCAGGCCAGCGCGCCGTAGGTCGGCAGGGGATAGTGCACAAGCTTGGTCGGCATGGCCTCGAACACCAGCCAGGAGGGAATCAGCCAGGCCAGCGCGAACCGCACCCCCGGCTCGCGCCGGCGCGTCCAACCCACGACCGCCGCGGCCGGCAGCAGCAGGGTCATCGGGAAGGCGAGCAGCGGGGCCAGCAGGGTGTGGTAGCCCGGCGGCGCGCCGTGGGTCTCCTGGCCGCCGGCGAGCTTGGGCGCCAGGTCGCCGCCGAAGGCCGCGCTCCAGAAGGCGCCGTCGGTGGCGACCGTCACCGCTCCGGCCCAGGGCCCGACGATGACGGCGACGATGATCAGCCCCCACCACCACTTCATCCGCATCAGCCAGCCCGGCCGGCGGTCGAGGAGCGCCAGCAGCACGATCGCCAGCGCCGCCACCATCGGCCCGATCGGGCCCTTGACCAGGGTCGCCAGGCCGATCGCGGCCCAGAACAGCCAGACCGCGCTGCGCGGCGCCGGCGGCCCGTCGCGGGCGGCGGCGTAGATCCGCCCCAGCGCCGCCATGGCCAGCGTCGTCGCCCCGCAGAGCACCGCGTCGGTCTTGGCGATCATCGCCTCCGTGGAGAGCAACAGGGTGGCGCCGAGCAAGGCGCCGGAGAACAGCCCCGCCTCGGCGCCGAAGAAGGCCGCAGCGCCCCAGGCGCAGGCCGCAGCCGCCAGCATGGCGCCCGCCAGCGACGGCAGGCGGTAGGCCCAGATGGCGCGGGCCTCGGGGTCGGAGACCAGCGAGACGCTCAGCGACTGCAGCCAGTGGATGCCGACCGGCTTCTTGAACCGCGGCTGGTCCTGGAAGCGGATGACGACGAAGTCGTGCGTCTCCAGCATCTGCGCCGTGGCCTGGGCGAAGCGTGATTCGTCGCGGTCCAGGGGCGGAACCGCGATCAGGCCCGGCAGGCCGGCGATGAAGGCGATGAAGGCGGCCAGCGCCGGCCCCCGCCAGCCGCGGCTCGCCCGCGCCAATCGTTCTTCGAGTCGCGCATGGGGCGTCATGCGCCGCTGATAGCACGATCCTTTCCTATGCGGCCTTTTCCGCTATGGGAGGGACATGGCTCCTGCGCCCGACATCTCGGTAGTGATTCCCGTCTTCGACGAAGAGGGCGCCGCGCCGGCGCTGGCGCGCGAGGTGGCCCGGGCCTTCGCCGGCCGGAACTTCGAGCTGATCTTCGTCGACGACGCCAGCCGCGACGGCACGCGCGGCGCGCTCAAGGCGCTGAAGGGCGAAATCCCGCAGTTGCGCGTCCTGGCGCACGCCAAGAACGCCGGCCAGAGCCGCGCCATCCGCACCGGGGTCCTGGGCGCGCGCGGCGCGGTGATCGTCACCCTCGACGGCGACGGCCAGAACGACCCCGCCGACGGGCCCGCCCTGGTCGACGCGCTGACGGCCGGTCCGCCGGAGCTGGCGCTCGTCGGCGGCGAGCGGGTCAAGCGGCAGGACAACTTCGGCAAGCGGATGGCCTCGCGGTTCGGCAACGGCGTGCGCAAGCGGCTCCTGAAGGACACCGCCAACGACACCGGCTGCGGGCTCAAGGCCTTCCGGCGCGAGGCTTTCCTGCGGCTTCCCTATTTCGACCACATCCACCGCTACCTGCCGGCGCTGATGCAGCGCGAGGGCTACCGCACGGAGTTCCGGGCGGTGAACCACCGCCACCGCCAGACGGGCCGTTCGAAATACACCAACCTCGGCCGCCTGTGGGCCTCGCTGTCGGACCTGTTCGGCGTGATCTGGCTGCAGTCCCGCGCGCGAAATCCTGGCGCGGTGGACGAGGGGTAGGGGGAGGATCTAACTCACGTGAACGCCGTGAAGATCAGGGCGACGAGGGCGATGTCGAGGACGCGGAAGGCGAGCTGCATGCAAGCCATGCAGCAAGAGCGGCGCCAGCCGCGCGCCTAGACCATTCGCCGCCGAAGTGGAGGCCGGTTCGGCGCAGCGAATGGTCTAACTTCAAGAACTTATGAGCCGCATCCGTTGAGCTTGCTCTACGCCCACTCTCCCCCGCGAAAGCGGGAAGTTGGTGGGTTACCCTGCATAGCCGCAGAGGGCCCGGCTGGGGCGCCTTTTGCTCAGCAGGAACTGCCGGTGGGTCAGACGTCGGTCTTGGCCTGGCCGCCCTTGCGGGCGCGGCGGTCCTTCGAGCCGGACCATTCGATGCGGTTGTAGCTGGCCTGGGCTTTGTCGATCACCGCGGGGCCGCCGCGCAGACCGCGGCGCTCGTTGTGCTGGCCGAGCAGCTGCGCGTCGAAGGTCGCAGCGCCCGGCGGGATCGCGGCGGCGGGCGGCACGGTCCGCGGCGCATCCACCGGAACCGGCAGGCCCGCGGCGGAGCTCGCCTTGGCCTCCTCGACAGCCTTGCCTTTGCGTCTGGGGCCCGCGGCGCGGCGAATGGGATCGATCGGCGACGTCATGCGGCGGTCATCCTGCCGGTCGAGAGTTTAAGGAACGCTCGACGTCCGGAATCTCAAGGCTTGAACGGTTCAGCTCTTCGACGCCAGCTTCTCGATCTGCGCCTGCATCTCCTCCATCCGCTTGCGCAGCTCGGCGACGGCGTCCTCCTGGGCAGCCTCGGTCTTGGGCGGCGCGGCGGGCGGGGGCGGCGCGGTCGCCGCGGCCTGGCCGGCCTTGCCGAAGGCGAAGGGCGAGAACATCTTCATCGCCCGGTCGAAGAGCGCGAGGTTCTGCCGGACCTGATCCTCGTAGGCGCCGACGCCGGCGCCGATGCCGCCCGTCGGGGCCAGCGCCGCCAGCTGGTTGCGCAGCTGCTCCTGCTGCTGGGCGAAGGTCGCCAGCGACAGCTCCAGATAGCTCGGCAGGAAGGCCTGCATCGAGTTGCCGTAGAAGCCGATCAGCTGCCTGAGGAACTGGATCGGCAGCAGGCTCTGCCCCTGGCTCTCCTCCTCGAAGATGATCTGGGTCAGCACCGTGCGGGTGATGTCCTCGTTGGTCTTGGCGTCGTAGACGACGAAGTCGACCCCCTTCTTCACCATGTCGGCGAGGTGTTCGAGGGTGACGTAGCTGGACGAGGCGGTGTTGTAGAGCCGCCGGTTCGCGTACTTCTTGATCACGACCCGCTCGTCCTGCGGGGCGCCGGTGTCCTGGGTGCTCGCCATCCCAAGTCCTTGTTTTTCAGCGGCCATCGGATTCGTGACCGCATTCTGCGGTGCAGTATCGCGGATGCGAGCTTAATATGAAATGGCCGACGTATTCAGCTACGGCCAACATCCAGACATCAAGCCTCGCCTTAGGAGCCTCTAGATGAGCGATATCGTCATCGTTTCCGCCGCCCGCACGCCAGTGGGGTCGTTCAACGGCGCTCTGTCCAGCGTGCCGGCGCACGATCTGGGCGCGACGGCCATCAAGGCGGCGGTCGAGCGGGCGGGGATCTCCGCCGCCGAGGTCGACGAGGTGGTGCTGGGCCAGGTGCTTCAGGCCGGCGCCGGCCAGGGCCCGGCGCGCCAGGCGGCGATCAAGGCGGGCGTGCCGGTGACCTCGCCGGGCTGGTCGCTGAACCAGCTCTGCGGCTCGGGCCTGCGCGCGGTGGCGCTGGGGGCGCAGCAGATCCAGGACGGCTCGTCGAAGATCGTCGTCGCCGGCGGCCAGGAGAGCATGAGCCAGTCGCCCCACGCCGCCCAGCTGCGCAACGGCGTCAAGATGGGCGATTTCTCCATGATCGACACCATGATCAAGGACGGCCTGTGGGACGCCTTCCACGGCTACCACATGGGCCAGACGGCGGAGAACATCGCCGCCCGCTGGCAGATCACCCGCGAGGATCAGGACCGTTTCGCCGTCGGCTCGCAGAACCGCGCCGAAGCGGCCCAGAAGGCGGGCAGGTTCGCCGACGAGATCGCCGCGGTGACGGTGAAGACCCGCAAGGGCGACGTCGTCGTCGACCAGGACGAGTATATCCGCCACGGGGTGACGCTGGACAGCATCGCCGGCCTGAGGCCCGCCTTCGCCAAGGACGGCTCGGTCACCGCCGGCAACGCCTCGGGCATCAACGACGGCGCCGCGGCGGTGGTGCTGATGAGCGAGAAGGAAGCCGAGGCGCGGGGCCTGAAGCCGCTGGCGCGCATCGCCTCCTGGGCCCACGCCGGCGTCGAGCCCGAGATCATGGGCACGGGCCCGATCCCCGCCAGCCGCAAGGCGCTGGAGAAGGCCGGCTGGGCGATCGACGACATCGACCTGATCGAATCCAACGAGGCCTTCGCCGCCCAGGCGCTGTGCGTGGTGCGCGACCTGGGCCTGGATCCCGCCAAGGTGAACGTGAACGGCGGGGCGATCGCCATCGGCCACCCGATCGGCGCCTCCGGCGCCCGGATTTTGACCACCCTGCTTCACGAACTGAAGCGTTCCGGAGCAACCAAAGGTCTCGCCACCCTTTGTGTGGGTGGCGGTATGGGTGTCGCCGTCTGCGTAGAAAATCTGCATAAATCGTAGTTGAGGGGCGGACGCCGCTTCCGGCGCCTGCCTCGGACAGGGAGGCAGGCGCATGGCCAGGGTGGCTTTCGTGACGGGCGGGACTCGCGGCATCGGTCACGCGATCGTGGAGCGGCTGAAAGCCGACGGCATGCGGGTCGCCGCTGGCTACTCCGGCAATGAGGAGGCCGCCCACGCCTGCGCGAAAGACCTCGGCGTCATGGTGGTGAAGGGCAACGTCGGCGTCCTGGAGGACTGCCAGCGCGCGGTCGAGCAGGTCGAGGCCGAACTCGGGCCGATCGACGTGCTGGTCAACAACGCCGGCATCACTCGCGACGGCGCCTTCCACAAGATGACCCCGGAGCAGTGGGGCGAGGTGATCCGGGTCAACATGGACAGCCTCTACAACATGACCCGCCAGGTGATCGAAGGCATGCGCGAGCGCAGCTGGGGCCGGATCATCAACATCTCCTCGGTCAACGGCCAGAAGGGCCAGGCCGGCCAGACCAACT
>NZ_DATELG010000019.1:0-2536 GCF_035276905.1 Phenylobacterium sp. | reverse complement strand
GCGCGCGTCGCCTCGGCCGCCGGCCAGCGGTTCGCCCGCGGGCTCGCCGCCGAGCTGGGCCGCGCAGGCCTGGTGGTGGTCTCCGGCATGGCCCGCGGCATCGACGGGGCGGCCCACGAGGGCGCGCTTCCCACCGGCACGGTCGCGGTGCTCGGCGGCGGGGTGGACGACGTCTATCCACCGGACCACGCCGACCTCTACGCGCGCCTTGTCGAGCGCGGCTGCGTGGTCTCCGAGAGCCCGCCCGGCCGGACCGCCACCGCCCGCGACTTCCCGCGCCGCAACCGGATCATCGCCGGCCTCTCCCGCGCCGTGGTGGTGGTCGAGGCCGAGCTGCGCTCCGGCTCGCTGATCACCGCCAGGCTCGCCGGCGAGCAGGGCCGCGAGGTGCTGGCCGTGCCGGGCTCGCCGCTCGATCCGCGCTCGCGAGGAACCAACGACCTGTTGCGCCAGGGCGCGGCGATCTGCGAGGGCGCGGACGACGTGCTGCGCGTACTCGAAGGCCCCCGCACCCTGCGCGAACGCGAGCGCCGGCCCTGGTCCGGCCCGCCGGCCGAGCCCGATCCGGCCCTGATCGCCCGCCTCGCCGAGCTCCTCTCCCCGACCCCCGTCTCGCGCGACGAGATCGTGCGTGCGGCCCAGGCGCCGGCGCCGGCCGTCTTCGCCGCCCTGGTCGAGCTTTCGCTGGCGGGACGCGCCGAATTGCTGCCCGGCGGCATGGTCGCCTCAGGATGAGCCCCTTTAGGGGCTCGGGAATCTCGGCGTGCGAGCCCCGTTGACACGGGTCGGGCGCCGCCCCCACCTTCCCGCCTCTTCAGTTGGACCGGGCGAGCCGCCCGCGGAACGCCAGAGATTAGATGAACGTCGTCGTCGTCGAGAGCCCGGCCAAGGCCAAGACCATCAACAAGTACCTCGGCTCGGACTACAAGGTCCTGGCCAGCTACGGCCACGTCCGCGACCTGCCGGCCAAGGACGGCTCGGTGCGCCCGGACGAGGACTTCGCCATGTCCTGGGAGGTCGACGGCCGCGGCGCCAAGCAGCTCGCCGCGATCGCCGAGGCCGCCAAGGGCGCCGACAAGATCATCCTGGCCACCGACCCGGACCGCGAGGGCGAGGCCATCTCCTGGCACGTGCTGGAGGTCCTGCAGAAGAAGCGCGCGCTGAAGGACGCCACGGTGCAGCGGGTGGTGTTCAACGCCATCACCAAGGCGGCCGTGACCGAGGCGATGCGCAACCCACGCGACATCGACATGGAGCTGGTCGACGCCTACCTGGCGCGCCGGGCGCTGGACTATCTGGTGGGCTTCACCCTCTCGCCGGTGCTGTGGCGCAAGCTGCCGGGTTCGCGCTCGGCCGGCCGCGTGCAGTCGGTCGCGCTGCGGCTGATAGTCGACCGCGAGCTCGAGATCGAGCGCTTCAAGACCCAGGAATACTGGACCGTCGAGGCCGACGTGACCTCCGGCGGCGGCGACGCCTTCCTCGCCCGGCTGGTCAAGCACGAGGGCAGGAAGCTCGCCAAGTTCGACCTGCCGAACGAGGCCTCCGCCTTCGCCGCCCGCGAGGCGGTGAAGGCCGCGACCTTCGCCATCTCGGCGGTTGAGAAGAAGCCCGGCAAGCGCTCGCCGCCGCCGCCGTTCACCACCTCGACCCTGCAGCAGGAAGCCGCCCGCAAGCTCGGCTTCGACGCCAAGCGCACCATGCAGGCGGCCCAGAAGCTGTACGAGGGCATCGACATCGGCGGCGAGACGGTCGGCCTGATCACCTACATGCGGACCGACGGCGTGCAGACCGCGCCCGAGGCGCTGGACGAGGCGCGCCAGGTGATCGGCGGCATCTACGGCCGCGAGTACGTGCCCGAGAAAGCGCGGATCTACTCCACCAAGGCCAAGAACGCCCAGGAGGCGCACGAGGCGATCCGTCCGACCAGCCTCGCCCGCAACCCGGGCAAGCTGCGCCTGGAGGGCGACCTTGGCCGGCTCTACGAGCTGATCTGGAAGCGGATGATCGCCTCGCAGATGGAGAGCGCGCGGGTCGAAAGAACCACGATCGACCTGGAGTCCTCCGACGGGAAGACCGGCCTGCGCGCCTCGGGCGTGGTGGTGACCTTCGACGGCTATCTGGCGGTCTATGAGGAAGGCCGCGACGATCCGGACGACGAGGAAGGCGGCCGGCTGCCGCAGGTGGCCGAAGGCGCCGCCGCTCAGGTGCGTTCCGCCAAGGCCGACCAGCACTTCACCGAACCGCCGCCGCGCTATTCCGAAGCCAGCCTGGTGAAGAAGCTGGAGGAGCTGGGCATCGGCCGGCCCTCGACCTACGCCTCGATCCTGACCGTGCTGCGCGACCGCGCCTATGTCCGGATGGAGAAGCAGCGGTTCGTGCCCGAGGACAAGGGCCGGCTGCTGATCGGCTTCCTGGAGGAATATTTCGCCCGCTACGTGGAGTACGACTTCACCGCGGGGCTGGAAGAGCGGCTGGACCTGGTCTCGGCCGGCGAGCTCGACTGGAAGGTTCTGCTCCGCGAGTTCTGGAACGACTT
>NZ_DATELG010000018.1:0-3772 GCF_035276905.1 Phenylobacterium sp. | reverse complement strand
CACCCACGACAGCCTGATCCAGGCCGGCGAGCTGATCCGCACCTTCGAACAGCGCCAGGGCCTGCGGATCGGCTGCATCGAGGAGATCGTCTTCCGCCAGGGCTGGATCGACGCCGCCCAGCTGGCCGACCTCGGCCGCGCGCAGGCCAAGAGCGAGTACGGCCGCTACCTGCGCGACCTGGCGGAGCGCGGCGTACAGGGCGAGGAGCCGGCGGCGGAGTAGGCGGCGTCGCCGCTGCGACGCCCCCTGCGGCGCGTTCGGAATGGCCAGGTCGAAAGCCGTCGCCGCTGGCGGCCGCGATCACCCGTCAGGCGCGCAGCAAAAACGGCCCGCCGGCGGACCGGCGGGCCGTTCGCATTCTCTCTCTATCCGAAGCGCCTAGAGCTCTTCGTTGATCAGGGCGACCTGGTAGAAGCCGTTGCCCTGCAGGATGTTCATCACCTGCATGAAGTCGCCGTAGCGCACGGTCTTGTCAGCGCGGATATAAACCCGCTGCTCGGTCGGGGCCTTGCCGGGCTCCTTTCGGCTCAGCACCCCCGAGAGGTCCGACGTCAGGCGGTCCAGGCTGGTCGACTGGTCGCCGATGTAGACCCCGCCGCCCTGCTGGATGTTGATCAGCACCGGCTCTTCGACCTTCGCGCCCGGCGGCGGCGGAATGGCCGGCGGCAGGTCGAGCTTGATCGACACCGTGGCCGCGGGGATCGCGACCATGAAGATGATGAGGAGCACCAGCATCACGTCCACGAAGGGCGTGACGTTGATGTCGCTGTTCTGGCCGAGATCGAAGCGGCTGCCTCCGCTCCCACCGCCCAGCTTTGCAGCCATGCTGATTTCCTTCCCTGGGGCGCGGCTTTCCGGCCCGGCTCGTGCTTCCCGGGACCATTGGCAAGCGGTTGAAGGATTGTAAAGGCCTAAGCGTCGGCGGCGGCCACACGCGGCGCGCACGCGGCCCAGGAAGGCTTTCCCGGCCCTGATTCAGGGCCCGTCGCGATACCTGCGTTCGGGGCAAAACGCGCCCGCCACGCTTCTCGGCGCCGGCGTCGTTTTTTCCCCAGCGTCAATAAAACACTGTTCACCTCTTTGGGCTACTCAGGATACGGGCCTGGTTTCGGCCAGTGCGGAAAAGTCATCTCTCGTGAGGCTCAGAATGAAGCTCCAAGCCACCCTCGCGGCCGCCGCCGCGATCTTCTCCCTCGGCACTTCGGCCATGGCCGAGCCGGTCATCGCCAAGCTGAACGCCAGCATGTCCGGCGCGGCCAAGCCGGTCGCCGGCGGCGCCGTCTTCGAATGCCTGGGCGATGTGTGCGCGAGCCGCTCGCCGAGCGCCGACACCGGCAGCGTCCGCGGCTGCAAGGAACTCGCCCGCCAGGTGGGGGGCGTGAACACCTTCGGCCCGTCCTCCAAGCCGCTCTCGGCCGAGCAGATCGCGACCTGCAACGAAGCGGCCCGCAAGTAACCGCGCCTGCCGGCGGGCGGCTCGCGCCGCCGCCGGGACGCAAGCGTTCAGCCCATGACGCGCCAGAGCCTTGCCGGCTCTCGGCGCGTCATCGTTTTTCGTGAACCGCGCCGCTGGCGGTGTCCCGATCCACCCCGCTCAGGCGGATGCGGCCTGTTCGGAAATGGCTCCAGGGGCGGCGTAGGCGCGGACGAAGGCGGCCGAGACCTGCTCGGCCAGGCCGATCAGCTCGATGCGCCGGCGCTCGCTGCCGCGCATCTGGTCCTGGTGCAGCACCGCCAGCAGCAACGGCGAGAGCAGCATCAGCGCGGCCGCGCGCAGGTCCGAGTCGATGATCTCGCCGCGGGCGGCGTGCTCCTCGAGCCGGACCACCAGGGCGTCGAGCGCCGGATCGATGATGTGGTTCAGCGTCAGTTGGCTGATCTGCGGGTCGGCCAGGCCCTCGCACAAGCTGGCGGCCATGACGTCGCCCAGCCGCACCTGGCCTTGCGCCTGCATGCCGAACACCAGGCTCAGGGCGAAGTCGCGCATCGACTGGGCGAAGGCCCCGTTCGCCTTGGAGACCGTCTCCAGCCGGGCTTCGCCGCGGCAGCGGTACTCCTCGAGCAGAGCCGCGACGACGCCGGTGCGGTCGCCGAAATAGTGCTGCAGGGTGGGAGCGGTCACCTCGGCGGCCGCGGCCAGCTGGCGCAGACTAGGCCGCTCGACGTCGAGTCGGGCGAAGCGCGGCAGCATGCGGTCCAGCAGTTCACGCCGCTTGGACTCGTAGTCGGCGTTCTTGACACCCTTAGCCCTTGGCAACCTGGTTCGCGTCCCTTCGCCGTCGCTCGACCTGCGCCGCGCCCCGATTTGCAAATGATAGGGCGCCGCGGCGCCGCCACCAACCGCGACGTGTAAACGTCGAGTAACATCGCTATCCGCGCAGCTCGGCTTTATCTTGCTATAATCACTGTTTACGAGCCGGAACCCGGCAGGCGCCCATCCTGGGTCGGCTTGGCCATGAACCCGCAACGGGTCCCGGGCGTCTTGCGTCGGGGACGAACTCTTGAGACCCCCACGTCATGCTTCTGTTGTTTCTGCTGTTCGCAAATCCCGTCGGCGCCACCGGACTGACGCGCGCCCTCGCCACGCCGCGGCCGGCGCCCGAGAAAGCCTGAACACCCGAAAAAGTCTGAATAGGAAAAGCCGAAGCGCCTGACCCGCATCGGGACGTCAGGCGAAGGGTCGATACGCCCGTCGCCGCCAATTCGGCGCGACGGGCGCAGCAACTTCCCTTCCCGCAGCCTCGAGAGGCCGCCGACGCGTTCAGCCGCGCGTCGGCGCGGACCTCCGATTGAAGGGAGGCGCGGGAGCTGAATACGCCTTACTAGCTCAGTACGACGATCGCGACGCGGCGGTTCTGGGCCCGGCCTTCCTTCGTGTCGTTCGGCGCGACGGGCTGCTCCTGGCCATAGGAGATCGTCGCCATCCGGTTCAGAGCAATCCCCTGCTGGTTCAGGTACTTGCGGACCGCTTCGGCACGCGCCTCACCCAGCTTGTCATTGTAGTCCGGCGTGCCGGTGGAGTCCGTATAGCCCTGGATCTCCAGGTAGACGTTCTTGTTCTCCGACTTCAGGCGCTGCACCAGCTCGCCGAGCCGCTGCTGGGCCTCCGGCGACAGGGCGTGCTTGTCGGTCGGGAACTTCACGGAATCGTCCGACAGCACCACCTCGTAGAGGAACTTGCCCTCGGCGAGCTTGTGGGCGGCGTTGGCCCGGTCGAGCGCCTGGCCGGCGGTGCCCTCGACGCGGGTGGTGTGCTCTTCGGCCACCGCGACCTGGTCGCGCACGAACCGGTGGCTGGCGCAGCCGCTGGTGGACAGGCCCAATAAGACCAGGACGCCGGCGACGGCGCTGGTTCGAACCACACTAGACCTCATCATCACATTCTATCTCCCATTGCGAGTTGCGAGCGAAACCCGCCCCCGGCGCATCCGATTGCGCAGCTTCAAGAGGTGCGGCGTCGGGCGTGGCGCGGTGATGACGCGTCCGTGACCAGAAGATGGCGGTCCGGCGAACGCCGGTCTTGGAGCGGCGCCACGATCCTGCCCCGCAGGCGTGCTTGTTAGGGCGCGAAGCGGGGCTGCAGGAGTTCGCGAGAGTCGATGAGCGTGGAAGCGCAGGCGCACCACCAGGGTCGCGCCGCCAGACGGCGACGCCGCGAACGCCTGACGGCCGCGGCGGGCAGCCTCGCCGTCCACGCCCTGGTGCTGTCGGCGGTGCTTGCCAGCTGGGGCCATCCGCCGACCGTTCCCGAGCCGCCGGCGATGGAGGTGA
>NZ_DATELG010000017.1:0-16785 GCF_035276905.1 Phenylobacterium sp. | reverse complement strand
CGGCGCTCGCCTACGGCCCGCGGCTGATGTCGATCGGCCATGCGGCGCAGGTGCTGGGCGAGATGTGGCCGCCCAAGCTGCCGCCGGAGGCCTGGGCGGCGCTGCCGCAGCGGATCCTCGAGACCGTCTGGATGGCCGGGGCCGGCACGGGCGGGGCCGTCGCCGCGGCCCTGGTCCTGGGCGCGGCCGGTGCGCGCAATTTGGCGCCGGTCTGGATCGCCTGGCCGGTGCGGCGGCTGATGGAAGCGGCCCGCGCCGTGCCCGAGGTGGTCTGGGGCCTCTTGCTGATCACCACCGCCGGGATCGGACCGGTGGCCGGCGCCTGGGCGCTCGGCGTGCACTCGACGGGGTGCCTGGCCAGGCTCTATGCCGACGCCCTGGAGAATGCGCCCGGCGCGCCGCAGGCGGCGATCGCGGCCACCGGCGCCTCGCGCTTCAAGGTCTTCGCCTTCGCCACGGCCCCGCTCACGCTCGCGCCGATCGCCGCCCATTCGCTGTTCCGCTTCGAGTGGAACCTGCGGATGGCGACGGTGCTGGGCGTCATCGGGGCGGGCGGCGTCGGCCAGGCGCTCTACGAGGCCCAGCAGCTGTTCTTCTACCGGCAGATGCTGGCCTATGTGCTGATCACCGCCGTGCTCGTCGCGCTCGTCGACCAGGCCAGCGAGGCGCTTCGCCGCCGCCGCCGGCTGCTGCAGGCGGTCGCCTGACGGCGTCAGGCGCCGGTCGTCAGCACCATGCGGAAGCGGGCCTCGTTGCGCATCATCTTGTCGTAGGCCTCGGCGGCGCGCTCCAGGGGCATGGTCTCGATCGTCGGCCGCACCCCGCTCAGCGCGCTGAACGCCAGGGTGTCCTGCGAGTCGATCGAGGCGCCGGAGGCGTGGCCGACGACCGAACGGCTGCCGCCGATCAGGTCGCCTGTGGAGACCTCGATCGGGTCCATGCCGACGCCGACCACCACCAGCTTGCCGCGGACGGCGAGGCCGGGGATCACCGCGCTCATCGCCTTGCCGCTGGTGACCGTCGCCAGGATGGTCTTGGCCCCGCCGAGCGCCTGCAGCTCCGCGGCGACGTCCTGCCTCAGGCTGTCCAAATAGACATGCGCGCCGAGCTCCTTGGCCAGCGCCTCCTTTTCGATCCCGCGGGCGATGGCGACCGTGCGGAAGCCCATCTTGGCGGCGAACTGCACGCCCAGGTGGCCGAGGCCGCCGATGCCGAGGATCGCCACCAGGTCGCCCGGCCGCGCGCCGCTCTCGCGAAGGGCGTTGTAGGTGGTGACCCCGGCGCACAGCAGGGGAGCGGCGTCGACCGCGGACAGCTCCTCCGGGATCAGCGCCAGGGCGTCGGCGGGCGCCAGCATGGCCTCAGCATAGCCGCCGTCATAGTTGACGCCCGGGATCCGCAGGTTGCGGCAGTCGACCAGGTCGCCGCGCCGGCACGGCTCGCACCGGCCGCAGTGTCCGCCGAACCAGCCGACGCCGACGCGCGCGCCGACGGCCCAGCCGATGACGCCTTCGCCGACCGCGTCGACGACGCCGGCGATCTCATGGCCCGGGACGATGGGGTAGGGCACGTTCGGGAACAGGCCGTTCTTGGCGATGGAGTCGCTGTGGCAGACGCCGCAGGCCTGCACCTTCACCCGCACTTCGCCGCGGCCGGGTTCCGGCAGCGGCCGCGTCGCCAGCTCGAGGGGGCCGCCCTTTGTCGCGACCTGGATCACGCGCATCGTGGACATGGTTCGATCTCCCTTCGGCTGGGCCGGCCGCCAATCGCAGGCGCCGCTTACATCTCGTGAGCCGACTGGGTCAGCGCAATCGTCAACCGTCTCGTGAGCCCGATCCCCTTGGTGTAATCTCGCGTCAGTGACAGCGTGAGGCCCCATGAGCGAGATCGACGACCATCTGGCCGCCCAGGCCTTCCGACGCCTGGTCGACCATCTGCGGATGCGGACCGACGTGCAGAATGTCGACCTGATGGGCATGGCGGGCTTCTGCCGCAACTGCCTGGCCGACTGGCTGAGCGAGGCCTCCGAGGGCGCGCTGACCCGCGACCAGGCGCGCGAAGCGATCTACGGCGCGCCGCAGTCGGAGTGGAAGGCGCGGCACCAGCGCGAGGCGACGCCCGAGCAGATGGCGCGGATGAACGAGAGCGTCGCGCTGAACGAGAAGCTGCGCGCCGAGCGGGACGCCCGGCTCGACGAGGCGCTGGAGGAAAGCTTCCCCGCCAGCGACCCGCCCGCCGTCGACTGAACCCGGCGGGGGCGCCCCGGGTCAGACCGGCGCTGGCTTGGGGCTGAGCCGGTCGGCGAGGGCGAACATCAACGGGTTCAGCGAGATCGACAGCAGGGCCGCGGCCAGGATCAGGTCGTGGCTGTTGCGGCTCAGCGCCGCCAGCGAGACCCCGAGGCCGGCGAGGATGAAGGAGAACTCGCCCACCTGGGCGAGGCTCGCGGCCACGGTGAAGCTGCTCCGACGGTCCATTCGGAAGATCCAGGTGATCAGCAGCGCGGCGATCGACTTGCCGAGAAGGATGATCGCCAACACGCCCAGCACCGCCAGCGGCTCGCGCACCAGCACCGTCGGGTCGAACAGCATGCCGACCGAGACGAAGAACAGCACTGCGAAAGCATCCCTGAGCGGCAGCGAGCGCTCGGCGGCGGTATGGCCGAGCGGCGAGCCGTTCAGCACCAGGCCGGCGACGAAGGCGCCCAGGGCGAAGGAGGCGCCGAACACCTCATAGGCCACCCAGGCGATGCCGAGCGCGATCGCCAGCACGCCCAGGGTGAAGAGCTCGCGCGAGCGCGAATGGGCGATGTGGGCCAGGAACCACGGCAGCGCCCGGCCGCCGACGACCAGCATCAGGACGATGAAGACCGCCACCTTGAGGAGCGTCCAGCCCACCTCGCGGCCGATCTCGAAGGCCGAGGCGCCCGTCGCGCCGAGCAGCAACGGCAAAAGGACCAGGGCCACCACCATCACCAGGTCCTCGACGACCAGCCAGCCCACGGCGACCCGGCCGATCTCGGACTTCATCTCCTTGCGCTCTTCGAGGGCGCGGATGAGCACGACGGTGGAAGCGACCGAGAGCGAGAAGCCGAACAGGCCGGCCTCGAGCGCCGGCAGGCCGATGAGCCGGCCGAGCCCCCAGCCGAGCGCGGTGGCGATGACGATCTGGGCGACGGCGCCCGGAACCGCCACCCGGCGCACCTGCACGAGGTCCTTGGGCGAAAAGTGCAGCCCGACCCCGAACATCAGGAGGATGACGCCGATCTCCGCCAGCTGCGGCGCCAGCTGGGTGTCGGCGACATAGCCCGGGGTGAACGGCCCGACCGCGACCCCGGCCAGCAGGTAGCCCACCAGCGGCGACAGCTTCAGGCGGGTGGCCGCCATGCCGAAGCCGAAGGCCAGCACGATGCTGCCGACGAGCGTCAGGATCAGGCTGTCGTGGTGCGGCATCCGGGCTCCTGCGCAGACTGGCGGTTGGGTTCGTTACGTAGGCGGCGCGCAGGCCGCCGCAACCCGACCGGCGCCCGGCCTCAGGGCGGGGCGGGAGATCGAAGGGTCGCGGCAGGCCGCCTGGCGGCCTCGCCGGCGGCCGTCCGGCCCCGGCTGGCCTCGACCTTGGCCAGCTCCTCGGGGCGGTTCAGGCTGAAGCGCTCGCGGGGGACCGGCGCGAAGACCAGGGTCTCGCGCTCGCGGGCCAAAGGATCGGGGGACCACGGAGCGGAACCGCGGCCGCCGGCTTCCGTCGCGAGCCGGAAGGGGATCAGCACGGGCCCCACCTTGCGGTAGTCGGACACCCGCACGGCGCTGGCGCGCGGGCCGGTCCGGTCGACGATGCGGGCCAGCAGCCCGTTCTTCTGGTCGAACCAGAGCTCGCGCGCCTCGCCGCCCCAGGGTTGGATCCGGACCACCTCGAAACTGCGGCCGCCCAGGCTGCGCACGCCCGCGTAGTCGCCGCGCGCATCGAACCGTCCACGGAAGAAGTAGCAGTTGGCGGCGAAGAAGGCCTCGGTCCGCGCCCGCGACAGGGTGGCGTGGTCGTTGACCGCGGTGATCGCGCCGTCGGCGCCGACCTGCCAGTCGGCCTGGCCGTTGAAGCCGTGCACGCGCAGGCCCTGGGCGTCGCGGGTTTCGGTGCGCAGGCCGTAGCGCAGCGGATCGATCCAGGCCTCGTAGGCGAGGCCTTCGCGCCGTCCTGTCTCGCGCCAGCCGCGCAGCATGTACCAGCCCTGGCCGCCGGTCGCGGCGAAGGCGCGGGCCAGCACCCGTTGCGCCGGCCGCGAATACTGCGCGTGCGCGCTCGTCGCGAGGCCCGCGGCGGCGAGGCTCACGACGGCGAAGCCGAGCAGGATGGAAAGGCGGCGCGCGGACATCACGGCCGCCAGGAAGCGGCGGAGCTTGGCGACATTGCGGCGATGGGCATGACGGCAAAGCCGCGCCGACGCAACCGCGGCGGGCTTCAGAGCGGCAGGATCTCGGTCAGAAGGTCGTGCTGGCTGAGCGCCATCGCCTGGATCCGTGTGCGGATGGGCTCGAGCGCGGCGTAGCCCTTGGCGGTGAGGCGGAAGTCCCAGTGCTGGCGCACCAGCCAGCCGGAGTCGACGAGGTCGGCCAGCTTGCGGCGCGACGTCTCCTTGGGAATGCCGACGGAGGCGGCGATGGAGCGGGTGTTGGTGCCGAGGCTCGGCAGCACCTCCGGCTCGCCGGCCATGATCTGCGCATGGCTCAAGCGCTTGAAATCCGGATGCTCGGTCATCCGCATGCAGAGCACCAGGAGGATCAGGAATTTGTCGACGTCCCCGTCGCAGACTTCGCGCGCCGCTGTGAAGACGTTAACCAACGGCCGCAGCAGCTCGCTGGCGATCCGGGGGTAGTTATCTCGAAGGTAGAGCGCGCGGCTGTCCGACAACTCTTCGCCTATACTCGACAAAGGCGTTTCAGATCGGAGCCCCTATCGAGGGTTGAACTGTCGCCGCTTAGTACAAGGCGTTTCGATGACAAGGCCTTGCTGCAACCCGCAAGCGAGTGGCGGCCCAAACTGGGGCGGAAAGCCTCGATTAGGTGTGAATGCCGCAGATTTTGCAAAAACGCAGGGTCTGCGAGGCATTATTGCAATAGCCGCCCGGCGGCCGGGCTGATAGCGGAACCCTATGCGAGACATCACACATTTCATCGACGGTCAGTCCGTCGCAGGGGCCTCCGGCCGCTATGGCGAGGTCTTCAACCCGAACACCGGCGAAGTCCAGGCGCGGGTCGCGCTGGCGACGGTCGACGAAGTCGACGCCGCGGTGCAGTCGGCGCTCCGCGCGCAGCAGAGCTGGGCGCTGGTCAATCCGCAGCGTCGTGCGCGGGTGATGTTCGAGTTCAAGCGCCTGATCGAAACCAATATGAACCAGCTGGCCGAGATGCTGTCGGCCGAGCACGGCAAGGTGATCGCCGACTCCAAGGGCGACATCCAGCGCGGCCTGGAAGTGATCGAGTTCGCCTGCGGCATCCCGCAGGTGCTGAAGGGCGAGTACACCGAGGGCGCGGGCCCGGGGATCGACGTCTATTCGATGCGCCAGCCGCTGGGCGTCTGCGCCGGCATCACCCCGTTCAACTTCCCGGCGATGATCCCGATGTGGATGTTCGGGATCTCGATCGCGGTCGGCAACTCCTTCGTGCTGAAGCCGTCGGAAAAGGACCCGTCGGTGCCGGTGCGTCTGGCGGAGCTGTTCATGGAGGCCGGCGCACCGAAGGGCGTGCTGAACGTCGTCCACGGCGACAAGCTGTCGGTCGACGCCCTGCTGGACCACCCCGACGTGAAGGCCGTCAGCTTCGTCGGCTCGTCGGACATCGCCCACTACGTCTACTCGCGCGGCACGGCCGCCGGTAAGCGTGTCCAGGCGATGGGCGGCGCCAAGAACCACGGCATCGTCATGCCCGACGCCAATATGGAGCATGCGGTCAAGGACATCATCGGCGCGGCCTACGGCTCGGCCGGCGAGCGCTGCATGGCCCTGCCGGTGGTCGTCCCGGTCGGCAAGAAGACCGCCGACGAGCTGCGCGAACGGCTGCTGGCGGAGATCGAGACCCTGAAGGTCGGCATTTCGACCGACCCGGCCGCTCAGTACGGGCCGGTGGTCTCGGCGGCCCACCGGCAGAAGGTCTCCGACTACATCCAGCTGGGCGTCGACGAAGGCGCCGAGCTGGTCGTCGACGGCCGCGGCTTCAAGCTTCAGGGCTACGAGAAGGGCTACTTCATGGGCCCGACGCTGTTCGACAACGTCAAGACCTCGATGCGCACCTACAACGAGGAGATCTTCGGGCCGGTGCTGCAGATGGTCCGCGCCGAGAACTTCGACGAGGCGGTGCAGCTGCCCAGCAAGCACCAGTACGGCAACGGCGTGGCCATCTTCACCAACAACGGCCGCGCCGCGCGCGAGTTCGCCTCCCGCGTCCAGGTCGGCATGATCGGCATCAACGTGCCGATTCCGGTGCCGGTGTCCTACCATTCGTTCGGCGGCTGGAAGCGCTCCGGCTTTGGCGACACCAACCAGTACGGCGTGGAAGGCGTGAAGTTCTACACCAAGGTCAAGACGGTCACCGCGCGCTGGCCGGAGGGCGAGCACGAGGACTCCGCCTTCATCATCCCGACCCTGAAGTAGGCCGGACTTGCAAATCGGCGCGGGCGGCCCCTGGGCCGCCGCGCCTCGGTCCACCCCAACAACCTCCGAGAAACGCCCTGATGACCTCCGATAGCGCCGCCGGCGGCAAGGCCTTCCGCATCGCCTTCGTGGGCCTGGGCAACATGGGCGGCGGCATGGCCGCCAACCAGGCCAAGGCCGGCCGCCAGGTGCTGGCCTTCGACCTTTCCGAAGCCGCCCTCGCCCGCGCCGTCGCCGCCGGCTGCCAGGCCGCCGCGTCCGCCGCCGAGGCGGTCAGCCAGGCCGACGTGGTCATCACCATGCTGCCGGCCGGCCCGCACGTGCGGAAGGTCTACGCCGAGCAGGTGCTGCCGAACGCCAGGCCCGGCACGGTGATGGTCGACTGCTCGACCATCGACGTGGAAAGCGCCCGCGCCGTCGCCGCCGAGGTCAAGGCGGCGGGCTTCCGCTTCGCCGACGCGCCGGTGTCCGGCGGCACGGCGGCGGCCGACGCCGGCACGCTGGCCTTCATGGTCGGCTGCGACGAGCCCGACTTCGCCCTGGTCGAGGAGATCCTGGCCCCGATGTCGCGCGCGACCATCCGCGCCGGCGACCACGGCACCGGCCAGGCGGCCAAGATCTGCAACAACATGGTGCTCGGCATCTCGATGATCGCGGTCTGCGAGGCCGTCGCGCTCGCCGAGAAGCTGGGCCTCGATCCCGAGCGCTTCTTCGAGATCACCTCGAAGTCGTCGGGCCAGTGCTGGAGCGTCACCAGCTACTATCCCTGGCCGGGCCCGGTGCCGACGGCGCCGTCGAACCGCGGCTACGAGGGCGGCTTCGCCACGGCGATGATGCTGAAGGACCTGAAGCTCGCCCAGGACGCCGCCGCCAAGGCCGGCGCAGCCACGCCCATGGGGGCCCAGGCCGAGGGCCTCTACGCCCTGTTCGACCGGCTTGGCGCGGGGGGCAAGGACTTCTCCGGCATCCTGCACCTGCTGCGCGGCCATCTCGAAGAGCTGAAGCTCGCGCCCAAGGCGTAGAAAATCCGGTCATAAACCGCTTTTCAACGGGCGGCGCCTAGGCTCGGGCGGCCTCTGTCCGCGAAAGCCGCCGCCTCGATGAGCCGAAGCCTGCCCAGGGTCAGCCTGCGCCCCGAGGACCTCGCCCCGCTGAAGGTCCTGGTGGTCGACGACAACATGAACGTCATGCGGCTGATCTGCGATGTCCTGCGCGCCAGCGGCGTCGGCCAGGTCGAAGGCGCCGCCGACGGCGTGCGGGCCCGCGACATGATCACCCGCTGGGATCCGCACATCATCTTCAGCGACTGGAACATGCCGGTGATGGGCGGCATCGAGCTGACCCGCAGCATCCGCCGCGCGGCGGTGACCGGCGACCGCCGCATTCCCAACCCGCAGGCGCCGGTGATCATCGTCACCGGCCACCGCAGCGAGGCCGACGTCGAGGTCGCCCGCAGCGCCGGGGTCAACGAGTTCGTCATCAAGCCGTTCACGCCGGCCGCCCTGCTGTCGCGCATCCAGCTGGTGCTGCTGAAGCCGCGGCCGTTCGTCGTCAGCGCCGACTACATCGGGCCCGACCGCCGTCGCAAGCTCGAGCTGTCCTACAACGGTCCGCTGCGCCGCTCGAGCGACCCGACCGAGGTGGTCGACGTCGCCGAGCGCGCCGCCACGCGCGACACCATCGGCGTCGAGCTCGAGGCCCTGCGCGCGCTGATCGCCGCGCGCCGCCGCGTCGACGCCGAAACGCTGAAGATGACCTACCGGGTCATGCAGCACACCAGCTTCCGCGCGCGCCAGGTGCGCGACTCGGTGGTGGCGCGCGCTTCGGCGCTGCTGATGGAATACGCCGACGCCATGGGCGGCCACGAGCACTGCGAGGCCGAGGTGATGGAGGTCCACTTCGCCGCGATCGCCAAGCTCCTGGTGATCGAGCCCGGCCAGGTCGACGAGGCCGAGGAGGTGCTCGGCCAGCTGCAGATGGTCGTCCGCCAGAAGATCGCCCGCAGGCGCGCGGCGTAGATTTCCCTTCCTCCCCATCAAGGGCGGGAAGGATTACATCCTGGCCATGGCCGACGCCTTCAACGACAAGCGCCTGACCGGCTCCAAGACCGAGCGCTACGCCGAGCTCGCCGACGAGATCGCCGCTGTGCTGGACGGCGAGCCGAACCTGACGGCGCGGATGGCCACGGTGGCGGCGATGCTGGCGGCGACCTTCGAGCACTACTTCTGGACCGGCTTCTACGTCGTCGACCCGGACAAGCCGCGCGAGCTGGTGGTGGGCCCCTATCAGGGAACGCTGGGCTGCCTGCGGATCGCCTTCGGCCGCGGGGTCTGCGGAACGGCGGCCGAGACCGGGACGGTCCAGCTCGTGCCCGACGTCCACGCCTTCCCCGGCCACATCGCCTGCGACAGCCGCTCGGCCAGCGAGATCGTGGTCCCGATATTTGACGCATCGGGCGCGCTGATCGCCGTGTTCGACGTCGACTCCGAGGCCAAGGCGGCATTCGATGAAGCGGACGTGCGGGGGCTGGCGACGATCCTGCGCCGGGTCTTTGCCGGAGAGGCGTGCGGGCGCGCCTGAACGACCCACGAAACACAGAGGAGGGCAGCAATGACTGCACGGGTTTACGCCGTCACCGGCGCTTTCGGGGCTCTTGGCTCGGCCGTGGCCAAGGCCGCCGCGGCGCAGGGCGTGCGCCTCGCGCTCATCGACTTCGCCACGCAGGCGCCCGCGGGCCTTCCCGGCGGCGGCGACGTGCTGGTGCTGGGCGGCGTCGACCTGACGGATCCGGCCGCGGCCAAGGCGGCGGTGGCGGCGATCACGGCCCGCTTCGGCGCCCTCGACGTGCTGGTCAACGTGGCCGGCGGCTTCGTCTGGCAGACCCACGAGGGCGGTGACGCGGAGACCTGGAGCCGGCTCTTCCTGATGAACGTGCAGACGGCGTCCAACATCATCCGCGCCGCCCTTCCCGCGCTGAAGGCCAGCAACTCCGGCCGGATCGTCAACATCGGCGCCAACGGCGCGCTCAAGGCCGCCGCCGGCATGGGCGCCTACGCCGCCTCCAAGGCCGGGGTGCACAAGCTGACCGAGGCGCTCGCCGAAGAGCTGAAGGCCGACGGCGTGACCGTCAACGCCGTGCTGCCCTCGATCCTCGACACCCCGGTCAATCGCGCCGACATGCCGGGCGCCGACTTCTCGGCCTGGGTGCAGCCCGACGACCTGGCGTCGGTGATCCTGTTCCTGGCCTCGGAGCAGGCCCGCGCGGTGACCGGCGCGCTGGTTCCGGTGACCGGGCGGGTGTGAGTTCGATATTAGGGGAGGGAAGATCTCGCCACCCGCCAGATGACGCCGCCGACGTCGTCGGCGACCAGCAGGCCGCCGCGCCTGTCGATGGCCACGCCGACCGGCCGGCCCTGGATCTTGCCGTCGGCGTTGAGGAAGCCGGTGAGGAACACCTTCGCCGGCAGGGTGGGCCTGCCGTCCGTGAAGGGCACGAAGACCACGCGGTAGCCGTTCAGCGGCCGGCGGTTCCATGAGCCGTGCTGGCCGACGAAGGCCCCGCCGCGCCAGGCCGGCGGAAAGGCGCCGGCGGTGTAGAAGGCCAGTCCCAGCGAGGCCGTGTGCGGCCCCAGCCCATAGTCGGGCGTGACGGCGCGGGCGACCAGCTCGGGCCGCTGCGGCTGCACCCGCGCGTCCACGTGCCGGCCCCAGTAGCTGTAGGGCCAACCGTAGAAGCCGCCGTCCTTCACCGAGGTCATGTAGTCCGGCGGCAGGTCGTGGCCGATCTCGTCGCGCTCGTTGACGGTGGTCCACAGCGCCCCGGTGACCGGCTCCCAGGCCAGGCCGTTGGGGTTGCGCAGCCCGCTGGCGAAGACGCGCGCGCGGCGGCTCTTCAGGTCGTACTCCCAGATCGCCGCGCGGCCCTCCTCGGCGGCCATGCCGTTCTCGCCGATGTTGGAGTTGGAGCCGACGGTGATGAACAGCTTCGATCCGTCGGGGCTGGCGGCGACGTTCTTCGTCCAGTGATGGTTGATCGGCCCGCCGGGCAGGTCGAGCACCTTCTCGGGCGGGCCTAAGGCCGCAGTCTGGCCTGGCTGGTAGGCGAAGCGCGCCAGGGCGTCGTCGCCGGCGACATAGAGGCTGCCCGCGACCAGGGTCATGCCGAACGGCCGCTTCACGCTCTGGGTGAAGACGGTGCGGGTCTCGGCCCGGCCGTCGCCGTCGGCGTCGCGCAGCAGGATGATCCGGTTGGGGCTCTTCTGGACGGCGCCCGCCGCCTTCATCAGGCGCCTGGCGAACCAGCCGCGGAGACCCTTGGTGTCGGCGGCGCTGGGCTCGGAAGCGGATTCCGCCGCCAGCACGTCGCCGTTCGGCAGGACGTAGAGCCAGCGCGGGTGGTTCAGGCCCTCGGCGAAGCGGGTGACGATGAAGCCCGGCGGGGGCTTGGGCGCGGCGCCCGCCGGCCAGCCGACGACCTTCGGCACGTCGAAGACGGGCAGCAGCGACTTCGCCGGCGCCGGCAGCGGCGGATTGGGGCCGAAGCCGGCCAGCGGGTCGGACGTGCCGTGGCTGCAGGCGCAAAGCGCGAGCGCGGCGAGTGCGGCGGCGAGGCGGGCGGGGAGGGGGCGGGCCATGCGGTCGAGCTTAGCAGGTCGGGTCGCTGCACAAACCCGTGGGCGAAGCTCGGGTTGCGGCCGTCGGCCCCGTGCCCGCGCGCGCGAAGACGACTATATCTTCGCCCATGCTGGAAACGCCGGAGGCGCCGCAGGAAGTCCCCTTGAGGGGCGCGGCCCTGATCAAGGACGAGGTCAAGCGACTGCCGGACGCGCCTGGCGTCTACCGGATGCTGGGCGAGGCCAGCGAGGTCCTCTACGTGGGAAAGGCGCGCAGCCTGAAGAAGCGCGTCCTGCAATATGCGCAAGGGCGGTTCCATACCCAACGCATCGCCCACATGGTCGACCTGACGCGGGCGATGGAGTTCGTCACCACGCGGACCGAGACCGACGCGCTGCTGCTCGAGATCAACCTGATCAAGCAGCTGAAGCCGCGCTTCAACGTGCTGCTGCGCGACGACAAGAGCTTCCCGGAGATCGTCATCCGCCGCGACCACGCCGCCCCGCAGCTGCGCAAGCACCGCGGCGCCCACTCCATCAAGGGCGACTACTTCGGGCCGTTCGCCTCGGCCTGGGCGGTCAACCGCACCCTGAACACCCTGCAGAAGGCCTTCCTGCTGCGCTCGTGCTCGGACAGCGTCTACGAGAGCCGCACCCGGCCCTGCATGCTGCACCAGATCCGCCGCTGCGCCGCGCCGTGCACCGGCCTCGTCAGCCTGGAGGACTACGCCGCCCTGGTCGAACAGGCCGAGGACTTCCTGCGGGGCAAGAGCCGGGCGGTGATGGGCCGGATGTCGCAGGAGATGCAGGAAGCCTCCGACGAGATGGAGTTCGAGCGCGCCGCGCGTCTGCGCGACCGCATCCGGGCCCTGGCCTCGATCGCCCAGGAGCAACAGATCAATCCGGAGACGGTGGACGAGGCCGACGTCTTCGCCTTGCACGCCGAGGGCGGCCAGGCCTGCGTCCAGGTGTTCTTCTTCCGCGCCGGCCAGAACTGGGGCAACCGCGCCTATTTTCCCAAAATACCACAGGGGGGCGTCGACAAGAGCGACGAGGACCCGGAGGTGATGAACGCCTTCCTCGGCCAGTTCTATGACGATAAGCCGATCCCCAAGCTGATCCTGGTGAACGTCGAGCCGTCGGAGAAGGAGCTCCTGGCCGACGCCTTCTGCATCAAGGCCGGCCGCAAGGTGGAGATCAGCCGGCCGCAGCGCGGCGAGAAATGCCGCCTCGTCGAGCACGCGCTGACCAACGCCCGCGAGGCGCTGGGCCGCAAGATGGCCGAGGGCTCGGCCCAGTCGAAGCTGCTGGCGGGCGTCGGCGAGGCCTTCGGGCTGGAGGCCGCCCCCGAGCGGATCGAAGTCTACGACAACAGCCACATCATGGGCACGAACGCGGTCGGCGGGATGATCGTCGCCGGGCCGGAGGGCTTTCAGAAGAACCAGTATCGCAAGTTCAACATCCGCTCGACCGACATCACCCCGGGCGACGACTTCGGAATGATGAAGGAGGTCCTGCGCCGCCGCTTCGGCCGGCTGGTGAAGGAGGAAGAAGAGGGGGCCGACGCCATCCGCCCCGACCTGGTGCTGATCGACGGCGGCGCGGGTCAGGTCGCCGCGGTGATGGAGATCATGGCCGACCTGGGCGTCGAGGACATCCCGGTGGTGGGCGTCGCCAAGGGGCCGGATCGCGATGCGGGCCTGGAACGGTTCTTCATCCCCGGCAAGCCCTACTTCATGCTCGAACCGAAGTCGCCGGTGCTCTACTACCTGCAGCGCCTGCGCGACGAGGCCCACCGCTTCGCCATCGGCAGCCACCGCACGCGGCGGGCCATGGACCTGAAGAAGAACCCGCTGGACGAGATCGACGGGGTGGGGCCGTCGCGCAAGCGCGCCCTCTTGCACGCCTTCGGCTCCGCCCGCGGGGTCGCCAGAGCCTCCGTCGAGGACCTGGCCAAGGTCGAGGGCGTCAACCACGCCCTGGCGCAGCGGATCTTCGACTTCTTCCGCAAGGCGTAACGCCCTTACCTCCCCGCGAAGCGGCGGAGCGCGCGGATGGCCGTCGGAGAAGATCAGGAGGCGCGTCGACCGACCCGGACCCTCGGGGGGCTGGGGGGCTATGGGGTGAGAGCCAAGGTCAGCCGACGCGAAGGAAGATGGCGGCCGACTGTGTTGGGCGAAGGTCCGTCGGAAGGCGACTTCATGGCAGAGTTAGCCCCGACTGATCGAGGTTATGCTCTGCGGCGCCTCGGGCGGCGCCTCAGGCGGCGACGAGGTTGCGGACCACGTCCACCAGGGCCGCGGGCTTGAAGGGCTTGGAGATGGCGGCCGCGGCGCCCAGCGAGCTGGCGATGCCCAAGAGGTGGGTGGCCGGGAACATGCCGCCGCCGGACATCACGACGATCGGCACCTCGGGAGCTGCGTTGCGCATCGCCTTCACCGCGTTCATGCCCTCGCCCTGCGGCAGGATCAGGTCGGTGACGACCGCGTCCGGCTTGCCGCGCGAGAACTGCTCCAGCGCGCCGCGCTCGTCCGAGGCGGTGGCGACCTTGTAGCCGGCGATCCGCAGGCAGACCGCGAGCGTGCCGCGCAGGCCGTCGTCGTCTTCGATCAGGAGGACGGTGGACGGGGCGCAGTCGGCGGTTTGGAGCTGGGCGTTCATGTCGCCATCATCGGCCGGGAAGGCTTCTTCACGGTTAAGCGACGAGGTGAACGGTACTCAGTTTGAGGATGGCGCGTTGTGGTCGAAGCGCGCAGAACGGAGCCATGTTCGATCGACCGCCTCCGGGCGCCTGGACCTCGCCCGCGACCGCGCGCAACCGCGAGCCGATCCTCGGCGTGCTGAAGCCGCGCCTGCCGGCCGCGGGCCTCGTGCTGGAGATCGCCGCCGGCGCCGGCGAGCACGCGGTCCACAATGCGGCCGCCCTGCCGCACCTTCAGTGGCGGCCGACCGACGCCGATCCCGAGGCGTTGGCCAGCATCGAGGCCTGGCGGGCGCATGCCGGCCCGCCCAATCTGCTGGCGCCGTTGCGGCTGGACGCGGCCGACCCCGATGCCTGGCCGGTGGAGCGCGCCGACGCTGTGGTCGCCATCAACATGGTGCACATCTCGCCGTGGGCCTCGACCGAGGGGCTGATGGCGGGCGCGGCCCGGGTGCTGCCCGCCGGCGGCCTGCTCTGTCTCTACGGCCCCTACCTCGAGCGCGACGTCGAGACCGCGCCCAGCAACCTGGCCTTCGACGAGAGCCTGCGGCGGCGCAACCCGGCCTGGGGGCTCCGCCGGGTGGAGGCGGTGGCGGAACTGGCGGCGGGCCAGGGCCTCGACCTCGCCGAGCGCATTCCAATGCCGGCGAACAACCTCTCGCTGGTGTTCCGCAGGCGCTGACCTGGCGCGGCGCGGCGTGCTGGGGCCCCTTGATCGATTCAGCTTCGACCGGCATTCGAAGAAGGGGGGCGGGGAAGGAGCGCTGACATGGCGGACGCGGCGGGCCAGGGTCGGTCGATGCGCAACTGGGGCCCGTTCGAGCCGCTGAAGGAGCGGTCCTTCGCGACCATCTGGACGAGCAGCGTGCTGTCCAACTTCGGGCAGCTGATCCTCGGCGTCGGCGCGGCGTGGGAAATGACGCGGCTGGCCAACTCGCCCGAGATGGTGGCGCTGGTGCAGTCGGCGCTGATGCTGCCGATGATGCTGGTCGCGCTTCCCGCCGGCGCAGCGGCCGACATGTTCGACCGCCGCAAGGTGGCGATGGCGGGCCTGGGCTTCGCCGTCGTCTGCGCCGCGGCGCTCACGGCGCTGGCGCTGCTGCACCTGACGACCCCGTGGGTGCTGCTGGCCTTCTGTTCGCTGATCGGCGGCGGCGTGGCGCTCTACGGCCCGGCCTGGCAGGCCTCGGTGCGCGAACAGGTTTCGGCCGAGCAGCTGCCGGCGGCGGTGGCGCTGGGCTCGATCAGCTACAACGTGGCCCGCAGCTTCGGCCCGGCGCTCGGCGGCCTGGTGATACTGCTGGCCGGCGCCAAGGCCGCCTTCGCGATCAATGCGGTATGCTACCTGCCGCTGTTCGTCGCCTTCCTGTTCTGGCGGCGCAAGCCCGCGCCCTCGCGCCTGCCGCCGGAGCGGATGGACCGCGCGATCGTCTCCGGCGTCCGCTATGCGCTGCACTCCCCGCCGATCCGGACCGTGCTCGCCCGTTCGCTGTTCTACGGCTTCGTCGGCAGCGCCATCTCCGCCCTGACGCCGCTGGTCGCGCGCACCTCGCTGCACGGCGGCGCGGGGATCTACGGGCTGCTGCTGGGCTTCTTCGGCGCAGGCGCCGTCGGCGGGGCGATGCTCACCGGCCGCGTCCGCGACCGCCTGAAGGCCGAGCATGCGGTCAACCTGTTCGCGGTGATCACCGGGCTGATGACGATGGCGATCGGCTTCAGCCACAACCTGGTCGTCACCGCCGCGGCCATGGCTCTGGCCGGAGCGGCGTGGATGCTGCTGGCGACCATGCTGAACCTCGGCGTGCAGTTCGCCGCTCCGCGCTGGGTCACGGCGCGAGCGCTGTCGCTCTACCAGTCCTCGCTGACCGGGGGCATCGCGCTCGGCGCCTGGATCTGGGGCCGCCAGGCCACGCTGCACGGCGTCGGCGAGGCCCTGGCCATCTCCGGGGCCGTGCTGGTCATCTCGCCCCTGCTCGGCCTTGTCCTGCCGCTGCCGGCGGTCTCGGACGCCGGCACCGAGGAGCTGGAGATCCAGCAGGAGCCGGAGGTGGCGCTGGCGATCACGCTGAAGAGCGGCCCGGTGGTGATCGAGGTCGACTACGAGATCGATCCCGCCCAGGCCCGGCAGTTCTATGACGCGATGCTGAAGCTGCAGCGGGCCCGGCAGCGCAACGGGGCCTTCGAATGGTCGCTGTCGCGCGACATCGCCGATCCCGCGCTATGGACCGAGCGTTACCTCTGCCCGACCTGGGGCGACTATCTGCGCCTTCGCAGCCGCTTCACCCATTCCGACGCCGCTCTGCAGGACGAGGCGCGGGCCTACCTCAAGGCCGGCCGCACCATGCGGGTGCGCCGTCGGCTCGAGCGGCCGTTCGGCTCGGTCCGCTGGCGCACGGAGACGCCGGACCTGCGCGAACCGGTGGTGGCGTATACGCCGTGAGGGGAAGAGCGGGAATGGCAGCGACGCGGCATCGCATTCCCGCCCGCCTCAAGGCGCCCTATGTCTGCCCCGGGACGGCCTCGAAAGGTCTTGGGTAGCAGATGGACGACGCCGGGGGGCCTGCGCGCAAGGGGCAGTACGACTACGGCTACGACGGCGTGGAGTTCGGGCCCGCGAGCGCTGCGCCCGATCCGGCGCCGAAGCGGCCGCGCCGGCGCATCTTCACCCTGGGCCGCATTTTGCGCGGGCTGCTGGCGCTGGCGGTCATCTTCGGGCTGCTGGCCGCCTGGCTGAGCTGGAGCCTGCCGGTCTCGCGCGCGCTGGAGCCCCTGCCGACGCCGGCCCTGGTGCTGGTCAGCGCCGACGGCCATCCGTTCGCCCGGCG
>NZ_DATELG010000016.1:0-2603 GCF_035276905.1 Phenylobacterium sp. | reverse complement strand
GACCGCCTGGATGTCCTGGAACTGCTTGATGTTCAGCTTCTGCAGGCTGTCGGAGGTGACGACGTTCTCCATCAGCGGCGTGTTCTGCAGGCCTTCGGGCCGGCGGCGGGCGGTGACGACGATCTCGGACAGCATCGTCGGGGCCTGGTTGGCGGCCGGCGGCGGCTGAGGGGGTGGGGGGGCGGGCTGCTCCGCCGTCTGGGCGGCTGCGGTGGAGGCGATCGCGACGACGCTCGCGCCGGCGAGGGCGGAAGAGATGAGGCTCGGCAGCCCGGCGCTCCTCCCGGCGGCCCTCAAGGCGGTGCGATCGAAGGATGTGGAAGGCAAGTTCCGGTCCGCAATTCATCCCATCCGCAAGCCTAAACGCCGGTGCGCGCAGATCGCCTCAGCTCCGGCCGGTTCGGCAGTCGCCCGGGGAAGTCCTTGCCGGGTAAATCCTGCCGCAAATGGAAAGAAATTTCCCCTCGCGGTGAATTTCTTGCCGCCGACGTCTCGCGCCTATCCGCCGGGAATATCAATAAAAACAATGAGGTGTGGTCGCGCCTTCGCGCTGGTCGCGGCTGGCCTGGCAATTGCGCCGCGCCTGGCGGGCAAAACGCCCCCGGCCGTCAAAACGACAGCCGGCGACCTTGAAACAAGGAGTGCGGTTCATGCCTATGAACAGCGTGAATACGAACGTGGGCGCCATGGTGGCGCTCCAGAACCTCAGCGCTACCCAAGCCGACCTCGCCACCACCCAGAGCCGGATCAACACCGGCCTGAAAGTGGCCTCGGCCAAGGACGACGGCTCGATCTGGGCCATCGCCCAGAACCAGCGGGCCACCTCCGCATCGCTGAACGCGGTCAAGGACTCCCTGCAGCGCGGCTCGTCCACCGTCGACGTCGCTCTTTCGGCTGGCGAGACGATTTCGGACCTGCTGCTGCAGATGAAGTCCAAGGCGCTGGCGGCCTCGGACACCACCCTCGACACCAACAGCCGCATCGCGCTGAACGACGACTTCAAGTCGCTGCGCGACCAGATCCAGAAGGCCGTGGACAACGCCGAGTTCAACGGCGCCAACATGATCAGGGCGACAGCCTCCAACCCCACCACGGTGATGGCGCTGGCCAACGCCGACGGCACCCAACTGATCACGGTGGCGGCGCAGGACCTGTCGCTTGGCTCGACGGCGCTCGGCGGCGCGAGCGGCATCAGCGCGACCGCCACGATCGGCACCGCGACGGCGGCGCATGACATGATCACCATCGTCAATTCGGCGATCGTCTCGGTTTCCAGCGCCCTCTCCAAGCTGGGCACCGGCTCGAAGTCGCTGAACTCCCACCTGACCTTCGTCGGCAAGCTGCAGGACACCCTGGACGCCGGCGTCGGCAACCTGGTGGACGCCGACCTCGCCAAGGAAAGCGCGCATCTGCAGGCGCTGCAGACCAAGCAGCAGCTGGGCATCCAGGCGCTGTCGATCGCCAACCAAGCGACATCGCCCCTGATGTCGCTGTTCCGCTAAGCGGACGGGCCAAGCTGGCGGGGGCCTCGCCCCCGTCAGCGGGTTTCCGGGATCCGGCCGGCCTCGCCTGCTCCCGATGAGTTCATTTGAACGCGAGGCGCCTTGCGGCTCCAGTGATCGTGTCGCGATCAACCTGGAAAGAGTGGCATGGGGCCGCCTTCGCTCGCCATGGACGCCGCCCGGCACGCCGCCGGCCGCGCCACCGAACTGCAGCCGGTGGTCTTCGACGGCCACGCCGGCGCCCTGCACAGGCCGGTGGGGCAGGCGGCGCGCGGCGTCGCCGTGGTGCTTTGCCCGCCGATCGGCCGCGACGCCCGCTGCGCCTACCGACCGCTCTTCCTGTTCGCCGAGGCGCTCGCCGCCGCCGGCTTCCCGGTGTTGCGCTACGACCATCTCGGCGGCGGCGACTCCATGCCGCTGGAGTCCGATGTCGATCGCTGGCCCCTGTGGGTGGCCGGCGTCGAGCAGGCCGCCGCTTTCGTTCGCGCCCACGTGGGGGCCCAGCGGCTGGTGCTCGCGGGCCTGCGCATCGGGGCGAGCCTGGCCGCCGTCGCGGCCGGCGCCGTCAAGCCTGACGGCCTCATGCTCCTGACGCCGCTCGCCACAGGCCGCGCCTGGGTCCGCGAGCTTCAGGCCGCCGCGTCAACGACCGGCCGGCCGCCGCCGGGCGACGGCTCGATCGCGATCCACGGGCTGCGCCTGTCGCAGGCCACCGTCGCCAGCCTCAAGGAGGTCGACCTGCGCCGGCTGGCTCCTTCCGGCGCCGAGGCTTTCGTGGCGACGCCGGCCGCCGATCCGCGGCTGGCCGCCAGCCTCGGTCCGCGGGTGAGCGCGACCCGCTTTCCGGGCCACACGGAGCTGTTTCGCGAAGCCCACCTCAACTCTCCGCCGGGCGCCGTGTTCGACGCCGCGGCGGCCTGGCTCGAAGGCTTCGCGGCTGGCGCCCCGGACGCCGTGCGCGCGCCGCCGCCGCCGGCGGCGCACCTCGTCTCGAACGAGTGGACCGAGCGGCAGGTGACCTTCGGCAAGGATCTGCGCGGCGTGCTCTGCCTGCCGGCGCGGGCCGCGGGCGGGCAGGGCGTGATCATCGGCAACACCGGG
>NZ_DATELG010000015.1:0-2541 GCF_035276905.1 Phenylobacterium sp. | reverse complement strand
GCTCTTCCCTGCGAAAGGCGGGGATGAACGGTTGGGGGGTGGCTCCTGGGCGACGCAATGATCGAGCTTGCGGGGCTGGCCAGGCGCTACGGCGCGCAGGTCGCGCTGGACGGCGTCTCGCTGTCGATCGCCCGCGGCGAGTTCGTGGCGCTGGTGGGGCCGTCCGGCTCCGGCAAGACGACGCTTTTGAAGACCATCAACCGGCTGGAGGAGCCGGACGCAGGCGTGGTCCGCATCGAGGGCGCCGAGGCGCACGCGGGGCCCGCGCCGCAGCTGCGTCGGCGGATCGGTTATGTCTTCCAGGAGATCGGCCTCTTTCCGCACCTGACGGTCGGCCAGAACATCGCCGTGACGCCGCGGCTGATGCGCTGGGACGCGGGCCGGATCGCCGAGCGCGTCGAGACCCTGCTCGACCTCGTCGACCTGCCGCGCGAGACCGCCGGTCGGCTGCCGGCCGCGCTCTCCGGCGGTCAGCGCCAGCGGGTCGGCGTCGCCCGCGCGCTCGCCGCCGAGCCCGCCATGCTGCTGATGGACGAACCGTTCGGCGCCCTCGACCCCCTGACCCGCGACGCGCTGGGCGCCGACTACCGCGCCCTGCACGACCGGCTGGGCCTGACGACGGTGATGGTGACTCACGACATGGCCGAGGCCGTGCTGCTGGCCGACCGCATCGTCGTGCTGATCGCCGGGAGGATCGTCGGCGACGGTCCGCCCGCCGCCCTCCTCGACGCGGCGGCCGACCCGAGGGTGCGCGAGCTCTTGGAGGCCCCGAAGCGGCAGGCCGAACGGCTGAGCGCGCGGCTGGGCGGAGCCGGCCCTTGAGCCCGCGCCTCGACGCCGCCCTGGCGCTCTTGCCGACCTATCTCGCCTGGCATGTGGCGCTCTCGGCCGCGGCCCTGGCGCTCGGCCTGGCGGTCAGCCTGCCGCTGGCGGTGGCCGCGAGCCGCAGCCCCAGGCTGCGTTGGCCGCTGCTGGCGGCCTCGAGCCTGGTCCAGACCATCCCGAGCCTGGCGCTGCTGGCGCTGTTCTATCCGCTGCTCCTGGCGGTCTCTTCGCTGGCGAAGAGCGTGCTGGGGCACGGCTTCTCGGCGCTCGGCTTCCTGCCGGCGCTCCTGGCTCTGGCGCTCTATTCGATGCTGCCGATCCTGAGGAACGCCATCGCCGGCATCCTGGGCGTCGATCCGGCGGTCCGGTCCGCCGCCGACGGGGTCGGCATGACGCCCGGCCAGCGGCTGTGGCAGGTCGAACTGCCGCTGGCCGCGCCGGTGATCATGGCCGGCGTGCGCACCGCCGCGGTCTGGACCATCGGCGCGGCGACGCTGTCCACGCCGGTCGGCCAGACCAGCCTCGGCAATTACATCTTCTCCGGCCTGCAGACCGAGAACTGGGTCGACGTCCTGATCGGCTGCGCCGCCTCCGCCGCGCTGGCGCTTGCCGCCGACCAGCTGCTGGGCCTGGTCGAGGCCGGGGTGGAGACGCGCAGCCGCGGGCGGCTCGTCGCCGGCGCCGTCGGCCTCGCCGCGGGGATCGCCCTCGCCCTGACGCCGCTGCTGGGGGCCGGCGCGCGACCGGCCTATGTGGTCGGGGCGAAGAACTTCTCCGAGCAGTACATCCTGGCCGAGCTGATCGCCGACCGGCTGGGTGAGGCCGGCGCCCGGGCGCAGCTGAAGGAAGGCCTGGGCTCGGCGGTCGCCTACCGCGCGCTCGCCGCCGGCGAACTCGACGTCTACGTCGACTATTCCGGGACGCTGTGGACCAACGTTCTGGGCCGGACGGACAATCCCGGCCGGGCGGAGGTGCTGCGCCAGCTCACCGCCGAGCTGAAGCGCCGGGACGGGGTGGTGGTGCTGGGCTCGCTCGGCTTCGAGAACGCCTATGCGCTGGCCATGCGCGAGGACCGCGCGGCGGCGCTCGGGATCGCCTCCATCGCCGACCTCGCCCGCCAAGCCCCGTCGCTGAAGCTGGGCGCGGACCTGGAGTTTCTGTCGCGGCCGGAGTGGAAGGCGGTGGCGGACGCCTACGACCTGCGCTTCAGGGCCCAGCGCGCCTACCAGCCGACCTTCATGTACCGCGCGCTCACCGGCGGCGACGTCGACGTGATCAGCGCCTTCTCCTCCGACGGCCGCATCGCCGCCGACCACCTGCGGGTGCTGAGCGATCCCAATGGCGCGATCCCGCCCTATGACGCGGTGGTGCTGATCGCGCCGAGGCGGGCCGGCGATGAGCGCCTGCGCCGGGCGCTGACGCCGCTGATCGGGAGGATCCCGGTCGAGGCGATGCGCGCAGCGAACCTCAGCGTCGATCGGGACGAGGGGAAGGTTGCGCCGGGGGAGGCGGCGAGGGCGTTGGAGCGGAAGCTGGGACTCTAAGATCCTCCCCCATTGGGGGAGGTGGCCGAAGGCCAGGGCTTCTGCTCAAAAGCCGATGAAGTCCATGCCTACGTTCTGAGCGGAAGCCCCCTCGGTCGCTTCGCGACAGCTCCCCCAAAGGGGGAGCATCTGGTCCCGTCGTTCGCTGGGATGAGGGTGTAAGTGGGTCGTG
>NZ_DATELG010000014.1:0-2771 GCF_035276905.1 Phenylobacterium sp. | reverse complement strand
CGGACGTCCGCGCCCTTGGTCAGCCGGACCTGGCCGGCGTCTTCCGGCGCGACGTCGATCACATAGCGGTAGTGGTCGACGCCGTCGGCGGGCGGCAGCAGGAAGCGGCGCCTGATCTGTCCGTCGCCGGCGAGGTCGATCCTAAGCCGGGTCCCGCTCTGGGTCTGGTCGGCCACCCAGGCCTTGACCAGGCCCACGCCCGCGCCCTGCTGGCCGGTGGTGGCGACGCCCTGGAGCACGACCACCACGCGGCGGTCGCCGGAGCCGTCGGAAACCACCTTGGCGGTGGCGGAGCGGTCGAGGTCGATGACGATGCGGGTCTGCCCGGCGTCGCCGCCCAGTCGCACCTTCAAGAGCCCGGCGGTGACAGTGGCCGCGTGGGAGGCCGCGACGGCCGCAAGCCCGAGCACGGTGGCCGCCGCGATCAGCAGCCCCCGTCCCCTCCCGACCAAAACTCTCCTCGCGCGACCGAGCATCGCTGCAAACCTAAACTGGAGGCCGACCGATTGAAGACATCATTTAGCCGCACGTCGGGTAGCCAAGCGGTTAATGAGACCTTTCCGGCTTGCGTGTTGTCGCGGCGCTTCCAATTTCTCCCTCGGTGTTGCAATGTCCGCCCGCACGACAAGCCGCCCCGGCTCCGATGCAGGGCGAAGTCATGCGCAAGCCAGCGTCGGCGCACGGCCCCCCAAATGGAAAAGCGGGTCGGCCACGACGCATCCTCCGTTCCGCGCTTCTTAAGGGGGCGCGCCAGGGAACACACCCGATGAGCTGCGCAGCTCAAGCCTTTGTCGGCCCTGAAGCCGCCCGGACCGCCGAATTCGGCGCCCGGCCCGGGCCAGCGCGCGCTCGTCCCACAAGCCGGCAGCGCGGGGCCGAGACGCCCGCCGCGCGCCGTGGAGATCCGATTAATGCCCAAGACGATGTTGATCGACGCAGCGCACGCAGAAGAGACGCGTGTGGTGGTCGTCGATGGAAATCGCGTTGAAGATTTCGATTTCGAAAGCCAGAACAGAAAGCAGCTTCGGGGAAACATCTACCTCGCCAAGGTGACGCGCGTCGAGCCGTCGCTGCAGGCCGCTTTCATCGAATACGGCGGGAACCGGCACGGGTTCCTCGCCTTCAGCGAAATCCATCCCGACTACTATCAGATCCCGGTCGCCGACCGCGAAGCCCTGCTGCGCGAAGAGGCCGAGGACGAGGACGACCACGAGCCGCGCGGCCGCGCGGCGGCCTCCGAAGATGACGACGAGGACGAAAACCAGGTCGCCGCCGAGGACGACGACGACGTCATGGAAGAGGAAGTCGCCCGGCGTCGCCGGCGGCTGATGCGCAAGTACAAGATCCAGGAAGTGATCCGCCGCCGGCAGATCATGCTGGTGCAGGTCGTCAAGGAGGAGCGCGGCAACAAGGGCGCGGCGCTGACCACCTATCTCTCGCTCGCCGGCCGCTACGGCGTGCTGATGCCCAACACCGCCCGCGGCGGCGGCATCAGCCGCAAGATCACCGCGGTGACCGACCGCAAGCGCCTGAAGACCGTCGTCCAGAGCCTCGAGGTGCCGCAGGGCATGGGGCTGATCGTGCGCACCGCCGGCGCCAAGCGCACCAAGGCGGAGATCAAGCGCGACTACGAGTACCTGCTGCGGCTGTGGGAGAACATCCGCGAGACCACCCTGCACTCGATCGCCCCGGCGCTGATCTACGAGGAGGAAGACCTCGTCAAACGCGCCATCCGCGACCTCTACGACAAGGACATCGACCAGGTCTTCGTCGAAGGCGACGCCGGCTTCAAGGAAGCGCGCGACTTCATGCGCATGCTGATGCCGAGCCAGGCCAAGAAGGTGCAGCTGTACCGCGAGCCGACGCCGCTCTTCGTCAGGCACAAGGTGGAAGACCACCTGTCGCAGATCTATTCGCCGGTCGTCCCGCTGCGCTCGGGCGGCTATCTGGTGATCAACCAGACCGAGGCGCTGGTCGCCGTCGACGTGAACTCCGGCCGCTCGACGCGTGAGCGGAACATCGAGGCCACGGCGCTGAAGACCAACCTCGAGGCGGCGGAAGAGGCGGCCCGGCAGCTGCGCCTGCGCGACCTCGCCGGCCTGATCGTCATCGACTTCATCGACATGGACGAGGCCAAGAACAACCGGGCCGTCGAGAAGAAGCTGAAGGACTGCCTCAAGGACGACCGCGCCCGGGTGCAGATGGGCAAGATCAGCCCGTTCGGCCTGATGGAGATCAGCCGCCAGCGCCGCCGCACCGGCGTGCTGGAGGGCACCACCCACGTCTGCGAGCACTGCGCCGGGACCGGCCGGGTGCGCTCGGTGGAGTCGAGCGCGCTCGCCGCCCTGCGGTCGATGGAGATCGAGGCGCTGAAGGGGGGCGGCGAAGCCACCCTCACCGCGCCCCGCGCCGTGGGCCTCTACATCCTCAACGAGAAGCGGGCGCACCTGGCGCGCCTGCACCAGACCTTGGGCCTGTTCGTCACCGTGGTGATCGACGACGAGATGGCCAACTCCGAGTGCCTGATCGAGCGGACCGCCAGCGAAACCCGCGCCGAGCACGCCGCCGCGCTGGCCGCGCCGGTCCAGGCCTTCGTCCCCGCCCCCGAGGACGCCTTCGACGACGCCGCGTTCGAGGAGGAGTTCGAGGAGGACGAAGACGAAGACGAAGTCGTCGGCGAGGACGAAGACGAAGACGAGGACCAAGAGATCTCGTCGGATCAGCCGCGCGGCGGCGATCGCGCGCCGCGTCACCACGAGGACGTCCACGAG
>NZ_DATELG010000013.1:0-12744 GCF_035276905.1 Phenylobacterium sp. | reverse complement strand
CTGCGCATCGCCGAGGGCGTGGCCCGGGCCGCCTTCGCCGTGCGCGCCCGCCGCCGTGGCGCGGCCAAGCTTCAGGGCGTCTGGGCGCGCTGGCGCGGGCCGCTGGGCCTGGTCTGGCGCCAGCGCCACGAGACGCCTGCGCTGGTCGTGCCGGTCACGCCGGACATCGAAGCCGTCCGTGAGGAAGGGCTGAAGCTCTTCGCCCGCGACGCGCCGGCGGGCGTCAAGGTGCAGCTGGACCTAGGCGAGGGGGCCGAGTTCCACGCCCTGAAGGAATACCAGACGGGGATGGACCTGCGCTCCATCGACTGGAAGCAGAGCGCTCGCCACGGCAAGCTGGTCGGCCGCGAGTACCGCGCCGAGCGCAACCACAGCATCATCCTGGCGCTCGACGCCGGCCGGCTGATGAGCGCGCCGATCGACGGCCAGGCGCGGATCGACCATGCGGTCAGCGCGGCCCTGATGCTGGCCTTCGTCGGCCTGAAGCTCGGCGATCGGGTCGGCCTCTTCTCCTTCGACGCCCGGCCCAGGGTGGCCAGCGGCGCGGCGGGCGGCGTCAGGGCCTTTCCGGCGCTGCAGCGGCTGGCGGCGCAGGTGGACTATTCGACCGAGGAGACCAACTTCACCCTCGGCCTGACCAGCCTCGCCGGCCGGCTCGACCGCCGGGCCCTGGTGGTGATCTTCACCGACTTCGCCGACCCGACCAGCGCGGCCCTGATGGTCGAGCACGTCGGGCGCCTGGCGCGCACCCACCTGATCCTGCTGGTCACCTTCCGCGACCAGGAGCTGGAGGCGCTGAGCGCCGCGGAGCCTCGCGAGCCCGACGACGTCTCCCGGGCTGTGGTGGCCGACGCGCTGCTTCGGCAACGGGAGAACGTGCTGGCCCAGCTCCGCCGCCTGGGCGTGCAGATCCTCGAGGCGCCGGCGGCCCGGACCGGGCCGGCGCTGATCAACCGTTACCTCGACGTGAAGCGGCGCGAGCTCGTCTGACATGGCCGAACTGCAGCTGAAGAGCCACAGGTTCCGCGCCGAGCGCGAGGCGGACTGGCGCCGCCTGGAGCGCCTGCTCGACCGGGCCGAAAAGTCGGGGGTGCGCAGGCTCCAGCCCGCCGAGCTCTTGGAGATCCCGGTGCTCTACCGCCAGGCCCTGTCGTCGCTGTCGGTGGCCCGCGCCATCTCGCTCGACCAGGGCCTCGTCGACTATCTGGAGGCGCTCTCTTCGCGCGCCTATTTCTTCGTCTACGGCGCGCGGACCAGCGCCTGGACGCGCATCGCCGGCTTCTTCCGCCACGACTGGCCGGAGGCGGTGCGCGGGCTGTGGCGCGAGACCGTCGTGGCCGCCGCGATCACCGCCCTGGCCGCCGTGGTCGCCTTCGGCCTCGTCGTGCGCGACCCGGACTGGTTCTACAGCTTCGTGCCCCAGGCGCTGGCCGCCGGCCGCGAGCCGCACGCGACCACCGAATTCCTGCGCGGCACCTTGCAGAGCGGCAAGGACCACAAGGACGGGCTCGAGGTGCTGGCCACCTTCCTCTTCACCCACAATTCGCAGATCGCGCTCTACGCCTTCGCGTTCGGCTTCGCCTTCTGCGTGCTGACCGCGGTCCTGCTGGTGGCCAACGGCGGCACGCTGGGCGCCTTCCTGGCGCTCTTCGCGCAGCACGGCCTGGCCGCGCCGGCGGTGGGCTGGCTGATGATCCACGGGGTGACCGAGCTCTTCGCCGTCACGCTCGCCGGCGCCGCGGGGCTGTCGATCGGCTGGGCCGTGGCCTTCCCGGGCGCGCGGACGCGGATGGACGCGGTGATGCACGTCGGCCGGCGAGGGGCCCTGGTGATGGCGGGCGTGGTGGTGATGCTGTTCTTCGCCGCCCTGCTCGAAGGCTTCGCCCGCCAGCTGATCCAGGCCGACTGGGCGCGCTACGCGATCGCCGCCGCCACGGCGGTCGTCTGGGGCGCCTACTTCTATCTGCCGCGCGGCCGGAGAAGGGCGCGATGAGCGTCCTGGCGGTCCTGAAGCGGCGCCGGCGCGAGCGCCCGGCGCTCCCGGTCGACCTCGACCCGCGCCGGCCCTTCGTCACCCCCGAAGGCGTCGACCTGCGCCTGCAGGTGGGGGCCTACACCGACCGCCTGCTGGCGCTGATCCTGGACCTGGCGATCCTCGGCGGCTGCCTCTTGGGCTTCACCATTCTCGCCCTCTTGGCTGCATGGGGCGGTTCGAAGTTGGGTTTCAAGGCCGACGCTTCGGGGCGCGCCGTCCTCGTCATCTGGCTGCTCGGCGCCTTCGTCCTGCGCGTCGGCTACTTCATCGGCTTCGAGCTGCGCGCGCGCGGGGCGACGCCAGGCAAGCGGGCGCTGGGCCTGCGGGTAATCGCGCGCGACGGCCGCCGGCTCACCGCCGACGCCATCTTCGCCCGCAACGCCATGCGCGAGCTGGAGGTCTTCCTGCCGGCCACCTTCCTCTTCGCCCGCGGCCAGGGCGTCGACGGCGCCATCATCGCCCTGGGGGCGATCTGGACGGGAGTCTTCGTGGTCTTTCCGCTGTTCAACCGCGACCGGCTGCGGCTGGGCGATCTGACGGCCGGGACCATGGTGATCAAGGCGCCCAAGGTCCGCCTGCTCCGCGACATCGCCGAAAGCGCGCCGCAGGCCGTCGGCGGCGCCGCCTTCACCGAGGCGCAGCTCGACGCCTATGGCGTCAAGGAGCTGAAGGTCCTGGAGCAGGTGCTGCGCACGGGCGATCGTCGCACCATGGCCGCGGTCGCCGCGCGCATCCGCAAGCGGATCGCCTGGGAGGGGCCGGCCGACATCGCCGACCGTTCGTTCCTCAACGCCTATTACGCCGCGCTACGCCAGCGGCTGGAGACCGGCCTCTTGTTCGGCCGCGCCCGGCGCGACAAGCACGACAATGGGGATCAGGCGAAGACCTGAGCCACGGCCTCCCCGCCAGCGCCCTTGAGCTCGCGCAACTGCATGTAGAGCGCGGCGCTGCCGACGGTCACGCAGACGGACAGCACGAAGCCGAACAACGACACCAAAGCCAGGGTGAGCAAGCCGCCCTTCGCGCCGCGGAGAAATGCGCCGCTCGCCGCCGCGCCGCCGAAGAAGACGCCTTCGACGACAAGGACGAGAATCCAGAGCAGCAACAGCAGACCGAAGATTCGCCAGCGGCTTCCCTTTGTGAGAGCGCGGCTGCGGCCCAGAGCCTTTACCGGGTTCGACGTTTCCGCGACGACCGCGGGTAGGGCGACGATCCACATCACCGCGACAATGACGCCGGGGACGATCAGCATGATCAACCCCAGCGCCACGCCCAGGAACAGCAGCAGTATTGCTCCGACCACCGGCAGCATCTTGCCGACCGCGTTGCGAAAGACCTCCGAGAGCACCGGGCGACGGCCCTCAAGGTCGCTGATCGCGATGTCGTATTGGCAGGCGATGGCGTAGGCGCCGAGGAAGAAGCCCACGAGGCTCAGCAGGCTGTACAGCGGGTCGCCATAAGCGGCGAAAGGCGCCGCCGCCGTCGGCCGCGCGCCTTGCGCCAGCAAGGCGCCCAGCAGGCTGGGCAGGTAGCTCAGCACGAAGGTCACCCCCAACAGCGGCACCGCCTGCCTTCGGATCACGGCGAATGTGTCCCCGAACACCCGCCCAAGGTCGAGTTTCCGCGGGCTTGCATCAGCCAAAGTCATTGAAAGCCTCCCCCGTTTCAACGCCCGGTGGAGAGGAAACCATGACTGCTCGGCGGAGTCGACTGGCCGGCGGCTAGATGAAATTGCCGGCCGAAACCGAGTCCACGGTGACGTTGGTCAGGATGATCGCCATGTCCGCCATGTGGTCTGCGTTGGTGTCGACGAAGACGTCGACATCCGCGCCGCCCTGCACGGCGACGATCTTGAGCGCGCCGTCGCTGGCGAACGCCGAGTTGGCGGCGTTTGCGGCGGCGCCGAAATCGTCGACGGGCGCGGAGCCGGCGCCCATGTGGCCCATGCCGCCCATGTACATGTACGGCCCCGGCGGCGGCGTCGGCGGCCCGGGCGGCGGGGGCGAGGCGATCATCGTCACGCCGAAGCCGCCGGTGACCGGCAGTTGAATCCGGTCGCCGGGCGCCCAGTCCAGAATGCGGTCCGAGCGCTGGAAGTCGATCACCGAGGAACCCGGCTCGAAGACGAAGACGTCGGGCCCGCCGCCGCCGCTCATGATGTCATAGCCAGGGCCGCCGCTGATCGTGTCCGCGCCGGCGCCGCCGTGGATGACGTCATCGCCGGCGTCGCCGAAGATCAGATTGGCCCCGGCGCCGCCGTTGATCAGGTCCGCGCCCTGGCCGCCGAGGATGGTGTCGCCGCCGCCAGCGCCGACGATCGTGTCGTCGCCCCGGTTGCCGTTGACGAGGTTGTGCTCGTCGGTCCCGCCGCCGAGCAGGATCATGTCGTTGTCCTGGCCGCCGAACAGGGTGTCGTTGCCGCCGCCGCCGTTCATCGTGTCCGCGCCCTGATTGCCCTGCAGAACGTCGCCGGCCGGTCCGCCGGTGAGCACATCGTCGCCGGCGCCGCCGAAGAAGGCGTTGCCCGTGGCGCCGCCCGCCGGGCCGCTCATGGCGTCCGGCCCGGCCGTGCCGACGAAGAACTGGCCGTCTCCCGGCAAGGCCCCGGCCTTGCCGGCGATCCCGGCCCCGAAGGTGACGGTGCGCTCGCCCATGGCGAGGGCGACCTGATCTGCGGCGAGGAACGTCGCTCGCATGAGATCGGCGCTTCCGGTGGTGAACGCCAGGCTGTCGCTTGGCAGGAAGCCGGCCGCCTGGGCTGGCGTGATCGTGTCAAAGATGAAGTCGGCCATGGTCGTCGTCTCCGCAGACCAGCGACGGCGCAGCCCGCGAAGTTTAGAAGGGGCGCCGTCGCGGCGTTTGTCCCAGCGCCCATGTCGAACGTTCAGCGTTCGGCGCTGTTCGGCCGAGAAAAACTACCTAAGCCATTGAAAATATTGGTGCCGGATGCAGGGCTCGAACCCGCGACCTTCGGTTTACAAAACCGCTGCTCTACCAGCTGAGCTAATCCGGCCAACTTACGGAAAAGGCTCGATATCACGGCATCTTGGCCCGTGCGGGCGGTGACGCGAGCGATCCTGATCCAGGGTGACGCATCGCACGACGCGCCGCGCGCATCAACCCTCGACGAGGATCGTCGTCTGGGTGGGATAGGCGAGCTCGATCCCTTCCTCGGCGAAGCGCCGGATCAGCGCCATGCCGGTCTCGCTCTTGGCCTTGAACGCCGGCAGCAGGGCGTCGGTCAGGACGTCGAAGTGCGCCTGGAAGTTCAGGCTCGACGGCTTGAACTCGGTCAGGCCGCAGATCAGCAGCCGGCAGCCGGGCTGCGCCTCGACCACCTCGCGGACGATCTGCGGAATGCGGCTGACCAGCTCCGGCGCGGTCCCGTAGACGACGCCGAACTCGAACACCTGGCGCCAGGCCGGCTGCCGGGCCAGGTTGTGCACCTGCTTGTCCAGCAGGTTGGCGTTGGAGATGACCACCTCCTCGCCGGAGAGCGCCCGAAGCCGCGTGGTCTTCAGGCCGATCTGCTCGACGACGCCCTGGGTGTCGTCCCAGCGGACCATGTCGCCGCGCTGGAAGGGCTTGTCGAACAGGATCGACAGCGCCGCGAAGAGGTCCTCGAAGACGCCGCGCGCGGCGATGCCGAGCGCCAGGCCGCCGATCCCCAAGCCCGCCATGAGCCCGCCGATGTTCACGCCGAGGTTGTCGAGGACGACGACGACCGCGATCGAGAAGACGACGAAGGTCACCACCAGGCGGATGATGTTCATGGCGTTCTCGACGGCCTCGCCGCGGGTGTCGTCGCCCGCGCGCCGCTCGACCTGGCCCAGGATGATTTCGCGCACCCAGATCGCGGCCTGGAAGACGGCGACGACGGTGAACAGCATGTCGACGGCCTGGGCGATCCGGTAGGGCGCGTCGCCGTAATTGACCACCAGCCGCGCCGCGGCGGCCAGGATGAAGATCGTCTGCGTCCGGGCGACCGTGCGGGCGAGGATCCCGCGCCAGCCCAGCGGGTCGCGGTCGCGGAGCCTGACTGCCAGGCGACGAAGGCCCAGCAGCGCCGCGACCACGGCGATGGCGATCGCGCCCGCGCCGACGATCAGGACGCTGTGATCCGCGAACCACCGCGTGACGTCCTGCTCGAGGTGAAGGCCGGCCTCCTGCAGGACCGCCAGTCCGTCCGGCGTGGTCTCGCCGGCCATATGCGCCGTCAGGGCCGCGTCGGCGCTCATGAGTCTTTGAAGTAGGACCATTCGCGACGCCGAACCGGCGACCATTTCGGTTGCGAATGATCTGGCGGGGCCGCCAACCGGTGCTGCGGGCGAAGCGAGGACAGCCAGCGCCTCACCGGCTCGTCATAGAGCGCGGTGACGGCCCAGGCGCAGCCGATCGCCAGGAGCACGCTCAACGGAACCAGCGCATGGCCGGCCGCCTCGGGGACGTTTGAGAGCTCCTTCAGCCGCCGGACCGCCCGGATGATGGGCTGGTGGATGAGGTAGAACGGATAGGAGAGCCTGCCGAACAGGCTCCAGATCGCCGCCAGCCGGCCGGAACAGTTCGCGCCCGCGCCGAGAATGATTAGCGCCGGGAACAGGATCAGCACCGAGATCGAGTCATAGATCCACGAGACATGGGAGATGGGCGCGCAGAGGATCAGGAAAAGCGCAGCGGCGAGGGGCGGCGAGGGAAGCGCGAACCCCAGCTTGTAGACCGAAGACCGATAGATCAGCACCCCGGCGAGGAATGGAAACGCCAGCCGCACCAGTCCGCCGACGAACATCTTCGGGTCGCTGTAGCCGAGGACCTCCAGGGTGTGCCAGTGGTGCGCCGAGAAGACCAGGACCGTCCCGGTGAGGACCAGCGCCAGCAGCGGGATCAGTCCCCGCAGCCGAACGAAGCGGCGCTCGAAACCGTAGACGAAGCTGCCGGCCAGCTCGAAGAACAATGTCCAGATCGGGTTGTTCACCGGATAGGCTTCCTGGCCGAAGGCGAAGCCCAGCGGGACCAGGACCAGGGCCGAGGCCGTCAGCGCGACGACGCCGAGCAGCTCGTTCTGAGCTGCGCCCGCCTCGAACGACGAGACCAGCGCGCCGACCAGGACGCCGCACAGGATCATCGGGTAGAGCCGGATCATCCGCCTGATGGCGAAGTCGCCGAAGGTCATGCCGTGGGCCAGCTTGTGGTCGTAGGCGCAGGCGACGACGAAGCCGCTGAGGCAGAAGAAGAAGTCCACCGCCAGGAAGGCGTGGAACGGGTGGTAGCCGATCGAGAAGATCTGGCTGGCGTGCAGCCAGCCTACCGCCAGCGCCGCGATCCCGCGCATCCCGTCGAGGAAGACGAAGTGCGCCTTGCGCCGCGGCCCGCTCGCGCCGGCGCAGGCTGCGGAAGCTCCATCGATCATCCCTGATCAGCCCCCCAAGCGGGTGTTTCCGAGCGCGGGAGGGGCCAGGCCCTGTCGCGACTGCGTGGAAACGTCGGCCGTCTGGCGGCGGTTTCGGCTTGGCCGCGGCGGTCCTCGGGCGTTTGGGTGCAGACCTGAGTGCGGCCTTAGAAATCCCTTAGCCAACGCTTGGTATGCTGCCTGACGATTGTCGTCGAAGGTTGCAGCGCCATGCGCAGACTGATCGCAATGCTTGTGTGGCTGGGGGCCGCGCTCTGGGCCGCGCTCTGGGCGGCGCCCGCCTTGGCGGCGGCGCCGACGGGCGTCGCGCTCGCGGCCTGGGTGGGCGCGAACACCGACCTTGCGGCGCCGCAGGTCGCCATCGCCGGGCCGGACAACGTCTACAGCCTCGAGCCGCTCGGCCCGCGCCTGCCGACCGGCGAGGTGCTGGCCCTGGTGCGGACCGAGGCGCTGAGCGCCGACTGGAGCGCCCAGCACCAGTTCCAGTCCTGGGACGCCCACATGCTGTTTGACTGCCAGGGCGGACGCGTGCGCGTGCTGCGCAGCGCGAGCTACGCCGAGCACAACCGGCGCGGGGCCGCCAAGCCGGACGACAACAGCGACGCTTGGTTTTCGCCCACCGCCGACTCGCAGGCCGCCAAGCTGCTGGCGGCCGCGTGCGATCCGAAGTTCGACTGGCCGTTGCGCGGAGTCTCGGCCACGCCTTCGACCGGGACGGCCGGCGCGGCGCGCGTCGTCCAGGCGGCCGTCGTGAAACCCGCGGCGCCGGCCCCCGCGATTGCGGCCCAGGAAGCCGCGGCCACGGCCCCGGAACGCGCGGCGCCAGCGAACCCCGCCATCCAGAAGGCGAACTTCATCCCCGTTCCCACCGCGCCGGACCCTTCGGCGCCGCTACAGGTTGCCGAGGATGGCCGCCGCCCGGCCCTGGTCGCCACCGCCGCCTCCGCGGCCAGGACCTGCAAGCGCGCGGCGGGCGCGGTGCGGACCTGGGTCTGGCGGCGCGTCGAGGTCGCCTGGTCTCGCCACGGCGAGCGCCCGCCGCCGCAAGGGACTTCGCCGGCCGCGGCGGTCAAAACCTAGCTGGACTTCGCCGCCGTGACCGGCATGGCGTCGAGCAGCGGGTCGCCGCCCAGCGCCAGGTAGAGCGCGACGAGGTTCTGGGCGCGGTCGAGCCGCGTCTGGGTCAAGCTCTGGCGCGCGGTGTAGAGCGTGCGCTGCGCCACCAGGACCGCCAGATAGGTGTCGATACCCTCCTTGTAGCGGGCGAACGACAGGTCGTAGCTGTTGGTGGCGGCGGCGAAGAGGGCCTGCTGGGCGCTCAGCTGCTGTTGCATGGTGCCGCGCCGCGCCAGCGCGTCGGCCACGTCGCGGAACGCCGTCTGCACCGCCAGCTGGTAGTTGGCCACCGCCAGGCGCTGCCCCCCGCGCGCCTCGGCGAGGCCCGCGACGTTGGCTCCGCCCTCGAAGATCGGCAGGCTGGCGGCGCCTTGCGCCTGCCAGATCGTATTGTGGCCGCCGAACAGGCCGCCGAGCGCGGGGCTGGCGTAGCCGGCCAGGCCCGTCAGGCTGATGGTCGGGAAGAAGGCCGCGCGGGCCGCGCCGATCTGGGCGTTCGCCGCGCGCAGCCTGTGCTCGGCCTCGAGCACGTCCGGCCGGCGCAGCAGGATCCGCGAGTCCAGGCCCGCCGGCGCCTCGCCGAGCTTGCCGTCCACGTCCTCAAGGCCGGCGGGCAGCGCGGCGTCCGGGGCGGCGGCGCCCACCAGCAGCTCCAGCGCATTGCGGTCCTGGGCCACTTGGGTGGTGAGCTGCGCCTGGTCCGAGCGGGCCTGCTCGAGCAGGGTCTGGGCCTGGGCGAGGTCGGTGCGCGCGGCCACCCCGCCGTCGAGCCGGGCCTGGGTCAGGGCCACGGTGCGCTGGGCGCTGGCCACCGTGTCGCTCGAGACCCCCAGCAGCGTGCGGTCGGCGGCCAGGGCGAGGTAGGCCTTGGCGACCTCGCCGACCAGGGTCAGGCGCGCGGCGCGGGCGCCGGCCTCGGTGGCGAGGTACTGCTGCCGGGCGGCGTGGCTCAGGCTGCGCAGCCGGCCGAACAGGTCGATCTCGAAGGCGGCCGAGAGGTCGGCCTCGTGGGTGCGGGTGGTGACCGGCGAGGCGGAAAGGCCGGACGCGCCTTGGCGCGCGCGCGCCTGGCCGGTGCTGGCGTTCGCCTCGACGCTAGGGAACAGCTCGGCGCGCTGGATGCGGTACTGGGCGCGGGCGATCTCGACGTTCGCCAGGGCGGCGCCGAGGTTCTGGTTGTGGGCCAGGGCCTGGTCGATCAGGCCCAGGAGCTGCGGGTCGCGGAAGAGGTCGCGGTAGCTCAGCGCCGGCAGGGGCTCGGCGGCCTGCGTCGGCGCATAGGCCGGGCCGGCGGGCCAGGCGGGCGGGATCGCCGGCGCGGGGCGCGCGTAATGCGGCTCCAGCGTGCAGCCGCCGAGCGCGAGGCCCGTCAGCGACAATGCGGCGAGCGGCGGGGCGAGCGCGCGCCTCACGCCTGCGCTCCTTCCTCGCTGCGCCGCGGTCCGTGCGCCGGCGAGCGGCCGCGGAAGATGCGGCGCACCAGCACGAAGAACAGCGGCACGAAGAAGATCGCCAGCAACGTGGCGGTCAGCATGCCGCCGATCACCGCCGTGCCGATGGCGATCCGGCTCTGAGCTCCCGCGCCGGTGGCGACGGCCAGCGGCAGAACCCCGAACATGAACGCCAGGCTGGTCATCAGGATCGGGCGCAGGCGCAGCCGGGCTGCTTCCAGGGCGGACGCCAGGCTGTCCTTGCCCTCCTTCTCGGCCGCCTCGGCGAACTCCACGATCAGGATGGCGTTCTTCGCCGACAGCCCCATGGTGGTGAGAAGGCCGACCTGGAAGAAGACGTCGTTGCTCAGGCCGCGCAAGGCGACCGCGAGCGTCGCCCCCAGCAGGCCCAGCGGGATCACCAGCAGCACCGACAGCGGCACCGACCAGCTCTCATAGAGCGCCGCCAGACACAGGAAGACCACCAGCAGCGAGACGGCGTAGAGCAGGGGCGCCTGACCGCCGGAGAGCCGCTCCTGGTAGGAGAGGCCGCTCCAGTCGACCGAGACCCCGCCGAGGCCGTCGGCGATCTGGATCATCCGCTCCATCGCCTGGCCGGTGCTGTTGCCGGGGGCCGCATCGCCCTGGATTTCGTAGGACGAGACGCCGTTGAAGCGCTGGGTGGTGCGCGGGGCCTTGCCCCAGCTGACCTGGGCGAAGGCGGAGAAGGGCGCCATCGTCCCGCTGGAGGTGCGGACGAACCAGTCGCCGAGGTCCTCGGGCGCGCTGCGGTAGGGGGCATCGCCCTGGATGTAGACGCGCTTCACCCGGCCGCGGTCGACGAAGTCGTTCACATAGGTCCCGCCCCAGGCCGCGCTGATCGTCGAATTGATCTGCGCCTGGGTGACGCCGAGCGCGCCGGCCTTGGCGTTGTCGACGGTGACCTGCAGGGTCGGGCTGTCCTCCAGCGCGTTCAGGCGCACGGCGGTGACGGTCGGGTCGGCGCTTGCCTGGGCCAGCAGCTGGTCGAGCCGCGACCTGAACTCGGTGCGGCTGAGGCGGCCGGTGTTGAGCAGCTCCATGGTGAAGCCGCTGGACTGGCCGAGCCCGCGCACCGGCGGCGGGTTGAGCGCGAAGAACTGGGCGTCGCGCAGCACCGACAGCCTGCGGGTGGCGCGCTGGGCCACCGCCTGCACCGTATTGGCCTTGCCGGTCCGCTGGTCCCACGGCTGGAAGGAGAGGAAGCCGCGGCCGGCGTTCTGGGCCGTGCCGCCCTGGCCCTGGCCGATCACGGTGTAGATCAGCCGCACGTTGGCGCGCTCCTCGGTCAGGAAGTAACGCTCGATCGCCTGGGCCGCGGCCAGCGTCCGCGCCTGGGTCGCGCCGGCGGGCAGGGTGTACTGCAGCTGCGCAGCGCCCTGGTCCTCCTGCGGCAGGAAGCTCGTCGGCAGGCGCGTGAAGACGACGACCAGCGCCGCGCAGAGCACCGCGAAGACGATGATCGCCAGCCGCACATGGCCGATCACCTGGCTGACGCCGCGCTGGTAGCGGTCGGCGGTGCGGTGGAACCAGGCGTTGAAGTGGGTCCCGAAGCGGCCGAGCATCCGATCGAGCACATTGCTGTCGTGCCGCTCCTCGCCCGGCGGCTTCAGCAGCGTGGCGGCCAGCGCCGGCGACAGCACCAGCGCCACCACCACCGACAGCGCCATGGACGAGACGAGGGTGATCGAGAACTGGCGGTAGATCACCCCCACCGAGCCGCCGAAGAAGGCCATCGGCAGGAACACCGCCGAGAGCACCAGGGCGATGGCGATCAGCGCCGTCTGTACCTGGCCCATGGAGATGATGGTGGCCTCCCGCGCGGTCATGCCGGGGTTCTCCTCCATCACGCGCTCGACGTTCTCGACCACGACGATGGCGTCGTCGACCAAGAGGCCGATCGACAGCACCATGCCGAACAGCGTCAGGGTGTTGATGCTGTAGCCGGCGGCGGCCAGCACCCCGAAAGTGCCGAGCAGGACGACCGGCACGGCGATCGCCGGTATCAGGGTGGCGCGCCAGCTCTGCAGGAAGACGAACATCACCAGGACGACGAGCAGGATCGCCTCGAACAGGGTCTGCACGACCTCTCGGATCGAGATCTTGATGAAGGGCGTGGCCTCGTTCGGATAGGCGTACCTGTAGCCGTGGGGGAAATTCTTGGAGAGCCGCTCCACCTCGGCGCGCAGCAACTCGGAGGTCTTCAGCGCGTCGGCCCCCGGCGCCAGCATCACCGCCAGGCCGGCCGCGGGGTGGCCGTTCAGTCGGCTGATGGTGCTGTAGTTCTCGCTGCCGAGCTCGACCCGGGCGACCTGGCCGAGAGTGACGTTGGAGCCGTCGCTCCGGGTCTTGAGGATGATCTTGCGGAACTGTTCGGGTGTGGAAAGCCGCGACTGGGCGGTGACGGTGACGTCCAGCTGCTGGCCGGCCGGCTGCGGCAGGCCGCCGATCTCGCCCGCGGCGACCTGGGTGTTCTGCGACTGCAGCGCCGCGACGACGTCGGCGGGCATCAGGCTGAAGCTCGACAGCTTGAACGGGTCGAGCCAGACGCGCATGGCGTACTGGGCGCCGAACGCGTTGACGTCGCCCACGCCCTGCAGCCGGCCGATCGGCTCCTGCATGGTGGAGATGAGATAGTCGCCGATGTCGCCGCTGGAGGCGCGGTCGGTCTCGTCATAGATCGCGACCACGGCCAGGAAGTCGGCGTTCGACTTGGT
>NZ_DATELG010000012.1:0-5029 GCF_035276905.1 Phenylobacterium sp. | reverse complement strand
CGACGCCTCGGAGACCTCGACGGTGGTGGAGGCTTCCGGCCGCGACCGGCCGGGCCTTTTGGCCGACCTCGCCCGCACGATCTCGGACGCGGACCTCTCGATCCTGTCGGCCCACATCGACAGCTACGGCGAGCGCGCCGTCGACGCCTTCTATGTCGTCGACCCACAGGGCCGCAAACTGACCGATGCGCGCAAGAAGAGCGCTTTGAAAGCTGCGCTGGAGGCAGCCGTCGTGGACGAAGGCGAGCCGCAGGGCCGGCGCGCCAATTTGCAGCGCGCGCGCGCCAGCGTCGCACGCTAGTCTGACGCTTCGCCCCCGCCGCCAGGACCGCTTTGTGACCGAGACGCCGCTGACCGCGACCAAGCCTGCCTCGACGCCTGCCTCGGCCAAGGGCGCCGCCAAGCCGGGCGGGCTGATCCGCTCGTCGATGGTCTATTCGTCCTTCACCCTGATCAGCCGGGTGATGGGCTTCGTGCGCGACCTGGCGGTCAGCTATCACATGGGCGCCAGCGCGACCTTCGCCGCGGACGCCTTCAACACCGCCTTCGCCTTTCCGAACCTGTTCCGCCGGATCTTCGCCGAGGGCGCCTTCGCCGCGGCCTTCGTGCCGGCCTATTCCAAGTCGCTGGAGCGGGACGGCGAGCACGTCGCCGACGAGCTGGCGGCCGACGCCATGGCGACCCTGGCCGCAGCGACCCTGGCCATCACGCTCATCGCCGAGCTGACCATGCCCTGGCTGATGCACCTGATCGCCCCGGGCTTCGCGGCCAACCCGCAGAAGTTCCACCTGGCGGTGGTGCTGACGATGATCACCATGCCGTACCTGCCGTGCATGGCGATCTACGCGCACCTCTCGGGCGTGCTGAACGCCCGCAACCGCTTCATCCTTTCGGCCGCCGCGCCGATCCTCTTGAACATCTGGACCCTGGTCACCGTCCTGCCGACGCGCTCGCCGGTCCAGGCGGCGATCTGGGCCTCGGTGGGCGTGCTGCTGGCCGGCGTGAGCCAGGCGGCCCTGCTGGCGTGGGGCTGCAAGCGCTCGGGCGCCCACGTGGGCTTCCGCTGGCCCCGGCTGACGCCGGAGATCAAGCAGCTGATCATGCTCGCGGTGCCGGGCGCGATCGCCGCCAGCGCCACCCAGATCAACATTTTCATCTCCGGCGTGCTGGTCAGCCAGGTGAACGGCGCGCGCTCGTGGCTGGCCTATTGCGACCGCCTCTACCAGCTGCCGCAGGGGCTGGTAGGCGTCGCCATCGGCGTGGCGCTGCTGCCCAGGCTGTCACGCGCGGTCCATGCCGGCGACCACGCGAGCGCCCGTTCGGCGATGGACGAGGCGATCACCTTCGCCATGGCGCTCACCCTGCCGGCTGCAGCCGCCCTGGTCGCCATTCCCTATTTCATGGTGGACGCGCTCTACACCCGCGGCGCCTTCACCAACGTCGACGCCGAGCACACGGCGGCGGCGTTGCTGAACTACGGCTGGGGCGTGCCGGCCTTCGTGCTCGCCCAGCTGTTCAGCCGCGCCTTCTTCGCGCGCCAGGACACCAAGACGCCGATGCGCTACGGCCTGATCGCCGTGGTGGTGAACGTCGGCCTCGGCGTCACTCTGTTCCAGCTGGTCGGCGTCTCCGGCATCGCCGCGGCGACGGCCGCCGCCTGGTGGCTGAACGTGGCGATGATGGCCGTGACCCTCGCCCGGCGCGGCGACTACCGCCCCAGCCCCAAGGCGGTCTCCAAGCTGATCCGCATCCTGATCGCCAGCGTCGCCCTGGGCGCGGTGCTGGGCGCGGTCTCCCATTTCCGTGCGCCCATCGAGACGGTGCTCGGCCACGCCAGCTTCGGCCCGATCCACGGCAAGGAGCTGGCGATCGCCGTGACCGCCGTCCTCGCCCTCGGCCTCTACCCGCTGCTGCTGTTCGCCTCCGGCGGCCTGACGCTGGCCGAAGCCAGGGCCGCGGTGCGACGGCGCAAGGGCTAGTCTCGCGCTTGCGGCGGGCCGCCGCTGGGCTTAAGGGGCGAAGCCATGGCTCGTCCTGGACGCAACAGCTGGCGATGGCGCTGACGCGCCCTTCCTAAGGCCTCGCGCCCCTTTGCGCCCATCGTCCCTTTCAAGCCCTGAAGTCAGATCCATGACCGACCAGCCCCCGGCTCCCTACGCGGGTCCCCAGCGCGTGCTCTCCGGCGTGCAGCCCTCCGGCAACCTGCACCTTGGCAACTATCTCGGCGCCCTGGTGAAGTTCGCCCGCCTGCAGCACGAAATCCCGACCTTCATCTTCGTCGCCGACCTGCACGCCATCACCGCCTGGCAGGATCCGGCCAGGCTGAAGGACCAGGTGCGCGAGATCGCCGCGGCCTATCTGGCCACCGGCCTCGACCCGAAGGTGGCGACCATCTTCGCCCAGTCGGCGGTGCCGGCCCACGCCGAGCTCGCCTGGGTGTTCAACTGCGTCGCTCGCCTCGGCTGGCTCGACCGTATGACCCAGTTCAAGGACAAGGCCGGCAAGCACAAGGAGCGCGAGAGCGTCGGGCTCTACACCTATCCGGTGCTGCAGGCCGCCGACATCCTGGCCTACAAGGCGACCCATGTGCCGGTCGGCGAGGACCAGAAGCAGCATCTGGAGCTGACGCGCGACATCGCCCAGAAGTTCATGAACGACTTCGCCGCCCCCGGCTTCTTCCCGCTGCCCGAGCCGGTGACGCAAGGGCCGGGCGCGCGGGTGATGAGCCTGCGCGACGGGTCGGCGAAGATGAGCAAGTCGGACCCGTCCGACTACTCGCGCATCAACCTGACCGACGACGCCGACGCCATCGCCCAGAAGGTGAAGAAGGCCCGCACCGACCCCGAGCCGCTGCCGCAGACGCTGGAGGAGCTGGAGGCCCGTCCCGAGGCCCGCAACCTCGTGGGCATCTATGCGGCGCTGGCCGGGATCGGCGACCAGCAGGTGCTGGCCGAGTTCGCAGGCCAGGGCTTCGGCGCGTTCAAGCCGAAGCTCGCCGACCTCGCGGTCGAAAAGCTCGGCCCCATCGGCGGCGAGATGCGCCGCCTGCTGGCCGATCCGGCGGAGATCGACCGTATCCTCGCCGCCGGCGCCGAGCGCGCCAATGCGGTCGCCGCGCCGACCATGGCCGAGGTGCGCAAGCTGGTGGGCTTCTGGGCAGGGTGACTTCTTCCCTCCCCTTTATGGAGAAGGGAAGGGGCAGCTTGCGCCCACGCCGCCGACGGGCCACATCTGCCCCATGTTCATCCAGACCGAAACCACGCCCAATCCCGAGGTGCTGAAGTTCCTGCCCGGCCGCGAGGTCATGGGCGAGGGCGCGCGGGACATCCGCGATGCGGACGAGGCCAAGGTCTCGCCGCTGGCGGTCGAGATCTTCGGCGTCGTGGGGGTGAAGCGGGTCTACTTCGGCCCCGACTTCCTCACCGTCGAGAAGGCGGCCGGATCGGACTGGGCGCTGCTGAAGGCGCCGATCCTGGCGGCGATCATGGATCACTTCACGTCCGGGGCGCCGTTGTTCGCCAAGGAAGGCGAGGGCGCGGCGGGCCATTCGGACGTCGAGTACGAGGGCGAGACCGCCCAGATCGTCGCCGAGATCAAGGACCTGCTCGACACCCGCATCCGCCCCGCGGTGGCCCAGGACGGTGGCGACATCCTGTTCGACCGCTTCGACGTCGACACCGGGGTGGTCTGGCTCAATATGCGCGGCGCCTGCTCCGGCTGCCCATCCTCCACCGCGACCCTGAAGGCGGGCGTGGAGAACATGCTCAAGCATTATGTGCCCGAGGTGACCGGGGTCGAGCAGACCCTCTGACCTTGCGCTAAGCTCGCCCGATGATCGTCCTGGGGCTCGACACCTGTCTGACGGCCTGCTCGGTCGCCGTGCGCGACGGCGAGCGCGTGCTCGCCTACGAGGCCGAGGTCATGGCCCGCGGCCACCAGGAGCGCCTCGCCCCGATGGCCGAGCGGGTGATGGCCGCGGCCGGCCTGTCGTTCGACCGGCTTCAGCGCATCGGCGTCACCGTCGGCCCCGGCTCTTTCACCGGCCTGCGCGTCGGCCTGGCCTTCGCCAAGGGCCTGGCCTCGGCGCTCGGCGTTGCGCTGTCGGGCGTGGGCGCGCTGGAGGCCCTGGCCGCTGAGGCCGACGGCCTGGTCTTCGCCGTCGTCGATGCGCGCCGCGACCAGGTCTATCTGCAGGGCTTCGAGGACGGTCGCGCGCTGATGGCGCCCGACGCCCTCGAGCTCGGGATCGCCGCAGCCCGCCTGGCGGAGATCGCCGCCGGCCGGCCGCTGACCCTGGTCGGCTCCGGCGCGCCGCTGTTGGCGGGCTTTGCGCCCGGCGCGCGGCTGCTGACGCCGGAGGGCTGCGATGCGCGGCAGGTGGCCAGACTGGCTGCCGCCCGCCCGCCCGTTCCGGCCCGCCCGCTCTATCTTCGCGCGCCCGACGCCCGGCTGCCGGCGTGAAGCTTGCCGAGGTGAGCCTGGCGTGGGCGACGCTCGAGGACGCGCCGGCCATGGCCGCGGTGCACGCCGAGGCCTTCGCCGCCGCATGGGACGCCGCGGCCTTCGCTGAACTGATGGCCGGGCCGGGCGTTTTCGGAATCCTCGCGGGCGAGGCGGCCGATCTCGGCGTCGTGCTCTGTCGGCTCGCCGCCGGAGAGCTGGAGGTGTTGACGATCGGCGTGTCGCCGGCGGCGCGGCGCCGGGGCGTGGCTAGGGCGCTGATGGCGGCGGCGCTCGGAGCCGCCCGCCAGGCGGGCGCCGGGACGGCGTTTCTCGAGGTGGCGGTAGACAACGCCGAAGCCGCCGCCTTGTATGCCGGCCTGGGCTTCCGGCGAGTCGGCCTGCGCCGCAACTACTACGACCGGGGGGCCGCGGGGCGGGCGGATGCGCTCGTCATGCGTCTCGACCTCGCGGACGCTTAGACCTATTTTCGCGGCATGGATTTGGAGCCGAGGCCTGTGCCTGACCGTATCGAACAGCTCTGCATCGAAAAGGGCATGCGCATGACCGAGCAGCGGCGGGTGATCGC
>NZ_DATELG010000011.1:0-3599 GCF_035276905.1 Phenylobacterium sp. | reverse complement strand
CTCGGCGCGCCGCATCTGGTCTACGTCCGTCCCGTGAAGGCGGCGGAGATCATCGCAAGTGTTCCGTCCGCACAGGTGCAAGGCTTCGATCTCGACCCCGAGCAGACGCTGTATGCGGTGCATCGCGCCGACGGCGAACGCCTGGCGGTCCTGACCGATCGCGACTCCGCGGTCGCCGCCGCGCTTGCCCACGAGCTGGCCCCGGTGTCGGTGCACTAGTCGCCCTGGGTCCGCTCCACTGGAGAAGAAAGGCCGGTCCGCTCCGGGCGGACCGGCTTTTTCTTGGCCCCCTGTTGATCGAACTAAGTTCGTTCGATCTTAGAACCACGAAAAACACGAAATACACGAACGCGCCGGTGAAGTGGGGCCGCGAAGGGTCGCGCCGGGCTTTCGTGCTTTTCGTGGTTTCGGCGAAGCCGATCTTCGTGGTCGGCTCAAGCCGCGCTTGATCGCGCCGAGCCGCTGTCCTGGACCAGCAGGGCGTGGACGGCGTCGGCGGTGCGGGCCTGGCGCAGTTGCTGGCGCAGCTCGGCCTGGCGCAGCAGCCGCGAGACGCGGGCCAGCGCGCGCAGGTGTTCGGACCCGGCGTCGATCGGCGCGAAGAGGGCGAAGATCAGGTCGACCGGCTGCTCGTCGACCGCTTCGAAGTCCACCGGCTGCTCGAGGCGCACGAAGACGCCGCGCATCCGCTCGACGCCTTCGAGGCGGGCATGCGGGGCGGCCACGCCGTGGCCGACGCCGGTCGAGCCGGCCTGCTCGCGCTCGGCGAGGGCGTCGAGGACGTCGGCCGCGTCGAGACCGAGATTGCGGGCGGCGATCTCGGCGATCAACGCCAAGACCTGCCGCTTGTTGGCCGCGCTCACGCGCAGGGCGATCGCGTTGCGATCGAGAAGCTCGCCGATCTGCATCTGTTCCAAAAACTCAAGTTCCGACGACGGGGCGTTTACCCTGCCATCGTGACGGAACGCGAAGCGTGGCTAGCTTCCGGTGGTTCCGTCGTTTCCCGCCCCGTTCGTACTTTTCGTCCGTTCTGGATCTATCCAGCCGATGTTACCGTCGGTGCGGCGGTATACCACCGAGAAACCGCCGTGCGCGGCATTTCGAAACACGATTGCCTGCGCTTCGGTCAGATCGAGCTGCATGACGGCCATCGAGACGGTCATGGTGCGGATCGGCGTCTCGGTCTCGGCGATGACCATCGACTCCGGAAAGCTCTCGATCGATTCGGCCGCCCACTCGTCCTCGTCTTCTTCCTCGAAGTCGGTCGGCTGCAGGACGAAATAGGCCGCCGTCTCCTGCTGCTTGGCCAAGGCCTGGTGGTGATGGTCCTTGAGCCGTTTCTTGTAGCGCCGGATGCGGGTCTCCATCTTGGAGATGGCCGCGCCCACCGCCATGTAGGCGTCGCCGCCCAGGCCGTGGCTGGTCAGCTGCTGGCCGGAGGCCAGGGTGACCGCGCAGTCGACCTTGAAGGAATGCCCTTCGCGGCTGACGACCACGTCGGCGCCGCCGCCGCGGTCGAAGTACTTGCCGATGCTGGTGGAGAGTTCGTCAGCGACCCGCGTCCGCAGAGCATCGCCGACATCGACGTGTTTGCCAGTGACTTGGACTTGCATGACCTGATCAACGCGCCTCCTGCCGGATGGTGTCAAGCCGGCAACAGCATCGATAGCCCCGTCTTGATCACCGCGCCGACGAGGTTGGCCGCCAGGACCAGGACGCCGACGCTGGCGGCGGCCAAGACGTAGCCCGCCATGGCGATCGCCCCGTCCCGCTGGATCAGCGCCAGCGACAGGACGCTGACCGCCGTCGCCGGCAGCATGTTGCCCAGCGGGATCGGCAGGATCAGCACCAGGGCGAACACGGTGCAAATCAGACCGATCAGCCGCCGGCCCTGCACGCCCACCACGAAACCCAGCCTCGGACGCGAGAGCGCCTCCATCCGCGTGAGCCAGGGCGTCATCCGCTGGAAGGCGCCGCGCAGGTCGGCCATCGACATCCGCCGTTCGCGCAGCCGGCGCGGCAGCCAGGGCCGCGCCTGGTCGAACAGGAGCTGCGGCGAGAGCAGCACCAGCGGCAGGCCGAACACCGTCGTCGCCCCCGGCGGCAGCGGCAGCGCGCAGGCGAGGCCGAACACCAGGATCAGGCCGGCGAGGGCGCTGGCGCCGAGCGCATCGACCACCTCGCCCAGGCTCATGCTCTGGGCCTCGCTGCTGGAGAGGTCGCGGACCACCTGCGAAAGCGGACGGGCGTGCGGATCGGGCGCGGTCATTTGCTGCTCAGATGGGACGCGCAAGCAAGGCCGCCAAGTGCTTCCGTTCCCTCCCTTGATGGAGGGACTACACCGCCGCCTTCAGCATCCGGCGGCGCTCGACCGAGGAGGGGATTCGCATCGCCTCGCGGTACTTGGCGACGGTGCGCCGGGCGATGTCGACGCCGGCCTCCTTGAGGATCTCGACGATCCGGTCGTCGGAATGGACGTCGCGCTCGCTGGCCTCGGCGTCGATCAGCTGGCGGATGCGGTGGCGCACGCTCTCGGCGGAGTGGGCCTCGCCGCCCTCGGTCGCCTGGATCGCCGAGGTGAAGAAGAACTTCATCTCGAACACCCCGCGCGGGGTGCCGATGTACTTGTTCGAGGTGACCCGGCTGACGGTCGATTCGTGCATGCCGATGGCGTCGGCGACGGTCTTCAGGTTCAGCGGCCGCAGGTGCTCCACCCCATAGGCCAGGAAGGCGTCCTGCTGGCGGACGATCTCGGAGGAGACCTTGAGGATGGTCTTGGCGCGCTGGTCGAGGCTCTTCACCAGCCAGCTGGCCTGGGCCATGCAGTCGGCGACGAAGGTCTTTTCTTGATCTGAGCGGGCTCCAGAGGCGACGCGGGCGTGATAGCGCTGGTCGACCAGCAGCCTGGGCAGGGTCTCGCTGTTCAGCTCCACGTGCCACAGGCCGCCCGCGCCCTCGCGGACGAAGACGTCCGGCTGCACCGGCTGGGCCGGCTCGCCGCCGAACGCCGCGCCCGGCCGTGGCGTCAGCGCCTTCAGCTCGGCGATCATCTCGCGCAGGTCCTCGTCGTCCACCGCGCAGGCGCGCTTCAGCGCCGGGAGATCACGGCGGGCGAGAAGCTGCAGGTTGTCGAGCAGGGCGGCCATCGCCGGATCGAACCGGTCGCGCTCCTTCAGCTGCAACATCAGGCATTCGCGCAGGTCGCGCGCGCCCACGCCGGTCGGCTCGAAGCCGTGGATCACGCCCAGCACCTGCTGCACCCGCGCCAGCGGGCAGCCCAGCCGCACGGCCACCTCGTCCAGCTCCAGCCGCAGATACCCGCCCTCGTCGATCCCGTCGATCAGCACGCAGGCGACGGCGGCGTCGGCCGGCGGCAGGCCGGCCACGGCGAGCTGGTCGTGGAGGTGCTCGGCGAGCGTCTGCTCGCGATGCAGCAGGCCCTCCAGGTTGTCGGGCGCGGCGTCGAAGCTGCCGCCCGAGCCGGCGCGCGACCAGTCGACGGCGGCGCCGGTCTCGGCCCCCGCCTCCGGCGCATCGCCCGTGGCGCGCTCGCCGGGCGAGACTTCGTCATGGGCTGCATCCAGGTCCGCGCGCGCCTC
>NZ_DATELG010000010.1:0-5967 GCF_035276905.1 Phenylobacterium sp. | reverse complement strand
CGATCAGCCGGGCGCTGAGCTCCTCCGCCGCGCCGCCGCCCATGTAGATGGCGAGCGTCGTCTCGGGATCCGCCGCCGAGCTCCAGTCGGCCTGCAGGGCGCCGGCCTCCAGGCGGGCGGTGGTGAACACCACCCGGCGGGCCTGCTTGCGGTGGGTCAGCGGGAAATTGAACTGCGCCGCCGCGGCGCAGGCGGCGGTGATTCCGGGCACCACCTCCGTGCCGATCCCGTTGGCGTTCAGGAACGCCGCCTCCTCTCCTACCCGGCCGAACACCGATGGGTCGCCACCCTTCAGGCGCACGACCCGCAGGCCCCGCTTGGCGAGCCGCAGCATCAGCCGGTTGATCGTCTCCTGCTTCATGCTGGCGCGGCCGGCGCGCTTGCCGGTCTGGATCTTCAGGCAATGCGCCGGCGCCAGCGCCAGCACCTCCTCCGAGATCAGGGCGTCATAGAGCAGCGCCTCGCAGCTTCCTATGGCCCTGAACGCGCGGAGCGTCAGCAGATCCGCCGCGCCGGGCCCGGCGCCCACCAGCTGGACGAAGCCTTGCTTCTGCTCATGCGGCATGGCGCACCTCCGGTTTGGCGGACTGGCTGAGCAGGCGAGCGATCTCCGGACGGCAGGAGCCGCAGGAGGATCCGGCGCCGGTGGCCTCGGCGACGGCGTCGACCGAGCCGCAGCCCTCGGCGATGGCGGCCTCGATCTTCGCCTGGCGCACGCCACGGCAGGCGCAGACGATAGGGCCGGTCTCGATCGGCTGGCCCGGCGCACGGCCGACCAGCAGCAGCGCGCGGTCCATCGGCGAGAGCTCCTCGAGCGCGAACAGCTCGGCCAGCCAGTCGCGCGGCGGCAGCGCGCCGGTGCAGGTGATGAACAAAAGCCGTTCCAGACGGCCGCCGGCGATCCAGGCCTCGCGCAGCGCGCCGGTCTTGGCGTCCTCGAAGCGCAGCGCGTCGTGGCCCACGTCGCGCGTCAGCGCCTTTCGCAGGGCCTCGCGCTCGGCCTCGTCGCCGCGGCCGGCGAACTCGTGCAGCTGACAGGCGCCTTGCGGGATCCGTCGCCAGACGAGATCGAGGCCTGCAGGCGCCTTCCAGCTTTCGTGGGCGAGGAAGAAGCCGCGCCAGGTCTCGCGGTAGGGCCGCACGCGCGCCGGCGTGTGCTTGAATTCCGGCTGACCCGATCGGGCGTCCACCCTGGGCGCGACCAGGGTGTTGGAACGTCCGTGGGCGGCGTAGACCGCCGTCCAGTGCATCGGCATGAAGACCGACCCCGGCCGCTGGCGGTCGGTGACACGAGCGATGGCCACCGCCTCGCCCTGCCGGGTCTGCACGCGGGTCAGCCGGCCATCGGCGACGCCAAGGGGCTGCGCGTCGGCCGGATGGATCTCGACATAGGGTTCCGGCGTGTGCCGGCAGAGCTCGGGCGCAAGGCCCGTGCGGGTCATGGTGTGCCAGTGGTCGCGGACCCGGCCCGTGTTCAGCGCCAGCGGATAGGTCAGGTCGACCGCCTCGGCGGGACCGGCGGCGGCGACCGGGACCATGCGCGCCCGCCCGTCCGGGAACTGGAAGCGGCCGTCGGTGAAGAGGCGCGGCGCGCCGCCGTCCGCGGTCACCGGCCACTGCACCGGCTCCAGGGCGTCGTATTCGTCGGCGGTGAGGCCGGCGAACGGGCCGAGATGCAGGAAGCGGCCAGCATTCTCGTGGCCGGTGTTCTCGTAGGCCGTCATCCGCGCGTACTCGCGGAACACCTGGCCGGAGGTGCGCCAGGAGAAGGCGTCGGCGAAACCCATCGCCGAGCCGACGTCGGCGACGATCCGCCAGTCGGCCCGCGCCTCCCCTGCGGCGGGGAACAGCGCCCGCTGGCGCGAGATGCGGCGCTCGGAATTGGTGACCGTGCCGTCCTTCTCGCTCCAGCCCATGGCCGGCAGCTTCACGTGCGCAAAGGCCGTGGTGTCGGTCTCGGCGATGCAGTCGGAGACCACCACGAAGGGGCATTTGGCCAGCGCCTCGCGGACCTTGTCGCCGTCGGGCATGCTGACGGCCGGGTTGGTGGCCATCACCCACAGCGCCTTGATCCGGCCGCTGCGGACCGCCTCGAACATCTCGACGGCCTTCAGCCCCGGCTTCTCGGCGACCTTGTCCGCGCCCCAGAAGCGCGCGACGCGGGCGCGGCTCGCCTCGTCGAAGTCCATGTGGGCGGCGAGCGTATTGGCCATGCCGCCGGTCTCGCGCCCGCCCATGGCGTTCGGCTGGCCGGTGATCGAGAACGGGCACGCGCCCGGCTTGCCGATCCGCCCGGTCGCCAGGTGGGCGTTGATGATCGCCGAGCCCTTGGCGACGCCCTGGCTCGACTGGTTGGCGCCCATCGAGAACAGGCTGACGGTCCGGGGCGTCTCGGCGAACCAGCGGAAGAAGAGCTCGAGGTCGCTGGGCGCCACGCCGCAGTCGGCGGCGACGGCGGAGATCGACTGGTCGGCGCGTGCGAGCTCGGCCGCGACCTCGTCGAAGCCCGCCACGTGGGCGGCGACGAAAGGACGGTCCACGACCCCGCGGCGGAGGAGGTCGGCCAGGAGGCCGTTCCACAGCCGCACGTCCATCTGCGGCTTCAGCGCCAGGTGCAGGTCGGCGACCTCGGCGGTGTCGGTGCGGCGCGGATCGATGACCACGTGCCGCTGGCCGCGGTCCTTGGCCTGCTCCATCCGCCGGAAGAGCACCGGATGGGTCCAGGCGGCGTTGTGGCCGGAGAACACCACGAGGTCGGCGAGTTCCAGGTCCTCGTAGCAGCCGGGCACCAGGTCGGCGCCGAAGGCCAGCTTGTGCGCCACCACCGCCGAGGCCATGCAGAGCCGGGAGTTGGTGTCGATGTTGCCCGAGCCGATGAAGCCCTTCATCAGCTTGTTGGCCGCGTAGTAGTCCTCGGTCAGCAGCTGTCCGGAGACGTAGAAGGCGACCGAGTCCGGGCCGTGGCGGGCGATCGTCTCCTTGAACCGCTTGGCGACCAGGCCGACCGCCTCGTCCCAGCTCGCCCGCTTGTTGCCGATCATCGGATGCAACAGCCGGCCTTCGAGGCCGACGGTCGATCCGAGCGCGCTGCCCTTGGAGCACAGCCGGCCGAAGTTGGCCGGGTGCGCCGTGTCGCCCGTGACGACGAGGTCCCGGCCGTCCGGCTCAGGCTTGCCCAGGACCCCGCACCCCACGCCGCAGTAGGCGCAAGTGGTCCGACGCGGACCGCTCATCCCGTCACACCTGGCCCAGCAGGATGCGTCCGTCGCGGACCTCCAGCGGCACCACCGGCGTGCAGCCCTTGCCCGCGTCGGCCCCCATCGGCTCGCCGGTGGCCAGGTCGATGTTCCAGGCGTGCAGCGGACAGGTCACCGCCCGGCCGTGGATGATCCCCTGGCTTAAGGGGCCGTCCTTGTGCGGGCAGCGGTCCAGCAGGGCGTAGAGCTGGTTGTCGCCGGTGCGGAACACCGCCACGTCGCCCTTGGGCGTGGGCACGCGGCGGGCGCCGCGCAGCGGCACGTCGGTGACAGCGCCGACGTCGATCCAATTGATAGGGTCGATGACAAGCGCGTTCATGCGGTGACGAGCTCCATGCGGCGGGACAGCGGGTTGAACTCGTCGGCATGGCGGCCGGCGACGCGTTCGGCCCACGGGTCGATGCGGGCGAAGCGTTGCGAGTAGGCGAAGAGGTCGTAGAGCTGGCGGCGGCGCTCGGGGTTCTCGATCTCCGCGCGGATGCTCTCCAGTCCGACGCGGGCCATCCACTTGTAGATCCGCTCCAGATACCAGCCGTTCTCGCGGTAGAGCTGCATGACCGCGCAGATGGTCCAGATCGCCTCCTCCTCGGTCGCGACCTTGGTGAGCAGCTCGGTGCCCTGGATGTGCAGGCCGGCGGCGCCGCCGATGTGGATCTCGTAGCCGCTATCCACGCAGATCACGCCGATGTCCTTGCAGGTCGCCTCCGCGCAGTTGCGCGGGCAGCCGGAGACCGCGAGCTTGACCTTCGCCGGGGCCCAGGAGCCCCACATGATCTTCTCCAGCTGCACGCCCAGCCCCGTGGAGTCCTGGGTCCCGAAGCGGCACCATTCGGAGCCGACGCAGGTCTTCACCGTGCGCAGGCCCTTGGCGTAGGCGTGGCCGGAGACCATGCCCGCCGCGTTCAGGTCGGCCCAGACCGCCGGCAGGTCGTCCTTCTTGACGCCCAAGAGGTCGATCCGCTGGCCGCCGGTCACCTTCACCGTCGGGATCTTGTACTTGTCGGCCACGTCCGCGATCGCCCGCAGCTCGTTGGGCGTGGTCACCCCGCCCCACATCCGCGGAACGACCGAGTAGGTGCCGTCCTTCTGGATGTTGGCGTGCACCCGTTCGTTGATGAAGCGCGACTGCTTGTCGTCGCGGTATTCGCCCGGCCAGGCGCACAGCAGGTAGTAGTTGAGCGCCGGCCGGCACGAGGCGCAGCCGTCGGGGGTATGCCACTCCAGCGCCTGGAAGGTCGCCGGCATCGACTTCAGGCCTTCGGCGACGATGCGCCGGCGGACCTCGTCATGGCCCTTTTCGGTGCAGCCGCACACCGGCTTCGGCCCGGTCTGCGCCTGGAAGGCGTCGCCCAGGGCAGCCATCAGGATCTTCTCGACCAGCGGCGTGCACGAGCCGCAGGAGGCCGAGGCCTTGGTGACCGCACGCACGCTTTCCAGCGTGGTCAGGCCCTGGTCGGCGATGGCGCCGGTGATCGTGCCTTTGCAGACGCCGTTGCAGCCGCAGATCTCGGCCTCGTCGGCCATGGCGGCAACGGCGGCGCTAGGGTCGAGCCCCCGAAGGCCCTCCGTCACCGCCTGGCCGAACACGAGGGTCTCGCGGATGTCGCCGACCGGCTGGCCGGAGCGCATCAGGTCGAAGTACCAGCCGCCGTCGGCGGCGTCGCCGAACAGGACCGCGCCGGCGACCTTGCCCTCCTCCAGGACGATGCGCTTGTAGACCCCGCGACCGGCGTCGCGGAACACGATGTCCTCGCAGCCGTCGCCGCCCGAGAACTTGCCGGCGGAGAAGACGTCGACGCCGGAGACCTTCAGCCGGGTGGAGAGCACAGAGCCCTCGTAGCCCCCCTGGCCGTCGGTGAGGGCGGCCCCCAGCGCCTTGCACATCTCCCAGATCGGCGCGACCAGGCCGTAGCACTGGCCGCGGTGCTCGACGCATTCGCCCACCGCATAGATGGAGGGATCTGAGGTGCGCATGGCGTCGTCGACGATCACCCCACGGCCGGTCTCCAGGCCGCAGGCCTTGGCGATGGTGGTGTTCGGGCGGATCCCCACGGCCATCACCAGCAGGTCGCAGGGCAACACGCGGCCGTCCTTCAGCTTCAGGCCCGCGACGCGGCCGTCCTGGCCAAGGATCTCCTCGGAGTCGGCGCCCAGCACGGTCTCCACGCCGCGCTCGGACATGGCCTCGGTGAGCAGGAAGCCGGCCGAGGCGTCGAGCTGGCGCTCCATCAGCACGTCCATCAGGTGGACGACCGTGGCGCCCATGCCGCGGCGGGCCAGGCCGTAAGCGGCCTCGATGCCCAGCAGGCCCCCGCCGATGACGACGGCCCTGGCGCCCGGCTTGGCGGCGGCGATCATGGCCTCCACGTCGTCGAGGTCGCGGAAGGTGACGACACCCTTCAACTGGGCGCCCGGCAGCGGCAGCCGGATCGGGTCGGAGCCGACCGCCAGGATCAGCCGGTCGTAGGGCGCGACGAGGCCGCCTTCGGCGCGCACCACCTTGGCCTCGCGGTCGATCGCCTCGACCTTGCGTCCGGCGTGCAGGGCGATGGCGTTGTCGCGGTACCAGGCCTCGTCGTTGATGACGATGTCGGCGAAGCTCTTCTCACCCGCCAGCACCGGCGAAAGCATGATGCGGTCGTAGTTGACCCGGGGCTCCGCCCCCAGGATGGCGATCTCGTAGCGTTCGGGATCGCGCTTGAGCACTTCC
>NZ_DATELG010000009.1:0-14026 GCF_035276905.1 Phenylobacterium sp. | reverse complement strand
ACCATCTCGGCTCGACTGACAGGCGTCGTGCGGGCATTCCTATGCAGGTTCATCCGGTCCCCCGAGACTCAGCTGAAGTGTCGCAACAACAGCCTTCCCGGTCCGGACCGGATGGACAACCTACTGAGAGCTCACAGCTAGGTGCTTGAATTTCCGGCCGCCTTTGCTCGGGCCTCGATCAGGCGCACGAGGCCGAGCAGCGCTTCCGTGTGCGGGACGGCGACGCCGCGGCGGCGGCCTTTCTCGGCCACGGCGCCGTTGATGGCGCCGATCTCCGTGGGCCTGCCGGCCAGCACGTCCTGCAGCATCGAGGGCTTGTGGCCGATGTGATGGGCGATGGCGTGCGCGACGGTCTGGCGGCAATGGTCCGCATCCGCCGCGATCCCTTCGGCTCGCGCGACGGCGACGACCTCGTCGATCACCGCCCCGGCCAGCGCCATCCCTTCGGGGACCGCGCCGAGCTGGTCCACGGAGCACCCGGTGACCGCGCAGAGGCTGTTGAGCGCGGCGTTGAAAGCCACCTTCTCCCAGACCGCCGTCCACACCGTGCGGTCCAGCGTGCAGCGCAGTCCGGCGCGGGAGAGCGTCTCGGCGACCTTGGCGACGCCGGCATGCTCGCATTGGTCGGCCGCCATGATGCGAACGCCGCCGGAGCCGTGCGAGCGTACGTGCCCTGGGCCTGCGACGTCCGCCGGCCAGGTGGTCGTGCCGATGAGGATCCGTTCGATCGGCGCAAACCTCGAGACCGTCTCGACATTGCCGAGGCCGTTCTGCAGCGTGAGCACGAGGGTGCGCGGACCGATGAGGCCGGCGACGCCTGCGAGTGCGGACGCCGTGTGCAAGGTCTTGGTGAACACGACCAGCAGGTCCGGCTGCGCCGTCGCCTGCTCGGGACGGCAGGCCGTCAGCGAGCGGATTCGGCGGTCGCCGGCGTCGGTCTCCAGCCGCAGGCCATGGTCGCGGATGGCGCGGAGATGCGCGTCGTTGATGTCGAGAAGCGTGACCGCCTCTCCGCTTTCCGCAAGGAGACCGCCGAACAGGGAGCCCATCGCCCCCGCACCGAGAATTGTGATGGTCATCGTCAGTCTCGCGGCCGCCGGAACGGGGGTCTTAAAACGGATATTGGCGCGCCGTCTTCTGGACGGTCATCCAGCGAAGTTCGGTGAACGCGTCGATTCCCGCCTTGCCGCCGAACCGGCCGATGCCGCTGCCCTTGACCCCGCCGAAGGGCATCTGGGCTTCGTCCTGGACGGTCGGGCCGTTGACATGACAGATGCCCGACTGGATGCGGCCGGCGACCTCCATCGCCCGGGCGAGATCGCGGCCAAAGACGGCGGCCGCCAGGCCGTAGTCGTTGTCGTTCGCACAAGCCACCGCCTCTTCGACGCCGGACACCCGCACGATCCCCTTGACCGGGCCGAACGCTTCTTCGCGGAAGATCCGCATCGTCGGCGTCACGTGGTCGAGCAGGGTCGCCGGCATCAAGGTGCTGGCGGCCTTGCCCCCGGTCAGCAGCTTGGCGCCCTGCGCCAGCGCATCCTCGATGAGCGCGTTGCAGCGCTCCACGGTGCTCATGTCGACGACCGAGCCCAGCACCACCGGTCCCAGGCGCGGATCGCCCAGCGGCAAGGCGGCGGCGCGGGCGCCGAGCTTGGCCACGAATTCGTCGGCGATCTTTTCGTCGACCACGATGCGTTCGGTGGACATGCAGATCTGGCCGGAATTGGCGAACGCGCCGAAGGCGGCCGCATCGACGGCGGCGTCCACGTCGGCGTCGTCCAGGACCACCAGCGGCGCCTTGCCTCCCAGCTCCAGCACCACCGGCTTCAGGTGCTTGGCGCAGGTTGCGGCGATCAGCCTGCCCACATGGGTCGAGCCGGTGAAATTGACGCGGGTCACAGCCGGCTGCGCAATCATCGCTTCCACGACGCCGGCCGCATCGGCGGGGGCGTTCGTCACGAAATTGACGACTCCGTTGGGGAACCCCGCTTCCTGCAGCGCCTCGACGATGAGGTTGTGCGTCGCCGGGCAAATCTCGCTGCCCTTGAGAATGACGGTGTTGCCGCAGGCCAATGGCGTCGCGATCGCGCGCACGGCCAAAATCACCGGCGCGTTCCACGGGGCGATCCCCAGCACCACGCCGGCGGGCTGGCGCACCGCCATGGCCAGGGCGCCCGGCACGTCCGAAGGAATCACCTCTCCGCCGATCTGCGTCGTGAGGGCGGCCGCCTCCAGAAACAGCCCGGCGGCCAGGTGCACGTTGAAGTCCGCCCAGTTGGCGGGCGCCCCCGTTTCCAGCGCCATGGCCGCGGTAAACTGTTCGGCCTTGGCTTCCAGAGTTCGCGCGGCGTTCATCAGCAGCGCGCGGCGTTCGCCCGGACCGGTGCGCGACCACGACCGGAAGGCCTCGGCCGCGGCGTTCACGGCGGCGACGGCGTCCTCCGGGGTGGCCGCCGGCGCGACCGTGGCGACCTTCCCGTCGAGCGGGTTGCGGCGCTCGAAGGTGGCGCCGTTGCGGGCTTGAACCTGTTCGCCGTTAATCAGCATCGAGATCTTCATGGGTTCCTCCGCGAATGCTGTCTTTATCTTGGCGTCGTGGGGCGAGTGCGGGTGGTCAGGCGACTTCGACTTCGACCAGGTTGGGCGCGTTGCTGGCGAGCGCTTCGGCCAGCACGTCCCGCAGTTCGGCGGCGTTTGAGACGCGTCGCGCGGCGCAGCCCATGCCCGCCGCCAGCGCCGGGAAATCGAGGCCGGGCAGGTCCGTGCCCTGCACGATCTCGCCCGCCGAGAAGCCGAACACGGGCGCGAAGTCCTGCAACGCGGCATAGCGGCCGTTATTGAGGATCACGAAGGTGATCGGCAGTTTGAGCTGGGCGGCCGTCCAAAGCGCCTGGATGGAGTAGAGGCTCGATCCGTCGCCGATCAGTCCGATGACCCGCGCGTGGGGCTTGGCGAGGGCGACGCCCACCGCGGCCGGCATCCCATAGCCCAGGCCGCCGCTGTCCATCGTGTAGAAGGTCTCGCTCCTGGTCATGGGCAGGCAGGCGTGCATGACCGGACGGGCGCTGGGCGCTTCTTCGACGACGATGTCTTCCGGCTTGCGCACCTGCGCCAGGCTCTGCAGCGCGTAAGCGACCGTCATTGGCGCGGAGGGGCCGGCCGCAAGTCTTGGCGCGCGTGGCGGGGGCGGCGGCCGGGGCGCGCGCGCAGGTCGCGCCAGCAGGTCTTCAACGCCCAGCCTTACGCTGCCGACGGCGGTGACGCCGACGGGCGTCCAGGCCGCCGTGTTCGGATCGTCGACGATCTGGAACAAGGACGCGCCGTCCGGGATGTGCGGCCCGGCGCCCTCGACATGATAGGCGAACACGGGGGCGCCCAACACGAAAAGCGCGTCGTGGTCGGCGAGAAGCGCGACGATCCGCTCGCGCATGGCGGGGAGGAAGCCGGCGAACAGGCGGTGGTCTTCGGGAAAGCTGCAACGCCCGGACATCGGCGCCGCCCAGACCCGGGCGTTATGCCGCTCGGCCAGTGCGACCACCTGGTCCCACGCGTTGTCGCGATCGACCGCCGCGCCGACGATGAGCGCCGGGCGTTCGCTGGCGTCGAGGGCCGCGCCCATCGCCTCCATGATGGAGGGTTGCGGCCGTATCTGGGTGCTGACCAGGCGAGGGGCGATCAATTGCGCCGGGCGATCCCAGTCGTCCACCGGCACGGAGACCAACACCGGTCCGCGCGGCGGCGTCATCGCGATATAATAGGCGCGGGCGATCGCCTGCGGGACGTCTTCGGCCCGGGCCGGCTCTATGCTCCACTTGACGTAGGGTTTTGGCAGCTCGGTCGCCTGGACCGAGGCCAGAAACGGATCGAAGGGCAGAATTGAACGGGCTTGCTGGCCGGCGGTGATCACCATGGGCGTGCAGTTCTTGTACGCCGTGAAGATGTTGCCCATCGCGTTGCCGACACCGGCGGCGGAATGCAGGTTCACGAAGGACGCGTTACGCGTCGCTTGCGCAAATCCGTCGGCCATGCCGACGACGACTGCCTCCTGAAGTCCTAGGACGTAGCGAAGATCGTCCGGGAAATCACGGAACAGCGGAAGCTCGGTCGAACCCGGATTGGCGAAAACCGACGTCATTCCGAAGCGACGCAGCAGATCTATGACCGCATCGCGGACAGTCACGAATTCTGAAGATTCGTCCGTGCCGCCGGCGGCAAAGAGAGGGCGTGATGACATTCCAATACTTCTCGTGAGCGTGCCGCGATCCGCCGTCCAGCCCCGGGCGCGCCAGCCGATGCGCCGGAGGCCCGCCGGCTGAGGATCATGCCGCAGCCAGATCATGCCATCTATTGTTTATTGGCGAAAAAGTCATAACCATTCCACATGGGGTGGGGGCGCCAAGAGGGCGTCGGCAGGTCGGTGTTCAGGCCGCCGTCGCGGAATCGGCTGTCACGTTGACGTCGGCGCCTACAGAAGAGCCCGCCCGGCGCCTGCTCCGGGACTAACGCGCGGACCTGGAAATTCAATTGTGCTCGCCTGGAACGGCGAGGGCCGCACGCCTGTCGTCTGGACGACGTCGTGGAAGGCCTGGAATCAATCGATCCAGAGGTGGTGCGCCGCGGCTTGAGGCGTCCGATCTATTGGCGGCTATTGAATCCAGGTGGTCCGGTTCGGTCGCCTTAGGCGCGAAGTCCGCCTTCAACTCTCGCTGTTTTGGCTTGCGGCGTTCCGCTCTGAACAACAGCGCGCTCCGCATCAAGCAAGACGCCTGGGGCAATGCTCCTGATTATATCGGCAACTTCGGCCACCGGCGCTGCCGGCTAAAGCTGACCAACATCAGGGGGGCAAATAATGCGCGCGCACCGGAAATTTAAGCAGTGGTGTCTATCGTCAGCCAGTGCGTGGGCGGCGCCGGCTCTGCTGCTCGGCTCGACCGCGGCGACGACGGCGATGGCGGCGGGCGCTGACGCCCCGCAACCGGGCCAGGCGTACGCGCTCGAAGAGATCACGGTGACCGCGCAGAAGCGGTCCGAAAATCTGCAGGACACGCCCATCGCGATCACCGCGGTGACCGGTGCGACCCTCGAGGCCAAGGGCCGCGGCGACATCGCCGAACTGGGCCAGATGACGCCCAACCTGGTGTTCAACACGACCGCCCCCGTGAGCGGCGTGTCGTCGGGCGCGGTGGTGTTCATCCGCGGCGTCGGCCAGACCGATTTTCAGCTGACCACCGACCCGGGCGTGGGCACCTATATCGACGGCGTCTATGTCGCCCGCTCGGTCGGGGGCGTGCTCGACGTGCTCGACCTCGATCGCGTCGAGGTGCTGCGCGGGCCGCAGGGGACCCTGTTCGGCCGCAACACGATCGGCGGGGCGATCAGCCTCGTCACCCGCGAGCCGTCGGCCGACTTCCAGGGCAGCGCGAGCGTCACCGGCGGTTCCTATAATCGCGCGGATCTGCGGGTTTCGGTCAGCGGGCCGGTGTCGGACGACGTCCGCGTGGGCCTCGTCGCCTCGTCGAAGAATCGCGACGGCTATGTCCGCGGCCTGCTCGACAACCGCGATCTCGGCAACATCAACCGGGATTCGGCGCGCGCGACCCTGTTGTACAAGCCGACAGGCGGCTTCAAGGCGGTGTTGACGCTCGACGGCACGCGGATCCGCGAACAGAACGCCGCCGACAAGCTGGTCGGCGTCACGCTGACGGCGCCCGGCGCGCCGACCCGAACGGACTATCGGCTCAACCGCGGCGCCAAGACGGTCGACACCGAAACAGTCGCCATTCCGCCGGGCAATCCGTCGCTCGCCTTCCTGTACAACCTGGTCGACGCTCCGACGCTGGGAACGCCGCCTTATGACGGGCGCTGGATCACGCCTGACCTGAACCGGACCTATGCGACGGGCCCCAACGGCACGAAGCTCAACATCTGGGGCACGGCGCTGACGCTCGAGCAGACATTGCCGTTCGATGCGACGATCAAGTCGATCACCGCCTATCGGTCGACCAGCGGCAGCTTCAATCGCGACGCGGACGGTTCTCCGCTCAAGGTGACCGAAAACCACAACTTCGACTATCAGCAGAAGCAATTCAGCCAGGAACTTCAACTCACCGGCGATGCGATCGACAAACGTCTCAAATATGTTGGCGGTCTCTATTATTTCCGGGAAACCGGGAACGACTTCCTGGACGTCACGCTTCCGATCGCCTTCGGAAACCTGACCAACTACACCCTGGTGAAGAACAAGAGCTACGCCGCCTACGGCCAGCTCAATTTTGCGATCACCGACACCCTGGGCTTGACCGGCGGCGTCCGCTACACCGAGGACAAGAAACAGTATCGCGTTCCGGTCGGCACGGGCGCAATCACGAACGGCCTTTTGGGCCTGTTCGGGCCGCCGGGAACCGTGACGCCGTTCGTGCCTGCCGGCACCTACAACAAGTCCTTCAGCAACACCTCGTTCAAGGCTGGCGTGGACTGGAAGCCCAATCGCGACACCCTGGCCTATTTCAGCTTTTCGGAGGGCTTCAAGAGCGGCGGCTTCAACACCCGCTACCTGGTGCCCGTGCCGGCGATCGTCTCCTACGATCCCGAATTGCTGACGACCTATGAGGTCGGCTTGAAATGGGAGGGCTTGGACCGGCGCCTTCGCCTGAACGGTTCGGTGTTCCACTCGAACTATCGCGACATCCAGCTGACCGTCTACGAGGAGGGGGCGCCGATCACGCGCAACGGCGGCTCCGCCCGGATCAACGGCGCCGAGCTTGAATTCACCGTGCTGCCGGTGGAGCGGCTCACCATTTCCGGCGGGCTCGGCTATCTCGACGCCAAATACACCGAGGTGCCGACGGTGGACCCGACCCGTCCGCTGGATCAGCAGATCACGCGGGACAAGGAGCTGGCGAAGACTCCGAAGTGGACGCTCAACGCCCGGGCGGAATACCGTGTGCCGGTGTCCGAGCGCGGCGAAATCCGGCTGGCGGCCGACTGGATGTATTCGAGCCACGTGCAGAATGATGCGATCAACTCCAAGTACCTGTATCAGGCAGCGTATTCGCTCGCGAACGCCTCGATCGGATACTGGTTCAATGACGGCCAGTGGAGCCTGACGGCGTTCGTCGATAACTTGACGAACAAGCGCATCATCGAGAGCGGGGACTCGAACTACTCGATCGGCTTCCACGAGGCGAACTTCAATCGCCCGCGCGAGTACGGCATGACCCTGTCGACGCGGTTCTAGGCGCCAGCCGGCGAAGCAGCCGCCGCGCCGGATCTTCATTCGTGGCTTTTCGGGCAAAGAGAGGGGCTCGCTTGTGGCGCGGCCCCTCCTCCAGGCCCTGCAGAGGAGGGTGTCAATGTCGCTCAAGGCCATCGCGGAATCCTGGGCCAGGCTCTGGAGCCAGACCAACTCCGCCGCGTTCGCCAGCATTTTCGACGAGGCGATCGTCTATCGGGACAACGCCTTCGACATCCGTCGGGCGGGCCGCGCCGAGGTCGAAGAGCATCATCGGATCTGGCTGGCCGCCGCTCCCGATTTTTCCATAGAGATCGAGCGGCTGCACGAAAGCGGCGACACGGTGATCCTTGAGGGGCTCGGGCGCGGCGCCTTTTCCGGCGAGGATCTCGGCGGCGGCGCGCTGAAGGCCACCGGCAAGGCCTTCGAAGGCCGCCTGGCCGCGGTGATCGTCTGCGGCGACAGGGGTATCGTCAGATGCACCGAGTACTATGACCGGCTGCAGATGCCGGGCCTTCCGCTGGCCTGATGGCTGGAGGCCGCAGTTCGTTGTCGCAACTGCTTGTGACCAGATCGGCGTAGCGGGCGTGCAAGCCGCCATGCTGCGCGTGTGCCGCACCAAGCAAACGGAAGCGCCCCTGCGGCAAAGACCGCAGGACCTGCTTGGCGGATAAGACTCCGCGCGCGGCGGCATGCGGCCGTCCGGCCGGGACAAGAGTGGAGGGCATATGTCGCATAGGCTTCTTAAGGTGGCGGCGGTGCAGGCGGCCCCGGCGTTCCTCGATCTCGAAAAGGGCGTGGAAAAGACGATCGCCCTGATCGAAGAGGCGGCGGCAGCAGGCGCCAAGCTGATCGCATTCCCGGAATGCTGGCTGCCGGGCTATCCGTTCTGGGCCTGGCTCGACGCGCCGGCCTGGGGCATGCAGTTCGTCGGCCGCTATTTCGAAGCGTCGATGACGGCGGACGGCCCGGAGGCGCAGCGGATCGCCGCGGCGGCCGCGGCGAACGGCGTCTGGGTCGTCCTGGGCTACAGCGAGCGTTGCGCCGGCAGCCTCTATATCGCGCAACTGCTGATCGACGATCACGGCCGCATTGTCCATGCGCGGCGCAAGCTCAAGGCGACGCATGTCGAGCGGACGATCTTCGGCGAGGGCGACGGCAGCGACATTCGCGTCCATGCGACGCCGCTCGGCCGGCTCGGAGCGCTGTGCTGCTGGGAGCATCTCAACCCGTTGACCAAATATGCCATGTACGCGCAGGACGAGCAGATCCACGTCGCGTCCTGGCCCAGCTTTTCGCTCTATCAAGGCAAGGCGTTCGCGCTGGGGCCCGAGCTGAACAATGCGGTGAGCCAGGTTTACGCCGCCGAAGGGCAGTGCTTCGTCGTCGCGCCGTCCGCAGTCGTGTCCCAGGAGATCGTGGATACGGTGTGCGATACCGATATCAAGCGCGATCTCCTTCCCCTCGGCGGCGGCTATTCTGTCATTTATGGACCTGACGGCGCGCTGCTGTCGGAGCGATTGGCGCCGACCGCCGAGGGCCTGGTCTACGCCGACATAGACCTTTCGGCGATCGCTTTCGCGAAGGCCGCTGCCGATCCGGCGGGGCACTATTCGCGGCCTGACGTCGCCCGGCTGCTGTTCAATCCGGCTCCGTCGGCGCGCGTGGAGCGGCTCGACCGCGGTTCAACCCATCGCGATCACAGCGCCATCTTCGCCCAGGAGGCCGGAGCCGAGATGCCGGCCCAGGCCGAAGGTGACGCGAAGCTCGTTCTGTAAGCTCCACCGGAAGGCAAGCCCCGCATGGAATCGGCGATCCCCCCGCACCTCCGCTGCCCGCGCCTGCGGCCCAAGCGTTGCACGGACGATTATCAGCCGCCGGTCGCGGCGTGGACGGCGCGGGGCGAGGCCGCCATCGAACGGGTGGTGATGGCCTATTACGGGGTGCAATGGCGGCCGGGCGAGGAGGCCCGCGCCGCCGACGCCAGCCTCGCCATCGCCGGCCAGCTGAAGAACGCCCCAGGCGCAACCGCGACGGAGCGCGCCCGCTACGTCGATCCGCAGGGCTATGAAAACCTCATCCAGATCGCCTACTGGACCGACGTCGAAGCCTACCGTCGTTTCGCCAAGGACGCGTCGGTCGAGGCATGGTGGAGCGCGCCCGAACGCGAGAGCGCCGGCGTCGGCGTATTCCGGGAGGTGTTCACCCCGCGGATCAGCCATCTGGAGACCCTGTTCAACGCCACGGACCAACTTGAAGGCATCGGCGCCCTGCTGGGCAGGCTCAGCGACAGCGATGTCCAGGAACATGGCTACTGGGGGGGCATGCGCGATCGCATCCCAAGCTCCCAGGTCGATCCGCTGGCGGCGTCCGGCACGCTCTCGGTCTATCCCGACGCGCGCCCATCGCGCGTGCGGCTCGCTGGCCATGAGAATGTCGCCGTCATCCGTTCGGCTCAGGACTGGTCGAAAACCAGCGCAGCCGAGCGCGATCTTTACGTGACGAACATGCAGCCGACCCTACGGGCCGGCATGGACTTCCTGAGCGGGCAGGGACTGGAGATCGGCTGCTACGCCAATCGCCTGCTGCAGAACGTCGACGCGGACGGCCGTCCGCTCGATCGCGCATTCGGTCTCAGCTATTGGCGCTCGCTTGGAGACCTGGAGACGTGGGCGGAGCATCATCCGACCCATATCGCCATCTTCGGCGGCTTCATGGAAATGGCTCAGGCCCTTCAAGGCCAATTCGACCTGCGCCTGTTCCATGAAGTCTGCGTGGTGAAGGCGGACGAGCAGCTGCTCGAATACATCGGCTGCCACAGCGCGACCGGCATGCTCGCGGCGATCGACAGCTGACGTCGCGGTTGTTCCGGCCGTATCCTGGGCCGGTTGGGCGCCGGTTGATCAGCAGGCGGGCACGTCGGTTCTCAACGGAGGCGCTGGCCCAGATTTCGGACTTGTGAATGTCCGCGGCCATTGAAAACAGCCGTCGATCATGGTCCTTGTGACAGTTCCCTGACAGCCGCGTGCTGTCCGGGTCCGCGCGTGAGCGATGGGCGGTCGGATGGAGCACGGTCATAGCGGCAAGCGGATGGGCATGATCGCGTCGCCCACGGTGCAGACGCGCACCCATCAAGCGACCACCCTGTCCTCGTGGCGGGACATGGTGCGCGACCTTTTGAACGACATCTACTGTCACCGGCCGGGCGGAGGCGATTTCAGAGGCTCCATATCCAGCCGAGATCTGCTTGAAACGCGTTTTGTTCAGATTTCAGCGGATAGTCACAGGGCGTCTTGCGACAGCAGTCGGATGTCCAGAGGCGACCGCGACTATGTCCTTCTAAGTGTCCTCCACGAGGGCGAGGCGAAAATATTCCAAGACGACCGTGAAGCGACCTTAGTTCCGGGCGATATCGCGATCTATGACGCAGGCAGGCCGTATCAGTTTGTCGTAAACAAGCATTTTGTTCAGACCGTTGTCCGTCTTCATCGCGGTGATCTCGTCCGACGGATTCCTAACGCCCATGACTTTACCGCCCGTCGCGTCGCCGGCGACAAGGGCCTGGGGCGGATAGCGTCTGCCCATATTCGCGAGGTGTATAACCAGATTGATCATATAGGCCCGGAAAATGCGCGGGACGTTCAGATGGGCCTGCTGAACATCATTGCTTCCGCATTGTCCGGGCCGGAGGCGGTTTCAGGTGGGGTTTTCCGCGAGCACCATCAATATTTGCTGCGGCGCATCATGTGGTTCGTCGAAGAAAACCTCTTTGACGAGAATCTCTCGTGCGAAGGCGTGGCCGCGGCGCTCGGAATCTCCGAACGGTATCTGCGCAAGCTCTGTTCAACCAGCGGCTGCAGCCTGTCGGAGCGTATTCTCAATCGCCGGCTGGAAGAAGCCGGCCGGCGCCTGTCTCATGGAAACGCCGTAAAGACGCCGATTACGTCGATCGCGTATGATTGCGGTTTCAAGGATGCTGCGCATTTCAGCCGCGCCTTCAAGGCGAAGTTCGGCATGACGCCGCGAGACTATCGGAACGTTCCGGTCGAAGCCTGAATCGGCGCCGTTTTCGGCAATCAATGGCTCAGGCGATTCGTAGAATAGAGCCCCTGTGACCAGCCGTCCCGGGTGACGGACCGGCACATGCGGGTGGGCTCTACGTGACCAGACACGCTCACATCCATACTGCGAACGACCGCGTCGCCAGACCGACGCGGCCAGCTCGCCCCAGCTTCCAGGGGAGTCCATATGAGAATCGCCAGCGGCGCTGACGTGCGTGCGCACGCCGCCAAATATGAATTCAACGTCGTTCTATTGCTGGCGCTGGGATTCGGGCTCGTTGGATTGGACCGCTGGCTCGTCATGCCGCTCGCCCCGCAGATCATGCGGGATCTCAAGCTCGACTATCAGGATCTGGGTAATCTCGGCTCTGCGGTCGGCCTGTCCTGGGGCATATTCGCGATCCTGATGGGCGGCCTCGCCGATCGCGTCGGGCGCCGACGCATCATCATTCCCGCCATCGTCCTTTTCTCCCTGCTGTCCGGAGCGAGCGGCCTGGCAGGCGGTCTAGGCATGCTGCTCTTCGCCAGAGCGCTGATGGGCGTGGCGGAAGGCGCCTATTGCCCGGCAAGCTTCGCCGCGGCGATCGACGTGTCGCCGGAGCATCGGCGCGGTCTCAACCTGGGCGTCATTCAGGGATGCTTTTCCCTGTTCGGGCTGGCGCTCGGACCGATCATCGCGACCCAACTGGTCAGGGTGGTGCCCTCCTGGCGGGACGTTTTCCTGATCGTCGCAACGCCGGGCCTGATCGTGTCCCTGTTCATGTACAAGGTCCTGCGCGACCAGCCCGCCAACCTGCCCTCCACAGGCGTTCGCCACGGCGGGATGTATTCGCAATGGAAGGACGTGCTGGTCCACCGCAATCTGCACGTCGCGGTCCTTGCGATGGTTTGCGCGATGGTCGGAGTTTTCGTGGTCGGATCCATGACGCCCGTCTTCCTGACGGACGTGATCGGATTTGACGGCCCGACGATGGGAATTGTCATGTCGGGTCTTGGGTTCGGCGGTTTCGTCGGCCAGATAACCTTGGGCGGCGCCTCGGACATTGTTGGACGCAGGCCGGCCCTGATGCTGGCCTTCGTCGTTGGCGCGGCGGCGCTGGTCTGCATAGTGACGGTCGCCCGGTCCCCTGTCCTGCTGTTCATCCTGCTCTTCGCGGCGGCCTTCTGCTGCTGCGGGGCCGCCGCCTTGCTGGCCGGCGCGGTCGCCGGCGAAGCGGTGCCCCCCAGCCTGTCGTCGACGGCGGTGGGGATTGTCGTCGGTCTGGGCGAGATCCTCGGCGGCGGCCTCGCACCCAGCGCCGCCGGGCGGATTGCAGTGACCGCGGGACTGCCCGCCGCCATGCTCGCGGTGGCCGGCGTGCTGGCGGGCGGCGCGTTGATCAGCTTCTTCCTGCTGGAAACGGCGCCGCGGTTGAAGCGGTCGCCCGACTATTTCGAGGTGGACCTCGCCCGCTGATTGGCCCGGCCTCCGCGGCTTCCTGGTGGCGATCCAGAAGCCGCAGATGGCGCGGCTCAGCCCGGGGCGCGTTCAATCGCTTGAGGCAAGCGCGGGCTCGGCCAACGAGTCCGCAGCCTTTTCGACCCAGCAGGTGGCTTCGACGAGGATGCGGCGGTCCTCTTCCTTGAAGGCCACGCCGGCCGGGTCTCCGCCTTCGGCGACGATCTTCGCCTGCTGCTTCCACAGGCGCCGCTGCTTCACCAGCCCCGTATCGGATGTGGCGAGATGCTCTTCCGAGTGAAGCGTGATAACCCCTTGGCCGACCTGCGCCTCATAATCGCCCGGATAGAGCTGATGCTCCTCGGGCGTCAGCTCATGCCAGGCTTTCTTTTCCGGGCCGAAGCCCAGGAGCTTGGCTTCGGCAGCGCCTGTATCGGACGCGGGCGAAGCCTCGTCCTCTCCCAAAAAAGCTTTGGCCATGACATTGAAATTGGGATCGGCGCGATATCGCGTCAACGGGATAGCCATCGTGTTGCTGTCGTCGATCGGGATCCAGAACAAGAGCCCTATTTCGTTGGGTCCTTCCGTCAGGACCGAGGGGATGCCGATGATGTTCGGCATCAGCATCTGTTCGATCCGCACATAGGTCTCCCCATTGCCGAGATCGCGCCTTGCGGTGGTCAGGATCGAATATCCGTTTGGCGAAGTTGTCCACTCGACCTCCGGAAGATCGGGACTGAACTTCGAAGAAGAAAGCTGTGGGCCGCTGTTTCTGGTGTGCAGAATGGGGAGATGGTAGTGATCGGTCGCGTTGTCGAAAGCCTGATACCAATTGTGGGGCAACAGGGCGGGACCGACCACTTCAGGCGCGTCCGGTCCCCCTATCGCAATCACCGTTTCGTCGTCCGCGAGATTTTCGAAGCATGAGAAGATGGGGAAGAGGGGCTGGCGGTCGGGCGGCCCCATGTAGGTCCACACCGCGCCATGGTGTTCGACCACCGGATACCAGGGCTGGCGCAACTTGTGCTTGTTGCGCCCGCCGTCGGGCTCGCAGGGCTGGTCCAGCACCTCGCCCTGCGGGCTGAACTTCCAGCCATGATAGCAGCAGCGGATGCCGTCCTCCTCGACCTTGCCGTAAAAGAGCGTGGCGCCGCGGTGGATACAGCGCGGGGTCAAAAGCCCCGCCTCGCCCTTCTGGTTGCGGAACAGGATCAGATCCTCGCCGAAGCGGCGGATCTGCCGCGGAACCGTCGTCGCCTCCGATGACAAAGCGATCGGCTGCCAGTAGCGGCGCAG
>NZ_DATELG010000008.1:0-4364 GCF_035276905.1 Phenylobacterium sp. | reverse complement strand
CAGCATCTCGAACAGCAGGCCGCCGGTGACGGGCGTCGCCTCCGTCAGCCTGACGCGCACCGTCATGCCCAGCGGCCAGCGCGCGCCGGAGCGCTCGCCCACCAGGGCGTGGGTCCGGTCATCGTGGATGAAATACTCGGCCCCCAGGGTGGAAATGGGCGCCAGGCCGTCGGCGCCGGTCTCGGCCAACCGCACGAAAAGCCCGAAGCGGGTGACGCCGGTGATCTTGCCCTCGAACTCCGCGCCGACGTGGTCGGCCAGGAAGGCGGCGATGTAGCGATCCATAGCGTCGCGCTCGGCGGCCATGGCGCGGCGCTCGGCGAAGGTGATCATCTCCGCCGTGCTCTTGATCTGGGAGAGGTCGCGGTCGGTCAGGCCGTCGTCGCCGAGGCTTAAGGCCCGGATCAGCGCCCGGTGGACGATCAGGTCGGCGTAGCGGCGGATCGGCGAGGTGAAGTGGGCGTAGCGCTGCAGGTTGAGGCCGAAGTGGCCGATGTTCTCGTCGGAATAGTGGGCCTGCATCTGGGTGCGCAGCACCACCTCGTTAACGATGTCGGCGTTGGGCGTCTCGCGCACCTGGTCGAGCAGCCGGTTGAAGCGCTCGGTGCGGACGGTCTCGCCGCGGGTCCAGTTGATGCCGAGCGTCGCCAGGAAGTCGCCCAGCGCCTGCAGCTTTTCCGAACTGGGCTCGTCGTGGATCCGGTAGATGAGCGGGGAGCGCCTGGCCTCCAGCGTCTCGGCGGCGCTGACGTTGGCCTGGATCATCATCTCTTCGATGAGCTTGTGGGCCTCCAGCGAGGCCCGGGGCGTGATCGAGTCGATCTTGCCGTCGGCGCCGATCCGCACGCGCCGCTCGGTGCTCTCGATGGCCACCGGCGAGCGGGCGGCGCGGCCTTTCATCAGCGTCGCGTGGGCGGCCCAGAGCGGCTTCAGGATGGTCTCCAGCAGCGGGCCGGTCTTGTCGTCGGGGGCGCCGTCGATCGCGGCCTGGGCCTGCTCGTAGGAGAGCTTGGCCGCCGAGCGCATCAGGCCGCGGACGAAGCGGTGCGAGCGTTTGCGCCCGTCGGCGCCGAACACCATCCGCACCGCCAGGCAGGCGCGGTTCTCGCCTTCGCGCAAGCTGCACAGGCCGTTGGAAAGCCGTTCCGGCAGCATCGGCTCGACCCGGTCGGGGAAGTAGACGCTGTTGCCCTTCTCGCGCGCTTCGCGGTCGAGCGACGAGCCCGAGCGGACGTAGGCGGCGACGTCGGCGATCGCCACCCAGACGATCCAGCCGCCGGGATTGGCCTCGTCTGCGTCGGCCTCAGCATAGACGGCGTCGTCGTGATCGCGGGCGTCCGGCGGGTCGATGGTGACCATCGGCACGTCGCGCAAGTCCTCGCGGCCGGACAGCGTCGGCGGCTCGGCGGCCTCAGCCTCGGCTTCGGCGGCGGCGCTGAAGCCGGTGGGGATGCCGTGGGCGTGGATGGCGATCAGCGAGGCCGCGCGCGGCTCGTCCTCGCGGCCGACCACCTCCAGCACCTTGCCGCGGTGCGGGCCCCAGCGCCGCTCGGCCGGTCCCACCTGGGCCACGACGAGGTCGCCGTCGCGTAAGGCCGCGCCCTCCGTCTCGCTGAGCAGCAGGCTGTCCTTCGAGCGGCGGTCGACCGGCTCGACGCGGATCTCGCGCCGGGCCTTGCGGACCACGCCCAGCACCCGGTGGGCGCTCTGGCCGAGGCGCTTGATCAGCCGGGCCTCGAACTCGCCGCTCTCCAGGCGGGTGAAGCGCACCAGCAGCCGGTCGCCGAGGCCCGGGGCCTGGCCGGCCTCGGCCGTGCGGTCGGGCGACAGCGGCACGAGCGGGGCGTCCTCGCCCTTGGTCAGCTTGACCAGCAGGTCGCCGTCCGGATCGCGCTCCACCACGTCGACGACGCCCACCTCCGGCAGGGCGCCGGCCTCGGCGAAGCCGCGCCGGCCGCGCCGGCCGAGCGCGCCTTCCGCCTGCAGGGCGCCCAGCATCTCCCGCAGCGCCCGCCGGTCGGCGCCCTTAAGCCCAAAGGCCCGGGCGATGGCGGCCTTGTCGGTCTCGCCGCTCGCCCGGATGAATTTCAGCAGCGTCTCGCGGTCGGGCAGGCCCTGGGGCGGACGGGTTGGCTTGGGCGAGCGGGGTCTGGCCATGGGTGCTGCTTAGCACGAACGCCGAGTCTCGGCGCCACGATGCTCCCCCTCAGGGGACGCGGCGGGAACAACGGTGGCCGCGCTTGTACTGCAGACTTTCCAAATACCGCTCTTCCCCGCGAAAGCGGGGACCCAGGCTTTTTAGCGTTTGGGCAATTTGGCGACGCCGTGTGCGCTGCCGCGAGAGAACAAAAACACCTGGATCCCCGCTTTCGCGGGGAAGAGTGGCTAAACTATTCTCTCCTGCACCTTAAGCCTCTTCGGTTGTTCTGGCCATCTTCTTCGCCGCAGGCTTCTTCGGGGCCTTCTTCTTCGCCGGCGCTTTCTTGCCGGTGATCTTCGCCTCAGCGCCCTCGCCTGCGGCCTTCGCCCTGGCCGCGCGGGCCGGCTTCTTCTTCGTCCCGCCGCCCTTGGCCTCGCGCTCGGCGATCAGCGCCACCGCCTGCTCCAGAGTCAGCGCCTGCGGGTCGGACCCGCGCGGCACGTTGGCGTTGGTCGAGCCGTGCTTGATGTAGGGGCCGTAGCGGCCGGAGAGCACCCGCACCGGCTGGCCGTCGGCCGGATGGGGGCCCAGCTCCTTGAGCGCGGCGGCCTCGCCTCTACGGCCCGCGCCGCCGGCCCGCTTCTCGGCCAGCAGGGCCACGGCCCGGTTGAGGCCGACCTCGAACACCTCGTCGGCGCCCGAGAGGTTGGCGTAGGTCCCGTTGTGCTGCACGAAGGGCCCGTAGCGGCCGAGGCCGGCCAGGATCGGCTGGCCGTCCTCCGGGTGGACGCCCACCTCGCGCGGCAGGCGCAGGAGCCTTAAGGCCTTCTCCAGGTCCATGGCCGCCGCCGACCAGCCCTTGGGCAGGCTGGAGCGCTTGGGCTTGTCGCCTTCGCCCAGCTGGACGTAGGGGCCGAAGCGGCCGGCCTTCAGGTAGACGGTCTCGCCGGTCTGCGGATCGACGCCCAGCTCGCGGTCGCCGTTCTCGGCGCCATTCTCGCCCTCGGCCTGGCCGATCGGGCGGGTGTAGCGGCACTCCGGATAGTTGGAGCACCCGACGAACGGGCCGAACCGGCTGGTCTTCAGGCTGAGCGCGCCCGTGCCGCAGGTCGGGCAGACGCGCGGATCGGACCCGTCGGGCCGCGGCGGATAGAGGAAGGGGGCCAGCGCCGTGTCGAGCGAGTCCAGCACCTCGCGTGTGCGCAGCGCGCCGATCTCCTCGGTCTTGGCGTAGAAGTCGGTCCAGAACTCGCGCAGCAGCGCCTTCCAGTCGAGCTCGCCGGCGGACACCAGGTCGAGCTTCTCCTCCAGGTCGGCGGTGAAGTCGTACTCGACGTACTTGCGGAAGAACTCCTCGAGGAAGACGGTGACCATCCGGCCCTTGTCCTCGGGGATGAACCGGCTCTTCTCCATCCGCACATAGGCCCGGTCGCGCAGCACCGAGAGGATCGAGGCGTAGGTCGAGGGCCGGCCGATGCCCAGCTCCTCCATCTTCTTGACCAGGCTGGCTTCAGAGTAGCGCGGCGGCGGCTCGGTGAAGTGCTGGTCAGCGCGGGCGGCGGCGACACGCGCCTCAGCTCCCTGACTGACCTGCGGCAGGCGGCCGCCTTCCTCGTCGGTCGGATCGTCCCGGCCTTCCTCGTAGACCGCCAGATAGCCGTCGAACAGCACCACCTGGCCGGTCGCGCGCAGGCCTGTCTTTCCGTCGCGGCTCTCCAGGTCGATGGTGGTCCGCTCGATGCGGGCGCTCTCCATCTGCGAGGCGATCATCCGCTTCCAGATCAGCTCGTAGAGCCGGCCGAGGTCGCCCTCCAGGCGCAGCTTGCCCGGGTTGCGGGCGAGGCTGGTCGGGCGGATCGCCTCGTGCGCCTCCTGGGCGTTCTTGGCCTTGGTGGAATAGAAGCGCGGCTTCTCCGGCACATAGTCGCGGCCATAGAGGCCGCCGATCACGCCGCGCGCCTCGCTCACCGCCTCGGGGGCCGACTGCACGCCGTCGGTCCGCATGTAGGTGATCAGTCCCACCGTCTCGCCGCCGACGTCGACGCCTTCGTAGAGGCGCTGGGCGGCCTGCATGGTGCGCTGGGCGTTGAAGCCGAGCTGGCGGGCGGCCTCCTGCTGCAGGGTCGAGGTGGTAAAGGGCGGCGGCGGCGAGCGGCGGCCGGGCTTGCGCTCGACCGAGGCGATCTTGAACGCCGCGGCCTTGACGGTGTCGCGCGCCGCGAAG
>NZ_DATELG010000007.1:0-3641 GCF_035276905.1 Phenylobacterium sp. | reverse complement strand
TGGTCGGGGTCTGCGGCGGCGGCGCGCGACAGGCCCAGCACGACCATCATCAGGGCCGCGACGCCCGCCGCCAGGCCCAGCGACTGGACGCCGAGGTCGGCGAGCACCGCGCCGGGGCCGCCGAGCGCGTTCTGCACGCCCGCGCCGCTGGCGGCGTTGAGGCTCGGATCGGCGGCGCTGTAAGTGGCGAAGGCGACCGCCAGCGCCACGCCGAAGGCCGCGGTCAGACCGCCGCGCAGCCGGGCCGCGCTGGGATGGGCCCAGGCCAGCTGCGCGATGTGCCAGACGAGCGCCATTCCGGTCTTCCGCGCCACGCGCGCCATGCGAAGTCGCTCCATCTGCCCGACGAAGCTCCTGTTTGCCTGGAGACCGTTAAGAGCCGTTTACTTTGCGCCCGCGGAGCCCGCGGCGGGATGCCGCCCCGGGCTTGCTAGAACCAGGCGCCGACGTTGAGCGTCCAGACCCAGCCCGTGCCGCCGACGACGTAGGGAACCGCCGTGTAGCCGATCGCCGAGCGGTTCATGTAGATGCCCTCGGCGTTCAGGCGCACCTGCTTGCGCTCGAACGGGAAGTAGGTCAGCCCAAAGCCTATGTCCCAGGAATTGCCGAACTCGCCGATGACCTTCGAGCCCATGGCATAGGCCTGCAGGGCCCGCGGTTTCAGCATTCCGGAGGCCAGCACCTGGAAGCCGCTGTCGTACAGACGTGTCACCGGCACGAAGCCGACGACGTCGAAGTCGTTGACCCAGCGGAAGTAATACTCGCCGTCGAGAGACCAGCCCCGGTATTTCACCCCCGCGTCCAGATCCAGCATCTGGTAGGTGGCCTTGGTGATCTGCCCGCCGGTTCGGAACGCGTCGGGCTGGAAGATCACCGTGCCGTCGGAAAGGCGGATCTGGCTGTTCTCGATGCCGGTCGTCTTCGGCTGGCTTTGCGCGTCCTCGCGGCTCTTGGTGAAATGGACGCCGAGCAAGGTCGCGACGTCCTGGTGCTCCTCATAATCACCGAAGCCGAAGCCCGGCCCGTATTCGCCGGTGGTCGGCATCCAATAGAGGACGCCGGAGTAGGTATCCAGCCCGAAGGCCATCTGGCTGGCGCTGACGCCGAGCGCGCTCAGGTTGTTCGTCATGGAGACGTTGTAAAAGAACCTGTACGGCAGCTTGCCCATTGCCTGGACGCCCGTGGCGTAAGAACCCCTGAAGAATTCATCCGCCAGGCCGCGATGGTCGATCATGAGCCAGTTCGGGAACGACTGAGCCGTCGTCCGCGTCGATGGCACCGAGAAGATCCCGGCGAACACCCTCAGCGAGTCAGAGAAGGTATAGTTGATATTCCCGCCCACGACGACTTGGGCCGGGTCGCCCTGGCTCACATTCTGCGTCCAGGCGTAAAACACGTAGCGGAACCGTGGATCGAACAACCACCCGCGAAACTGGAGCTGCAGCCTGTTCAGCTGAACGTCTTGCCGCTTGTCGATCTGAAACGTCCGCCCGAAAGCGTCCGTGTAGTGTTCCTTCAGCCCGCCTTGATTGAGGTAGCGCACGTAGCCGTTCACCCCGAGCGCCAATCCCCCGTTCTTGCCCTCGACGAGGACGAGGCCCGTGCCCTGCTTGTAGGGCCCTTCTTCCTGTTGCTTTTCGCTGACGGCGCCGCCGCTGTTCTCCTCGGCCGTAGGCGGAGGCGGCGTTATCCGGACGATCTCCTGCTTCGACGGGGCCACGCCGAGCTCCGTCTCCAGCGCGGCGATCCGCGCGTCGAAGCCGTCGATCTGCTTCTGCATGTTCTGCTGCATGGTCGCCAGGTCCTGTCGGGCGCGAACCAGGTCCTGCAACTGCTGCTGCACGCGCTCACGCTGCGGGACGTCCGCGGGCGCCGTCGGAACCGCCTGCGCATGGGCTATGCCGGGCGCCAGCAAGAGCGCTGGCAGCAGAAATCTGCAGCAGTCGACGCGGCGCATCGCCGAACTCCTTTCCCCTCACGAACTGCGGCACACTGCGATTTGAGATCGGGCGTCTTTTACTGGCGACGCATTGCCTCCAGCAGCGGCGAACCCCCGGCGTCGCCCGCCGACGCCGGAGAAGACAGGGTTTCCGTTGGGCGGTAGACCAGAACGCCACGGCCGACCTGGCCAGGCTGAACCTGATCCCAGCCGGCGACCGACCGACGCACGTCTTCGAGGCCGGCCGCCCATGCCTCCTCGATGGTCGCGCGAGAGAATTCGTAGTCCTTCACGGCGCCAAATCGCGAAGGCCGCCTGTTGATCAGGCGAATGACCATCCAGCTGTGTTCGTCGCAGATACTGGCCAGTTTTTGCGCGTCAGGATCGGACTTCAGTTCCGGGGGCAGCTTGTCCAGCAATCGCCTGGCGGCCTCGGCGAGCTCGCCGAGTTCCTGCAGGCGGTCGATGTTGAAGCGGGTCCGGCTCGCATACTGGATGTCCTTGGCCCGCTCCGACACCTGGCCGAGATTCCGCGGCAGCTCGCCTTGAGCGTTGAAGTTATCGACCTGGATGATGCGCGCGGTCGTCATCGGCCTTTGGTCGGCCACGTACGTAATCGGCGTATTGGTGACCACGCCGCCATCCCAGTATTGCTCGCCTTCGATCGTCACCGGCGGAAAGCCCGGCGGCAGGGCGCCGCTGGCCCGGACGTGCTCTACGGTGATGGGCGTCGAGTCGGTGTCGAAATAGACGGACGTCCCCATGCGCACGTTCACGGCGCCCAGCGACAGGCGGACGGGACCGTTATTGATCAGATCGAAATCGACCAGCTCCTCCAGAGTGCTCTTGAGGGGCGAGGTGTCGTACATGCTCAGGGCGCCTTCGGCGCCGTCGGGCGCAAACCACGGCGGCGGGGTCCGGGGCGTGAAGAAGTCCTGGATGCCAAAGGTCATCGCCGACATGGCGGCCATGTAGTTGGCCGCCGGCCGTAGCGAATCCAGCCATGCTGGCAACGGCGGGGTGACGTCGAGCGACATCCTCCGCCAGAACTCACGCAGCCGTTCTACCCGCCGCTCGGGCGGGTTGCCGGCGATCAGCGCCGAGTTGATGGCGCCGATGGAGATGCCCACGACCCAGGTCGGCGCGATGCCGACCTCGATTAGGCCCTCATAAACGCCGGCCTGGTAGGCTCCGAGCGCGCCGCCGCCCTGCAGCAGCAAGATTTCGTGATCGAACCCGGTTCGCACCATTGGCGCGCCCTCCTGTTCCGCCTCAGGAATTCCGGCCCAAACCTGGCCGTCCAGGGCCCGCCGGCCGGGACGATTCCACAACTCCCGTTCGCGGAACAAGGATCGATGGCCTCGGCGAATATCATTGGATGTCCCTCACGCGCGGGGCCGCCGGGAGCGAGTTCGAACGGCCCGGCGCGATGTGCGCTTCCGCTGACGGGGCCGTCCTATTAGGGTCCCACGCCATGCAGTGGACCATGCCGCACCGCGTCTTGCAGATCGTCGCCGGCCTGATCAGCCTGGCGGCGGTCAGCGCCTTCGTGATGGGGATCGTCAACGCCCCGCAGCGCGGCGGCCGCCTGCCGGGCGAGAAGGCCACGGCCGGCGCCGGGCCCGCCGCCGCGATCGACGCGGTCGACGCCACGCCCTTGAGCAACGAGCGCATCGAGGGCCCGCCGCAGCCCACGCCGGAG
>NZ_DATELG010000006.1:0-12443 GCF_035276905.1 Phenylobacterium sp. | reverse complement strand
CTGCGGCGGCCGCGGGCGCTGCGGGGCGCTGGCGCTCGAGGTCGGCCAGCCGGCGCTCCAGGTCGGCGATCCGCCGGTCACGGTCGGCGAGCGCCTTGACGAGATCGTCCCGCGTCAGCGGCTGGGCGCAGATCGGCCCGGCCGCGGCGGCCATGGCGAGCGCGACGAGGGCCGGGACGGCGGCCCTCATCGCACGGCTTCCGCGGCGCGGAGGTTGGCGTCGGCGCTGCGCACCGCGCTCGCCGCGGGCGTGAGGAACAGCTCGGGCGGGGCACCCATGCGGTTGGGCGGATGCGGCTGGCCCTCGGGCAGGATCACCAGGCCGATGCGGCTGGGCCAGGCCGCCTGGAAGGCGCCGACGGTCATCGTCCGGTTGCCGAACGCCGGGTCGGCGAGCAGCAGCCGGTCGCCCTGGCGGCCGCGCACGACGACGAAGTGGCCGAAGCCGAACACGCGGATGGGCGTAATCACCGGCGCCATGGCGACCAGCTCGTCCAGCGTCAGGCCGCCATAGCCCTCGGCCTCGAAGCCCCGGGCGGCGGCGAAGCGCTTGACGTCGAGCAGCGAAAAGCCCAGCCGGGCGCGCACGAGCCGAGCGTCGCCGGAGCGCAGCATCCCGAGCGCGGCGTCGCGCTCGCTCGCCGGCGCCCCCAGCTGGTAGGTGAGCAGGGTGGCGACGACCGCCGCCCCGCACGACAGGTCCCAATGCTGGCGCGCCAGGCGATCGTCGCGCAGCTCGATGAGGCTGCGGACGGGCATGGCGTCCGGACGGGCGGGAGCGGACTCGGCGCCGCGCGGAAACGCTGCGCAGGCGACGAACGCCAGCAAGGCGGCGCGGGCTAAGGGCTGCGCCCGCGCGACCAGGACATGTCGATCCATGAGCCCGGCCTCAATGGTGCATCATGGCCATGTTGGCGACCTGGTCGCGGCCCCACATCCGCATGCCCGCCGGCTGGATCGTGCCGACCAGGCCGTGGGTCTCGTCGTTCGGCCCGGCGGAGAAGATGATGGTTCCGTTGGGCCCTGTATGCAGCGCCCACAGGCCGTCGATGCTGGGATTGCCCGCGAGATCCTTCACCTGGCCCAGCCACTCGCCGGTCACCGGATTGTAGGCGTTGATCTTGCCGTTGCCGAAATTGCCGACCAGCAGGGCGCCGGCGAACTTGCCGAAGCTCTGCGGCGCGATCGCCAGGCCCCACGGCGCGTTCAGCTTGCCGTTCGAGATCAGCCGGCGCTCGAAATGGCCGGCGGTGTCGAACACGTCGACGAAGCCCAGGCCCTTGCCGGCGGTCTCGTCCTTGTCGCCCGGCTGCTTCAGGGCGAAGGTGACGTAGAGCTCGCCGTTCAGGTTCTGCACGTTGAACGGCACATAGTTCGGCGGCAGGTTCGGATCGGTGAAGCTGTTGACCTGGTTGAAGCCGGAGTCGAACGCGCTCACCGCGCCGTGGCCGAAGTCGCTGGCGAAGAGCAGGGCCTGCGCGCCGTTGGAGCCGAGCGTCAGCCCCTTGAAGATCGCGCCGTCGATGGTCTTGGCGACGATGGCGTTCTGGGCGTCGACGGTCGGGTTCCAGCCCTCGAGCTGCCCGCCCTCGGTGGCGAAGGCGAAGATGGTGTTCCCCATCTTGCCACCCTCGCTGACGTTGAAGGCGTTGCCGACGCCCACGAAGGTGGTGCCGGTCGGCGCGCCCGGCACGTTCACGTTCAGCGGCGCCTTGGCGAAGGTGCTGGGATCATAGATCGTCGAGGTGTTGGAGCCGTTGTTGGCGACCCACAGCAGGGTGCCGGGCCCCTGGCTCAGACCCCAGGCGTTGACCAGCAGCGGGTCGGTCACATTGGCCGCCCCGGCCTGGTCGGAGACCTGGTTGGTGATGTTGAATTTCACCCCGGCGGAGACGGCCCCGAGCTGGGCGTCGCTGAGCGCAATGGGCGCGGCGAGCGTTGGCGGGCCAATCAGGCTGGCGGCGACGACGACAGCCTTGGCGCTTCTGGACAGGCGCGACATGGGGGAGCTCTCCCGTGCTGGGCCGGCCTAGCGCCGGCCTGAGCGGTAAATCTCCGAGGCCGCACGTCACGTTCGACGCGAACACGAAATTGTGCGTCGGCTCAGAAGTCGCGCCGCAGCGCCAGGACCACGCCTGAGCGACTGCCGTAGGCCGCGTCGGGCCCGGCGCCGGACCAGGCGAGTTCGACTTCGAAGCTGCGGAGCGCGGTCGCCAGACCGACGCGCCAGTCGTACTGCAGCGTCCGGTAGCCAGGCGGCGGCTGACCGCCGCCGACCCGGGCGAGCACGCCGCCGTGGGCGCTGAGGCGCCAGTTGCGCGCCGGCTGCACGGCGCTCTCGACCTCGCCGTAGAGCGTGCGGATCTGGCTGCCGAAATAGCTCGGCGAATAGGAGAGCCGCGTGGTGAGGCGGCGTGTGGTCAGGCCGGCGTAGACCTCGCTGTACTGGGGCGCGCCCCGGCCGCCGTAGTATTCGCTGTAGGTGGCGTGGGTGAAGCCGAAGTCGACGGTCGGGCCCGCGTCGAGCCGCCGGGCGTAGCCGAGGTACTCGCGCAGCGTCAGCCCCTGCAGGCCGTCGTGCGAGGTCGCCGCCACGGCGCCCGAGACCCCGGCGTAGACGCCGCTCGCCGCGTCGTAGGAGAGATCGAGGCCGGCCACCGGCTGGTTCTGGCTGACCGCTCGGCCGCGAAACCGCGCGCTGGTGGCGACCTCGGCGGCGGCCCTGACCTGGGCGGCGGCGCTGTTCGCCGCACCCACGGCGAGCACGGCCGTCAGGATGGCGAGGGCGGGTCCCCCAAATCCGCTCCTCCGCGCGAAAGCGGGCGCCCGGGTTTTTTTGTGCTGAGGCGTCAAGGCGATCGCGAGGCCCGGAACGAAAAGCGCCTGGATCCCCGCTTTCGCGGGGACGAGCGGGTAGAGGGGCGCGGACCTTTCCCTAGACCATTCGCAGCCGAAGTGGATGCCGGTTCGGTGTCGCGAATGGTCTAACTTCAAAGGCTTACGAGCAATCGTCGGTTCATTCGAACCGCCGAATGCTCTAGCGCGCCATCCCGGCGACGCCGAGAGCCTTGCTGGCGAGGGCCTGGCGGGGGCAGGCGCGGGCCTGGCCGAGCAGGCTTGCGCAGGCGTCGATGGACCCGCCGCCGGGTCGCGTCGAGACCAGGGTGAGCGCGCCGGCGCTGGCTCGCGCGCGCTCACGCAGCAGAGCCATCAGCCCGCTCACGTGGGCCGCCGCATAGGAGCTGCCGTCGACGAGAGACCACCGTCCACCTGGCTGCGTGGTGGGCACATCCTGCCCCGGCGCACTGTAGACTCCCGGTTGCACGCTCGCCAAGGACTCGTCCGCAACGCGGACGACCCCCTTGTGCGAGGCGGGAAAGCCGCCCTGGGGCAGGTGCGGGTCGAAGGCTGCGACCACCGTCGCGCCGCGCGCCAGCGCCACGTCCAGCAGCTTGCCGAGCAGCATGTCGGGCGGACCGGCGAGGCTGAGGTTGATCACCTGGACGCGGCGCTCGATGGCGAAGTGCAGCGCCTTGGCGAGGCTGACGCTGTCGCAGACCGTGCCCTGGCCGGCGCCCGCTTCCCAGCAGGCGCGCAGCGCTAGCAGCCTGGCGCCTGGGGCGACGCCGGCCACGCCGAGGCCGTTGTTCTCCTTCGCGGCGATCACGCCGGCCACGCCGGTTCCGTGCCGTTCGCCGCTGCTGGAGGGCTGGGGGGTGAAGTCGGCCTTCGCCGCGATCTGGCCCTGGAGGTCGGGGTGGTCCGTCTCCACCTGGCTGTCGATCACCGCCACCGGCACGCGCCGGCCGGTCGCGGTCTTGTGCAGGTCGGCCAAACGCCATTCCCGCGCCGCCGGCTGGGCGGCGAACAGCGGATCGCCCCGCGCCGGGGAGGCTGCGGCCGGCTGGCCCTCGGCATGGTAGAGGTGCATGGGCTCGGTCCAGGCCACCGCCGGATCGCGGGCCAGGGCGGCGGCGGCCTGCGCCGCTTCCTTCGGACCGCCGGGCGCGGCCATGACGAAGCAGTCCAGGCCCAGGAGCGGCATCGGCCAGTCGTCGACCAGGGTCAGCTTGTGCGCCCGCGCGATCCGCTCGGCCAGCTGGCGCTGGGTCTTGCGCGAGAGGTCGTCGGCATAGCCGCCGATGTAGTCGGCGCCCGGCCGGTAATGCGCCGGCGGCAGGCGCACTAGCACCAGCACCTCCTGCCGCGCGTCCCGCCCCGCGCTTGGTCCGCCTTGCGGTGCGGCGACAGTGACGGCGGGGGGAGCGGCGGCTGCAGCGGGGCCGGCGCAGGCGGCCCAGACCGAGGCTGCCAGCCAGGCGAACCGGCGCAGCGGGGGCCGTCTCATGGCCGCGTCGCCGGGTCGATCGGCTCGGCCATGACGACCTCGCCGCTGGCGCGAAGCTTCGCCAGGGCGGCGGCGCGCTCGCTGGGGGCGACCGCCAGCACATAGGCGCCGGCCGCGGTCGGGCCGTCGACCAGCCGGGCGCTGCTGTCGCGCAGCGCGCGCGAAAGGTCTTGGGCCTGGGCCTCGGGGCGGAAAACGACGATCACGTCGCCGGCGGGCGCAGGGGGCGCGGCGCCCAGGGCGTGGTAGCCGGGGGCAGGGGCGCCGGGGGCGTGGTCGCTCGCCGCCGGCTGGGTCAGCGGCAGCAGCATGCCGATCGCGCCGACCACCAGCACGACCTGGGCGGCGATCGCCCAGCCCGTCCGGGCGCTGGACGAGAAGGCGCCGCGGAGGACGCCCGAGAGGCCCTGACGGTCCCGCTGCGCGGCGATCCGCTCGCGCATCCGGACCCAGCCCAGGTCCGCGTCGAACGGCATCCCCGCCACCGCATGGCCGAGCCGATGCTCCAGCCGGAACTCGGCGCGGCATTCGGCGCACTCGCGCAGATGCGCCTCGACCAGCTCAAGCTCCTCGCCGTCGAGCTCGCCGCTGACGTACCAGGGCAGCAGCGTCTGGGTCTGCTCGTGCCAGTCCAGGGGGCGGTGGGGCGGAAGGGGATCGGTGCGGCGCATGGCGGCCGTCCTAGACCCAGTCCGAGAGCGCGCCGGCCAGCACGCGCTTGAGGTGGCGGCGGGCGTAGAACATGCGCGTTTTCACCGTGTCGACCGGGCAGTCCATGACCTCGGCGATCTCGCGGTAGCCCATCTCGTGGAAGTAGGTCAGGTCGACCACCGCGCGGTGGTCGGGCGACAGCTCGCCCATTGCGCCCAGCAGGGCCTCGTGCGCCTGGCGCCGGCCGAGCTGGATCTCCGGGCCCGGCTCGCCGCTGGCCCGGCTCTCCGCCTGCAGGTCCTCCAGCGGATCGTCATAGCGGCGCAGCGCCTTCAACGCCTTGCGGTAGCCGATCGCGAAGATCCAGGTCGAGAGCCGGCTCGCCCCGTTGTAGCTGTCCGGCTTGTTCCACACGACGAGCATGGTGTCGTTCAAGACCTCCTCCACCAGATGCGGCCTGCGCAACAGGTTGGTCAGGAAGCGGCTCAGCCGCGGATGGTAGCGGCGATACAGGCTCTCGAACGCCCGCAGGTCGCGCGCGCGGATGCGCGCAATCAGCTGCGCCTCGTCGTCGAGCCTCGCACGGTCCGAGGCCCGTTCGCGTCCGCTCGCCGCATCTGGGCTGTTCAAGGTCAACCCTTTCGCATCCTGCGGCCTTCATCCCGCCAGCGGCGCGAAAGGTTCAAGCCGGGCGGAACTTTCGGTCTGCGGCCAGCAGCTTAGCGCATCGGCCGGCCGCCCGCGCGGCCCATGGCGCGTCGCCTTTCAGGCTTCGTCGGCGTCCTCCGGATCGACGGCGCCGGCGACCAGCTCGCGCCAGGCGGGATCGGTGTCGTCCACCAGGTCGACGTCCTCCAGCAGGGCGACGGCCCCGCCGCCGTCCGGCAGGATCAGGCCCAGCACCTCCATCGCCTCGCCGTCTTCGGTGGTGTGCGCCTCGGCCTGGACGGCGACGGCCGCCTGCTCGCCGTCGTCGTCCCACCAGATCACCGGCTGCGGCAGGGCCATGTCCAGCGGCCGTGCGTCCAGGGTGTCGCCGAGCGCGAACACCGCGCGTCCGGCCTGCACGTCCGCGAGAGTGGCCACGGCGCCGGTGAAGGGCTCGAGCCTGGTCCAATCGTCGACGTCGAAGCCGCCGCCTTCCTCGTCGTCCCGCATGTCAGAGTCCTGGTCCATCGGCGGCTCCTGCATTTGCGGCGCCTGTTTAGGGCGATGCGGACCGGACGCAACCTCAACGCTGTGCGCTGCGCGTCGGCGGCTTCACGAACTCCAGGTCGAAACTCAGGCTGACCGTGTCGCCGACGAAGGGCCGGCCCTGGGTCAGGCCGAACGCCGAGCGCTTCAACTGGCCACGGCCCAGGAAGCGGACGCGCTCTTCGGTCGGCGAGGCGCCCCGCCGGGCGTCCGCCAGCGACACGTTCAAGGTCGTCGGCCGCGTGACACCATGGAAGGTCAGGTCGCCGGTCGCATCGCCACTGGCGCCGTCCCAGGTCAGGGTGGTCGAGGTGAAGGCGATGATGGGGAATTTCTGCGGCTCGAACAGGGTCTTGGCGTAGCGCGCGACAGGAGTGTGCGACGTCTGGATCGATCGCGGATCGGCGCTCACCGTGACGCTGGCCGCCTCCGGCCGGGCCGGGTCGTAGTGCAGGCGCCCCTCCAGCTTCGTGAGGCGCAAGGTCGTGGTGGAGCCGATGAAGCCGGTCAGGCGAATGACGAGGCTGGCGGTGCTGCTGTCCAGGACGTAGTCGCCCGCCGTCGCCTGCCGGGGCTCTTCGGCCGCCTGGGCCGCGCCGGGGACAGGGGCGAGCAGCGCCAGGACGAGGGCGATCGGCAGGACGTCGGGCAAGGCGAAGCTCCCAGATCCGAAACCGGGTCTTGGAGCATTGGTTCCACCGGCGGCCAGTCCCGTTTAAGCAGCAGCGCGCCTGCGACCGGCGGCTGGGGTTCCGATCACCAGATTCCCGGGGCAAGGCGGAACCGGACCTTGCGCGCGTAGTCCGCATAGCCCGGCAGGCCCGCGAACAGCATGGCCTCCTCGCCCAGCACACGGGCGGCGAGCAGCGGTATGAAGACGACCAGCGCCGCCAGACCCCAGAGCGAGCCCAGCATCAGCGGCGCGCCCAGCATCAAGAGGATGCTGGAGGCGTACATCGGGTGCCGCACGATGGCGTAGGGGCCGGTGGTGATCACCCTCTGGCCGCGGTCGCGCTGCAGTTGGATGGTGGTCGCCGCGAAGCTGTTGGCGCGCAGCACCCGGAACCAGCCCCAGAACGCCGCGACGACCAGGGCCGCTCCCAGCGCCTGGACCCAGGGCGGCGGCGTCCGCGACCAGCCGAACCGCTGCGCGTCGAGCGGCATGAAGACGATCCAGCCGACGAAGGCGACCAGGATCGCCGCCATGACGGTCCGGTCGCGCCGGCTCTGGCCGGCGGCCAGGGGCGAGCGCATGCGCGCTGCGAGCAGCGCCGGATCGCGCCGCAGGAGCCAGATGTCCGTGACCAGGCTGCAGATCGTGAAGAGGATGAGGAAGGCCCAGCCCTCCGGCCACGCCAGAGTCCCGGCCGGCAGGAACAGCAGGACGGCGGCGACGGCGAAGCCCGCCACCGACTGCAGGACCAGGGCGGGCAGGACGGTGCGAACGGACATCTCCCAGCTCTCGGCGCTCCCCTGCAGCAGGACGCCGCCCCGGCGGTCGCGCCTCAGCGGTAAATTCGCCGGGAAGTCAAAAGTTCGAGAAGGATCTGACTCTACGCGCGGCTGCGCGGCAGGCCCAGGCGCCGTTCGGCGACCATGCTGCGCAGCACCTCGCTGGCGCCGCCGTAGATGGTCGTGGCGGTGGAGTGGCGATAGCCCATCTCGACCATTCCCAGGCCTTCCTGGCCGCGGATCAGCGACTGCGGCGCCGCCAGGTCCAGCAGGTCGGCGGAGTCCTTGATGAAGGCCTCGGTGGAGAAGACCTTCGCCGCCGGGCCGAAGGCCTGGTCGCGCACGCCCGCCAGCCGCATGCCCAGCACCTTGGCCGAGAGCGCCTCGGCGATGTTGGCGTCGGCGTGGACGCGGGCCAGCCGCGCGAGGATGCGCGGATCCTCGATCGCCGGCCTGCCGTCGCGCTCGGTCTTGCGGGCCCACGCTTCGGCGGCCCTGGCCATGGCGCGCATGTTCTTGTGGTAGGAGCCGCCGCCCTGCTCCTGGCTGAGGGCCGAGGCCATCACCGTCACCCCGCCGTTGACCTCGCCGATGCGGTAGCGGTCGGGGATGCGCACGTCGGTGTAGAAGGTGCCGTTCGTCCGCTCGTCCATGAAGGTGTAGACCGGGTGGATCTCCACGCCCGGCGCGTCCAGCGGCGCCAGGAACATGGTCAGGCCCTTGTGCTTGGGCGCGTTCGGGTCGGTGCGGGTCAAGAGGAAGACGTAGCTCGCCCACTCCGCGCCGGAGGTGAACATCTTCTGGCCGTTGATCACCCAGTCGTCGCCGTCGCGCACGGCGCGGGTCTTGGCGGCGAACACGTCGGAGCCGCCGGACGGCTCGGTGTAGCCCAGCGCCGCGGTCTTCTGCCCGGAGGCGAAGTCGTGCAGCACCTCCTTCTTCAGCTCCTCGGAGCCGAACTTCAGGATCGCATCGCCCACCAGGCCGGTCGTGCTGCGCGGCGGCGCGATGTAGCCGACCTCTTGCCAGACCGCGAGGCTGGCCCGGGTCGAGGCCGCGTCGGCGCCCCGGCCGCCCCATTCCTCCGGCCATTCGGGGAACAGCAGGCGGGCCTTGCCGAGCGCGCGGTGGACCTCCCAGTCGTGGGCCTCGAAGGAGTGGTCGTGCAGCTTGTGCTTCGCAGGGTCCAGGATGCTCGCGAACAGGGCGCGGGTCTCGGCGGCCAGCGCCTCGCCGCCAGGAGGAGCTTCGAAATCGACCTCGACCGGGCCTGGATCCGGCGCGACCGCCGCCTCGCCGAGCAGCAGGCGGCGGCCGGCGCGGACCAGCTCGGTCTGCGGGTCGCCCAGCACCAGCGGCCAGGCCTTGGCCCGGCGGTGGTAGAGCTGCAGGTCGTACTCGTTCGACAGGCCGTAGCCGCCGAAGGTGTGCAGCGCATGGGCGACGGCGCTGGTGGCGGTGCGCGAGGCCCACCAGAACAGCTGCGAGACCATCGAGGCGGCGTCCGCCCTGCCGTCCGCCAGCGCGCGCAGGGTGGCCCACAGCAGCATCTTGCCGCCGTCGGCGTCGATCACGTCGTCGGCCAGCGGGTGGGCGATGCCCTGGTTGGCGCCGATCGGCTGGTCGAAGGCCATGCGCTCGGCGGCGTAGGTCGCCGCCATCTGCAGGACTTCCAGCGAAAGGCCGGTGAGCGCCGCGGCGGTCAGCACCTTCCATTCCTCGACGGCGGCCATCCAGATGCGCGCGGCGTCGGCGTTGCTGGCGATGACGTGGCGCTCGCCCATGCCGGGGACGAAGACGCCGATCGCCGAACCGCCCAGGGTGGCGGGCGCTACCAGCGGAGCGGCGGGGACCTCGATCGCCACCTCGGAGCCGTCGAAGCTCAGGATCCCTTCCGCCGCCGCCCCGCCCGGGACGAGCTGGGCCGCGCCGGCCTCGGCCGGGTGCAGGGCCAGCGTCAGGACGGCGCCGCCGGCGCGGACCTTCTCGATCCAGACGCGGGCCACGTCGCCGCCCAGCTCGCCCAGCGCGCGGACCGCGACGACCGCCTCGGCCAGGGGCGCCGAAGCCAGGCGGCGGCCGGCCTGCTCCATCATCAGGCAGGCGTCGAACAGGCTCATCTCGCCGCCGCCGGCGGAGGCCGACAGGCGCATCAGCGGCGCTTCCAGGCCGACCAACTCGCTCCACAGCGCAGAATCGAAACCCACCGGCTCGGCCGCGCGGACCCGCGCCGAGGTCGACTCGGTGGCGAAGAAGCGCTCGAACATCTCCTGCACCGGCAGGCTGCCTTCCGGCATCCCGAGCTTCATCGTCACTCCTCCCGCGACCATCACCGGCCGCCGTCCGCGCCGCGGACGCCCGTCACCTCCTAGTCAAATGGCGCCCCCGCGCAAGGCAGGCCCGGCCGCTTATCGCCCGAGCGTTGGCGCGGGCCGGCGGACAGATCGCCGAGAGCCGTGCAAGCGGCCGTTCGGCGCTCAGGACCGCTTGTGCCTGCGCGTCTTGTGCGCCGCCGACGAGGCCTTGTGGGCGCTCGTCTTCTTCTTCGTCGCGTGGTGCGCGGCGCTCGTGGTGTGCTTGTGCGAGGCCTTGGCCGCATGCGCGTGCTTGGCGGTGCGCGCGGCCTTGTGCGCGCTGGCGCTGCGCGAATGCCGGCTGCTCGTCTTGTGGGCGGTGGTCTTGTGGCTGGCGGCGGCGGCGTGATGCGAGGTCGTCCGGCGCGGCTGGCCGGCGAAGCTCGGAGTCCGCGAGCGCTCGGCGTAGACGCGCGCGGCGCGGTCGGTGTTGGCGGAGTCGAGATAGGGCGTCAGGCTGGAGGCCAGCTTGGGATCGGCCCGCATGGCGTCGCCCATCCTGTTGTAGTCCTCGACGCTCATCCCGGCGCCCTGGATCGCCTTGGTCATCTGGTCCGGGTCCTGGGAGCCCAGGTTCTGCAGCTCGACGGTCGCATGGGCGAAGCTGCTCATCTGGTCGGGGGTGTACGACTTGTGCGCCGGCGCCGCGGCGGCCGAGGCCGGCGGCGAGGCGGGCGCTTCCTGGGCCTGGGCTGCGGCCGACAGCATGAGCGTAGCGATCGCCGCGAGCGGCAGAAGAGGCCTGCGAGGCATTGGAGACTCCCCCGTTGGTGATTCTTGAGCTGAAGCGTGACCGTGGAGCCTAAGGTCGCCGCGCGCGCGAGGCTACGGCTCAGGCGCGGCCCTGCGTCAGACGGTCGCTCAGCCGCCAGCCGTGTCTGCTAAAACAGCGTCCACCTTCGGAATGAATGGCGAGTGGATCCGATGAGCGAACCCAACGCGGCGCAGGCCGCCTACTGGAACGAGGCCGCTGGCCGCAGTTGGGCCGAATTCCAGAAAGGCCTCGACTTGCAGGTCGCCCCCTTGGGCCGCCGCGCGATGGCCGCGCTGGCGCCCGCACCGGGCGAGCGCATCCTCGACGTCGGCTGCGGCGCCGGCGAGACGAGCCTTGAGCTGGCCCGGGCCGTGGGGGCGGGCGGGGCGGTGCTGGGCGTCGACCTCTCCGAGCCGTTGCTGGACGTCGCGCGCCGCCGGATCGCAGGCGTGGCCGGGCTGAAGGTGGCGCAGGGGGACGCCCAGGTCTTCCCCTTCGAGCCCGGGACGTTCGACGCCGCCTTCTCACGCTTCGGGGTGATGTTCTTCGAAAATCCGGCGGCCGCCTTCACCAACATCCGGCGCGCGCTGAAGCCTGGCGGCCGGCTCGCCTTCGTCTGCTGGCGCACGCCCGGCGTGAACCCGATCATGCGCCTGCCGATGGAGGCGGCGGGGACGCTCGTGCCGCCGCCGGCGCCGCAGGAGCCGGGCGCGCCCGGCCCGTTCGCCTTCGCCGATCCCGACCGCGTGCGCGGCATCCTGGCTGACGCGGGCTTCGAGGCCGTCGAGATCACGCCGCACGACGAAAAGGTCGGAAGCGGCGACCTGGAGACCGCGCTGGCCCTGGCGCTCAGGATCGGCCCGTTGGGGGCGATCCTGCGTGAAAATCCCGAGCTGCGCGAGCCGGTGCGGCCGCGCGTGCGGGCGACCCTGGCGGCGCATGACGGGCCGGAGGGGCCGAAGCTCGACGCCGCGGTCTGGATCGTGACGGCGCGGTCGCCGGCCTGAGCCTCCGCCTTCAGGCCCGGGCGGAGCTCAGTAGCCGACCGGCGCGAACGACCGCGGCTCCGAGATCTGGGCGAGCATATGCGAGAATTCGTCGATCTGGCGATCCACCAGCATCGCCATCCGCGGCCCGCTCTGGCCATGCTGGCGCCGGCTCACCCACTTGCGGCCGTCGGGCGCGGCCGGCAGGCTGGAGTCCAGCGCGCGGACCTCGTAGACGCGGCATGTCGCATAACAGCTCCAGCGAAAATCCCGCCGTCCGTCGCTGAACGCGCCGGCATAGGCTTGGTACGCGGCCATCTCGTTCTCGCAAGCTGAGTGTCTGAAACCGACGTTAGGCGAGCGCCAGGTGCTCGTCTGTCCGGCCGTGGACAGATGAGGCGTTGCGCCCGGCCCGGGTCGTCTATGATCGCCCGATGCAGGCCCAGGACGTCACCATACCGATCGGCGACGCAGATCCGGTTTCCGGCCTCTGGCAGGCGCCCGACGCGGCGCGCGCCTGCCTGGTGCTGGCCCACGGCGCCGGCGCGGGCATGACGCACCGGTCGATGAGCGCCATCGCCGACGGCCTGGCGGGCCTGGGGGTGGCGAGCCTGCGCTATCAATTCCCCTACATGCAGCGCGACTCCAGGCGGCCGGACCCGCCGGCGGTGGCGCAGGCGGCGGTGCGCGCGGCGGCGGCTGCG
>NZ_DATELG010000005.1:0-2029 GCF_035276905.1 Phenylobacterium sp. | reverse complement strand
CGACGCTGAGCGCCAACCACCGCTCCGGCCGGCTGCCGGCGCTCGCCCTGCTCGCGACCCTCGGCCTCGCCTGGGCCGGCGTGCACGCGCACCTGGCGGCGGTGGTGACCGGCCTGCCGGAGCTGTTGTCGATGGCGCTGTTCATCGCCGCCCTGGTCGCCTGGCCGCTCGCCCAGCCGGCGGCAGGCGCCCCGCCCGAGCGACTGACCGGCCGGGCCCTGCTGCTCGCAGGGGCGGTCGTCGTCGTCTTCCTGCGGCTGACGAGCCCATGGGACGCGCGTCATCCGCAGCCGAGCTTCGTCGCCTACCAGCTCGACCAGGACGCCGGCCGGGCCTGGCGGGTGACCCCGGTCCGCCTGCGCAGCGCCTGGTCCGACGCCGTGCTGCGCGCCGACGGCGGGAAGATCTTTCGCTTCGCGCACTGGGCCTGGGAACAGCCCGTCGATGCGGCGCCGGCGCGGCTGGCCAATGTTCCGCCGCCGATGGTCGGCCTCTCTCGCCTGACGGGCGGCCGCGTCGCGGTGACGGTGACGGAGCCCAGCGCCCAGACCCTGGCGTTGTGGCTCTCTCCCGACACGCCGGCCCGCCTGGTCCAGGCCGGCGAAGCGCCAACCGACCAGCCGCTGGCGCCCGGCCGCTGGTCGCGGCTCGTCTGGGCCGCGCCGCCGGGCGAGGGCCTGACATTGGTCCTGCAGCCGGCCGGGCCGGGCGCCCTGCAGCTGCGCTACTCGGCAGGCTTCGCCGGCTGGCCCGCCGGGGTAAGGCCGCCGCCCCCGCCGCCCGCCCAGGTCATGGCGATCGGCCGCTCTGGCGAGACCCTGGCGACCGGAACGCGCAAGCTCGCCTGGTGAGGGCGGAGCGACGCTCGCTCCCCGCCGCGATAGGCGCAGCCGGTCGAAGCTGATAGATCGTGGGCAGATATGAGGAGAGCGGAATGGCCGGTCAGCCTGACGTCGTCGTCTACCACAACCCGAACTGCGGCACGTCGCGCAACACGCTCGCCCTGCTGCGCGAGAAGGGCATCGAGCCGAAGGTCGTCGAGTACCTGAAGACCGGCTGGACCCGCGAGCAGCTGCAGGACCTGCTCCAGCGCATGGACGCCTCCGCCCACGACATCCTGCGCGTCCGGGGCACCAAGGCCGAAGAGCTCGGCCTCACCGACCCGCAGGCGTCCGACGAGGCGCTGATCGCGGCGATGATCCTGGATCCCATCCTGGTCAACCGGCCGATCGTTGCGACGCCCAAGGGCGCGGCGCTGTGCCGCCCGGCCGAGATCGCGCTGACGCTGATCTGAGCGTGGATCATTCCCGCAGGGCGAGCGTCCGAGAAGCTCGCCCCAATCCGGGCTCCCTGGCCCTCAAGCGTGGCAAATCGCGCCAGCGCCGCTTGCGGCCGCGTTAGGCATCTTCCGACAGGTCGGGGCGCTCCATGGCCAGCCAAGCTCGGCGGTAGGCGTGGTTAACCCTGTCCATCTAACCTGGAGCGGTGATGCAGGATTTCCGGCTGCCTCAAGCCTGCCTGCGGCATGGGCCGCGCGTGCTCGCGACCGCCGGCGTGGCGCTGGCCCTGGCGGGCGGCTGGAAGACCGCGGAGCTGTTCCTGGGCGCCGCGCCGCCTGCGAACGACGTCGCCATGACCGTGGCCCCCGCCCCGCCCAAGCCCGCGGTCGCCGAACCGCAGACCGTGCCGGTCAGCGTGCTGCCGGGCGAGACCCTGGCCGAGGCGGTCGAGCGGGCGGGCGTCTCCGCCGACGAGGCTCGCCGCGCCGTCGAAGCGCTGGCGCAGGGGATGGACACGGTCAACATCAAGGCCGGCCTGGCCTTCGAAGCCGCCATCGCCAAGCCGGACGGCGAAGGCGGGCGCGCCCGCCTGGTCAGCCTCTCGCTAAAGCCCAGCCCCGCCAAGGCGCTGACGATCTCGCGCACCTTCGACGGAGCCCTGAGCCTCAAGCAGCTGGAAGAGAAGATCCGCGACGACACCGTCGCCGCCGACGGCCGCATCGAGGGCTCGCTGTACGAGAGCGCCCAGA
>NZ_DATELG010000004.1:0-2913 GCF_035276905.1 Phenylobacterium sp. | reverse complement strand
GCAGTGGACTGCCCGCTGGCGCTCGACCGCGCCGACGTGCCGGGACCGCTCGCCGGCCTGGCCGGCGCGCTCGACTGGGCCAAAGGCGCGGACGCCGGCCTGCTGCTGACCCTGCCCTGCGACATGCCCGGCCTGCCGCCGGACCTGCCCGCGCGGCTGGCCGCGGCGATGGCGGCCGGCCACGGCGTCGTCCTGCCTGCGGTCGAAGGCCAGCTGCAGCCGGTCTGCGGGCTCTGGCGGGTAAGCGCGCTGGACCAGCTCCCGGCCTACGTCGGCGCGGGCCGCAGCTCGCTGCGCGGCTTCGCCGCCGCCTGCGGCCTGGCGATCGTCGAGTTCGGGCCCGAGGCGGCCCGCGCCTTCGCCGGCGCCAATACGCTGCAAGAGCTGGCCCGCCTGGAGCAGGAGGCGCCCTGACGCCTCAGCCGGACACTCAAGCCGCCCGCCGGACGGGACGGGCGATGCGCCGCTCGGCCTCGCCGATGTAGTCGCGGGTGAGCGGGACGGCGTCGACCTTCTTGGCCAGCTGCAGCTGGAAGACCATGTGGCCGCGGTAACGGAAGGCGACCTCGCTGAGGCAGAGGTAGAGCTCCCACATCCGGCAGAACCGCTCGTCGTACATCTTCGCGATCGTCGCCCGCTGGCGGTTGAAGCGCTGGCGCCAGGCGCGGAGCGTGTCGGCGTAGTGCAGCCGCAGCACCTCGATGTCGGTGACCATCAGCCCGGCCCGCTCGACGCAGGTCAGCACCTCGCTCATCGCCGGGATGTAGCCGCCCGGGAAGATGTACTTGGCGATCCACGGCTGGGTGAAGGAGGGGCCCTCGTGGCGGCCGATCGAATGGATCACCGCCACGCCGTCGTCCTTCAGCAGCCGCGCGACCTGGTCGAAATAGGTCTGGAAGTTCGGCCGCCCGACGTGCTCGAACATGCCCACCGAGACGATCCGGTCGTAGGGGCCGGCGACGTCGCGGTAGTCGGTGAGCGAGAACTGCGCGCGGTTCGCAAGACCCGCGGCCTCAGCGCGGGCCTGGGCCATCCCCAGCTGCTCGACGGAGAGGGTGACGCCGTCGACGCGCGCGCCGCTGTCCTTGGCCAAGGTCAGGCCGAGCCCGCCCCAGCCGCAGCCGATGTCCAGCACCCGTTGGTCGGGGGACAGGAGCAGCTTGGCCGCCAAATGGCGCTTCTTGGCGAGCTGCGCCTCCTCCAGGCTCGCGCCCGGATAGGGGAAGTAGGCGCAGGAGTACTGCAGGTCCTCGTCGAGGAAGCGGCGGTAGAAGTCGACCGAGAGGTCGTAGTGATGGGCGATGTTGCGGCGCGCCTGAAGCCGGGCGTTGGCCTGCAGCCGCCGGTCCAGCCACCAGCGCTCCAGCGCGCCGGCCCGCTTCAACGGCCGGTAGTCGGCGTTGCGGCCGATGATCTCGGCGAAATCCCAGATGTCGCCGGCCTCGACGACGAGACCGCCTTCCATGTAGGCCTCGCCCACCGCCAGCGACGGATTGGCCGCGATCCGGGCCATCCAGCGGCGCGAGGTTATTCTGACCACGACCGGCGTGCCGCTGCGGTCGCCCAGCTCCAGCACCACGCCGTCCGGCAGGCGCACCGTCAGCGCGCCCTCGCGCACCACCTTGCACAGGAATGACTGCAGAGGCATTTGCAACCCAACTCGGATTCCCAGCTGACGCGGAACGATCCATCACGGCCCAGGTTCCGTGAACGTCATTTCGCAAGTCAGGTTCCCGCCGAGGCCGCAGCTTGACTCCCGAGCGCGCCCCTCCTAATTCCGTGCGGGCGTTAGCACTCAAGGGTCCGGACTGCTAACACGGTTAAGCCGCGACCCTTCGGCGCTCACGTCATCCACACTGCAACCGTCTCGAACGGAGATAGAAGATCATGGCGTTTCGTCCCCTGGGAGACCGCGTCCTCGTCAAGCGCGTCGAGGAAGAAGAGAAGACCAAGGGCGGGATCATCATCCCCGACACCGCCAAGGAAAAGCCGCAGGAAGGCGAGGTCATCGCCGTCGGTCCCGGCGCGCGCGACGACTCGGGCAAGGTCCAGGCGCTCGACGTGAAGGCGGGCGACCGCATCCTGTTCGGCAAGTGGTCCGGCACCGAGGTCAAGCTCGACGGCAAGGACCTGCTGATCATGAAGGAAAGCGACATCCTGGGCGTGCTCGCCTAAGCCTCGCAATTTCCACGTAAAATCCAGAGAAGGACAGCACCCATGGCTGCCAAAGACGTCTACTTCGCTTCCGACGCGCGCGACCGCATGCTGCGCGGCGTCAACATCCTCGCCAACGCGGTGAAGGTCACCCTCGGCCCCAAGGGCCGCAACGTGGTCATCGAGAAGTCCTTCGGCGCCCCGCGCTCGACCAAGGACGGCGTCTCGGTCGCCAAGGAAATCGAGCTGACCGACAAGTTCGAGAACCTCGGCGCCCAACTGATCCGCGAAGTCGCCTCCAAGACCAACGACAAGGCCGGCGACGGCACGACCACCGCGACCGTGCTGGCGCAAGCCATCGTCGTGGAAGGCCTGAAGTCGGTGGCCGCCGGCATGAACCCGATGGACCTGAAGCGCGGCGTCGACAAAGCCGTGGCCCGCGTCATCGAAGAGATCAAGGCCAACGCCAAGAAGGTCTCGGCCAACAGCGAGATCGCCCAGGTCGGCACCATCTCGGCCAACGGCGACACCGAAGTGGGCGAGATGATCGCCCGGGCCATGGAAAAGGTCGGCAACGAAGGCGTCATCACCGTCGAAGAAGCCAAGACCGCCGACACCGAGCTCGACGTCGTCGAGGGTATGCAGTTCGACCGCGGCTACCTGTCGCCGTACTTCATCACCAACGCCGAGAAGATGGAGGCCGACCTCGAAGAGCCGCTGATCCTGCTCTTCGAAAAGAAGCTGGCCTCGCTGCAGCCG
>NZ_DATELG010000003.1:0-8275 GCF_035276905.1 Phenylobacterium sp. | reverse complement strand
GCCTCCGCCCCCGCCGCCGCCGCCTCCCCCGCCGCCTCCGCCTCCGCCGCCGCCGCCTCCGCCGCCGGCCTTCGAGGCGAAGCAGTTCATCGTCTACTTCCCGTTCGATCAGTACATCCTGACGCCGGAAGCCCAGCAGGTGGTGACGGAAGCCGCCAACTACGCCAACGCCGGTCATGCGACCCGCGTGGTGGTGGTCGGCCACACCGACACCTCCGGCTCGCCGGCCTACAACACCCGCCTGTCGGAACGCCGCGCCAAGGCGGTGGCCGACGCCCTGGTGGGTGCTGGCGTCGCCCAGACCGCCCTGGCGGTCGACTGGAAGGGCGAGACCGACCTCGCCGTCCAGACCGCCGACGGCGTGAAGGAGCCGCTGAACCGTCGTTCGACGATCGACATCAACTTCTGATCTCGATCGCCGACGGTTCGTCGGATGCGTTAGCGGAAGCCCGGCCGAAAGGCCGGGCTTCTTGCGTTTGGGGGCGCGGTTCCCCACCGCGGCGGTCTGACGCTGCTGCGGCGCTGAAGCTTAACAAAAGGCTGTTCACAGTCCTGTGAATCGTTGGCCGCGGCCGCGCCCGCCGACCCCTTCCCCCGAGGGAGAAAGATCGCATTTAAGAGGTTGTTAGGAAAAAAGGCTGGGGGCGGATGGATCGCCTCATTGACGACTCTTTAGCCAACGTGTCCCCATATATGGGTTGCGTGGGTGCGGGGCCCACAAGATATAGGGGGCCAGGAGTGCAGGCGATCCGCGCCGAAGCTCCTGATTATAGTGGGTTTTGGGACACATGAGCATCGAAGCGGCGAAGGTTGAGATCTCAGGCGGCTCAGGCCAGCTGGAAAATGGGCGGGCGGACAAGCGCGCCGATCGACCGCAGCTGCAGCTCGTGCGGAAGGTCGAGGTCGACCGCAGCCGCGACGCGCTGCTTACGGATTTCGGCAAGACCACGCTGGAAGACCGCTACCTGCTGCCGGGCGAGTCCTACCAGGACATGTTCGCCCGGGTGGCGACGGCCTTCGCCGACGACGCCGAGCACGCCCAGCGGATCTACGATTACATTTCAAATCTCTGGTTCATGCCCGCGACCCCCGTGCTGTCGAACGGCGGCGCCTCGCGCGGCCTGCCGATTTCCTGCTTCCTGAACGCGGTGCCCGACAACCTCGACGGCATCGTCAGCGTCTGGAACGAGAACGTGGCGCTGGCCTCCAACGGCGGCGGCATCGGCACCTACTGGGGCGGCGTCCGCTCGATCGGCGAGAAGGTCAAGGGCGCGGGCCAGACCAGCGGCATCATTCCCTTCATCCGGGTGATGGACTCGCTGACGCTGGCGATCAGCCAGGGCTCGCTGCGCCGCGGCTCGGCCGCGGTCTACCTCGACATCCACCACCCGGAGATCGAGGAGTTCCTGGAGATCCGCAAGCCCTCCGGCGACTTCAACCGCAAGTCCCTCAACCTGCACCACGGCCTGTCGATCACCGACGAGTTCATGGAAGCCGTGCGCGACGGCGCCATGTTCGGCCTGCGCTCGCCCAAGACCGGCGAGGTGATCCGCGAGGTCGACGCCCGCAGCCTCTGGCAGAAGATCCTCGAGATCCGCCTGCAGACCGGCGAGCCCTACCTGATCTTCTCCGACACCGTGAACCGGGCCATGCCGCAGCACCAGCGCGAGTTGGGCCTCAGCGTGCGCCAGTCGAACCTCTGCTCGGAGATCATGCTGCACACCGGCAAGGACCACCTGGGCGAGGAGCGCACCGCGGTCTGCTGCCTGTCGTCGGTCAACGCCGAGAAGTTCCTGGAGTGGCGCGACCACCCGACCTTCATCGAGGACGTGATGCGTTTCCTCGACAACGTGCTGGAGGACTTCATCAGCCGCGCGCCGCCGGAGATGAAGCACGCGGTCTACGCCGCCCGGCGCGAGCGCTCGGTGGGCCTGGGCCTGATGGGCTTCCACTCCTTCCTGCAGGGCCAGAACGTGCCGTTCGAGAGCGCGCTGGCGAAGTCCTGGAACATGCGCCTGTTCAAGACCCTGCGCCGCGGCTGCGACGCGGCCTCGCGCAAGCTCGCCGCCGAGCGCGGGCCTTGCCCGGACGCCGCCGAGCGCGGCGTCATGGAGCGCTTCAGCCACAAGATCGCCATCGCGCCGACGGCCTCGATCTCGATCATCTGCGGCGGGACCAGCGCCGGCATCGAGCCGATCCCGGCCAACATCTACACCCACAAGACCCTGTCGGGTTCGTTCGCGGTGAAGAACCCCTACCTGGAGAGCCTGCTCGAGGCGAAGGGCCGCAACACCCCGGCGGTGTGGGACTCGATCCTGCAGAACGAGGGCTCGGTGCAGCACCTCGACTTCCTGAGCCAGGACGAGAAGGACGTCTACAAGACCGCCTTCGAGATCGACCAGCGCTGGGTGGTCGAGCTGGCCGCCGACCGCACCCCCGACGTCTGCCAGTCGCAGTCGGTCAACGTCTTCCTGCCGGGCGACGTCGACAAATGGGACCTGCACATGCTGCACTGGATGGCGTGGGAGCGGGGCTGCAAGTCGCTCTATTACCTGCGCTCCAAGTCGGTGCAGCGCGCCGCCCACGCCGGCGGCGAGGAGATCGCCCAGATCACCCTGCCGAACGAGGGCAAGACCGACTACGAGGAGTGCCTCGCCTGCCAGTAGGGCATGCGTGCGCGCAAATGTGATCGAACTTGTTCACCGTAAGGTGGCGCAGACCATTCGCAGCCGAAGTGGCCGCCGGTTCGGCGTAGCGAATGGTCTAACTTCAGAAAAATGCTCCGGGCCGGAGGGAGAACCCTCCGGCCTTTTGCGTTTTTCCCCTCGGCCTTCGGGCGCGACCCGAGCCGCCTCAGGGTTCGCCTCGATGGACGGCATGCCTAATGGCGCCACTCTTGCGGGAACCCTTTTCTACGTGCGGATTTGCGTAGATGTGAGACGCTAGCTGAACCGTGGGGCAACCGCGGTCGTTGGAGAGGAAAATGCGGCGCTGGGCTGGGCTGCAAGTCGTCGTCATGACATGCGCGTTCGCCGCTGCGGCGCAGGCGGGCGAGCTGAAGCTGTCTCCCTACGCCGTCGCCCCCTCCGACATCGCGCCGCAGGATTCCATGGCCGCCCTGTTCAGCCAGTCCTCGCCGTCGGGCGACGCGGCCGCCGTCAACTGGCGCTCGACCCAGGCGCCGCTGGCCTCCCACACCCGCCTGCGCGTCAGCCTCGCCGATCCGGCGGAGGCCCCCGGCGTCGCCGGCTTCGCCGCGCGCGCCGCCGGTGAGCCACAGTCCTACGAGATCAGCGTGGTGCACGACTGGCCGGGCGCGGTCTCCTTCAACACCAAGAGCTTCGGGGTCGACGTCTCGCCGCACGCCGCGGTGGGGATGACGCCCTACGGCACGCTCGCCGAAGCCGGCGCCCGGGTGGAGCTCAGCCAGCGCAAGGACGATGCGGCCAAGCGCGGCCTGAAAGCGATCGGCGTCGGCGACGGCGCGAAGTTCGGCGACACGGGCCGCTGGTACATGTTCGCCGCCGCCAGCGGCCGCGCGGTCGGCCTCAACATGCTGCACAGCGACGCCGGCTGGGCCCGCGCCGGCTGGACGACAGACCAGAACTCGACGCTGGTCGGCGACGCCCAGGTTGGCGTCGGCTGGCGCAAGGGGTCGATGCAGACCTCGTTCGGCGTCCTGCACCGCGAGATCAAGGGCGAGCACCTCTACTGGGGCAGCGGCGCCAAAGGCGACACGGTCGCCGGCTTCACCTTCGCCATCCGCCCGCCGAAGAAGTAGGGGGCGTCGGATCCTCCGCCATTGGCGGGGCCATCGCAGATGCCGAAGCGCCTCCTCCGTCTCGCTTCGCGCGCCACCTCCCCCGCTTGGCGGTGGAGGATCCGAGAGCCTCGTCCCCAGGCTTGTTCACAACATCTTGGGAGGGAGCCTTAACTTCGCGCTAGATGTTGAACTGGCTGCTGCTAGCCTCATCTTAGTCGCTCCACGCGAGCGATTCCGTGCGAGGGAAATGTCCGTGACCACCGCCAACGTCCGCCAACTGCCTGGCCTGCTGACGCCCTCCTACGCCTACAAGCCGTTCCGCTACCCCTGGGCCTACGACTTCTGGAAAAAGCAGCAGCAGGTCCACTGGATGCCCGAGGAGGTTCCGCTCGGCGAGGACCTGAAGGACTGGGCCGCCAAGCTGAACGACCGCGAGCGCAACCTGCTCACCCAGATCTTCCGTTTCTTCACCCAGTCGGATGTCGAGGTGAACGACAACTACATGGAGCGCTACGCCCGCGTCTTCAAACCCACCGAGGTGAAGATGATGCTGGCGTCGTTCTCCAACATGGAGACGATCCACATCGCCGCCTACGCCCTGCTGCTCGAGACCATCGGCATGCCCGAGGCCGAGTTCACGGCCTTCCTCGACTATCAGGCGATGCGCGACAAGCACGACTACATGCAGACCTTCGGCATCGACAGCGACGCCGACATCTGCCGGACGCTGGCGATGTTCGGCGGCTTCACCGAGGGGCTGCAGCTGTTCGCCAGCTTCGCCATGCTGATGAACTTCCCACGCCACAACAAGATGAAGGGCATGGGCCAGATCGTCTCCTGGTCGGTGCGCGACGAGAGCCTGCACTGCGAGGGGATCGTCAAGCTCTACCACGCCTTCAACAAGGAGACCGGGGCGGTCACCAAGGCGGTCGCCGACGACATCGTCGACTGCTGCAAGACCGTGGTCGGTCTGGAGGACAAGTTCATCGACCTGGCCTTCGAGGCCGGCGAAATCCAGGGCATGACGCCCGAGGACATCAAGAGCTACATCCGCTTCATCGCCGACTGGCGCCTGCGCCAGCTGCAGCTGCCGGAGGTCTACGGCGCCAAGGAGAACCCGCTGCCCTGGCTGCAGAGCATGCTGTCGGGCGTCGAGCACGCCAACTTCTTCGAGGCCCGCTCGACCGAGTACTCCAAGGCCGCCACCCGCGGCCAGTGGCACGGCCAGGACGGCGTCTGGGCCGAGTTCGACAAGATGCTGGCGAAGCGGGGCGAGAGCGCGCTGCCGGCGGAGTGATTGGACACTCCACCCCGCGGCGTCATCCCGGACGGCCGCAGGCCGATCCGGGACCCATACACACGGCGCGGCTCGCACGGATGCGGCCGCGCCGCTTTCTTTTCTGCAGAGCCGGCGCGTATGGGTCCCGGTCTTCGCTACGCGAAACCGGGATGACAGTTGTGGAGCGGGAGCATCGCCAGATGCTTCCCCGCCGTAAATCTCACGGCAGATGCGAGCTGGCCGCCATGAGATCTATGGCTCTCCGTGTCCGGACGGACTTCGGGTTAGCGGTGGTGCTTGCAGCCCGCCCCCAAGGCGCCTAACGCTTTGCGCTGCGGGGGCTGAACGCCCGGAGGCGCCCATGAGCATCTACCGCGTGACTGAAGTCATCGGGACCAGTCCGACGAGCTGGGAAGAGGCGGCGCGAGAGGCGCTGACGGCCGCATCGCTGACGCTGCGGGACCTGCGCGTCGCCGAGGTCGCCGAGCAGGACATCGTCATCGACGACCGCGGCGGCATCCAGCAGTTCCGGGTGAAGCTCAAGGTCAGCTTCAAGTACGAGGTCCCGTGGAACGCGGCCACGGCGCACGCGGGAGCTGGGGCCCAGCCGCACGCGTAACCGTTTGTGTATCGCCCCTTCCCTGCGAAATGAAGGAGGAGGCGAACCCCAAGCATGGCTTCAGCACGGATCGCAGCGCTGCCTTCACCTGCTAAGCGGGGCGCTCCCGTCACGAGAGCCGTCCCTCACGCGCCGCCAAACACGTTCGGGCCGCTGGCAGCCGGCATTCGGCCGAACGCCAATGTTCCTGAAATGTTCTTGATTCCCCGGCGACCCAGCTCAGCCTTTGAGTGAGAGCGGGCGTCTTCCGCTCAGGTTCTCACGAGGGGATGAGCGGAATGGGGATGTGGGATGTCTACCGGCGCCGGCGCGAACTCGAAGCGCTGAAAGATCAAGCAGCGCAGCTTGGCCAGGGGATGCTGCGCAGGCTGGACAGCAGTCCGCTGGCTAAGACCGTAGCAGGGAAGGCCGCGGAGTCGGTGGGACAGGTATTAGGGGCCGGGCGCGGCGTCGTCCACGACGCAGAGGGCCTGCGTGACGGCGCCGTTCTCGCCGCCAACCTCGCCAACAGCCGATCATCGCAGCACGATGCCGCCGTCCGAGGTGTTACTGGTGCGATGAAAGGCGCCGTCGACTATGTGAAAAGTCGTGGAGAGGCTCCCAGGCGTCTGTTGGATGACGCCCGTCAATTGGGGACTCATCTCAACCAAGATCTAAATCCCAAGGCCACGCCAGAGGCAGCAAGCCTTGAGGATGAGATGCGTCGTCGACTCGATATCGGGATGAAACAGGGCGAAGCAGTCTACAATGTCGCAACAGTCGTCCTTCCTGTCGCGGGGGAACTTAAGAGCGCGGCGGAACTCGGACGCTTCGCAAAGGCTGGTCCAGCCAAGTACATCAAGATGGGCGCGTCGCCGGAATTGGCAAATTATCTCGCCACGCCTTACGATGGCGTTGGCCATCATTCAATTATTCCGCAGCGCGCGAAGAGCGTTGCCCAGATTCCGGTCGTCAAGAAAGTCGCCAAAGCTCTAAAGGTGGAAGACGCGTCAAAACGGGTGTTGGAGAACATCCCGATTCCGAAAATCGTGATTGATAGCCCATTCAATGTTGTGAAGCCGCAAGTCGAGCGTGGCCAGTTTTATCAGAGACATGTCGGCCTCGATAAATATTATGGCGGCGGAAACGTTTCGGGCGAATTTGGCGGCGGGGGGTGGAGCGGCGGCCGTGACTTGGGATGGACGAAGTACAATCAGGCCGAGCGGCTCTTGTACGGAACACCAGGTGCGACCAAGGGCGTGCTGGTTGGCGGGCCGGCTGTATTGGAGGGGCTTGGCGAGTTCTCACCGGACCGGGAGCAGGTTGATGACCAGCCTCAGGTCGTGTCTTCCCCGCAACGGCGGAGGGCAGTTCGCAAAAAATGATCCAGCAGAAGCCGGAGCGGGCGCCCGCTCCGGCCAGCTGTTTTTGTTCTTGTTATGTTATTGACTTCGTTACAATTCGCGTGCGCCCCTGCGGCGTGAATCTTGGCTATCGGGGCGGGCGATGCGAGTTCGAGAGGTTGCGGAATTCCTGACTGAACTTCCGAGCGGCGCGGTCGAAGAGGGGCCAGACTTTCTGGTTTGGCCGGGACGGCCGTCGCTCGAAGCCATCGGCGGAATCCTGGTCGATCTCGGCTGCGAGCTCGATCCGATCGAGTGCGCCGACTTCAAAGGCTGGGACATGGGCTTCCGCTACCGTGGGCGTTCCCTCTGGATGCGGGTTACGCAGATCGAGAAGCACGTCGCCTATTTCGCCGATCCGAACCTCTGGCCGAAGATGATCGGTCGAAATCACCCGCTCTATCTGGAGCTTCTGGACCGTCTCGGCGAGGCGCTCGCCCGTGACCCGCGGTTCAGCGAGGTGCAGTGGTTCATGCTCAGCGAGTTCGAGCCAACCATCTCCAGGCATCAGGATTCCGCAAGCTGAACTGACCTGCTGCCGGAGCTTGGGGGCGCCCCCTCACCCCCAAGGCCCCCGCCGCCCGTTCTGCGTCAGCGGCACGGCCGTCGCCGGCCCCCGGGTCGGCCGTAGCGGGGCGCGGCCGGCCTCGCCGCTCATCTCCATCAGCGCCGCGACGCGGTTCTCGGTCGCCGGGTGGGTGGAGAAGAGGTTGTCGCCGCCCAGGCCGGCGAGCGGGTTGATGATGAACATGTGGGCGGTGGCCGGGTGGGCCTCGGCGTCGGGGTTGAGGTAGCCGCCGCGGGCGTAGGCCTCGATCTTCCGGAGCGCCTGGGCCAGCGCCTGCGGGTCGCCGCTGATCTCAGCCCCGCCGCGGTCGGCCTCGTACTCGCGGCCGCGACTGATCGCCATCTGCACCAGGGCGGCGGCGAGCGGGGCGAGCAGGCTGACGAGGATCGCGCCCACGAGGCCGGTCGGGCGGCCGTTCTCGTCGCGGCCGCCGAAGAAGACCGCAAAATTGGCCAGCGCCGAGACCGCACCGGCGATGGTGGCGGTGACGGTCATGGTCAGCGTGTCGCGGTGCTTCACGTGGGCCAGCTCGTGGGCCATGACGCCGCGGATCTCGCGCCGGTCCAGCATCCGCAACAGGCCGCGGGTGGCGGCGACGGCGGCGTGCGCCGGATCGCGGCCGGTGGCGAAGGCGTTCGGCTGATCCTGGTCGATGACGTAGACC
>NZ_DATELG010000002.1:0-21069 GCF_035276905.1 Phenylobacterium sp. | reverse complement strand
CCCCCAGGCCCTTCGCCGCCCGCCCCTGGCCTTCGGCGGCCTGATCCTGCTCCTCATGCTGTTGTCCGTGCTCTCGCTGGCCGCCGGCCGGGTCTGGACGCCGCTCAGCGCGCTCACCCACTGGGGCGCCGACCCGCGCTGGGTGGTGATCTTCCAGCTGCGGCTGCCGCGGACGCTCCTGGCGCTGCTGGTCGGCGCGGCGCTCGGCGCCTCGGGCGCAGCGCTGCAGGGCTATACGCGCAATCCGCTCGCCGACCCCAGCGTGCTCGGCATCTCGCCTTGTGCGTCCGTGGGCGCGGTGCTGGTGCTCTACTTCGGCCTGACGGCTCACTCGCCCTGGCTGCTGCCGCTCGGCGCCCTGATCGGCGCGGCCGCCGGCCTGGCGCTGCTGCTCGGCCTGGCCGGCTCCGGCTCCACCGTCGTCACCTTCGTGCTGGCGGGCATCGTCATCCAGACCATGGCGACCGCGGCCACGACTCTGGCGCTCAACCTTGCGCCGACCCCCTGGGCCGTCGACGAAATCGTCAGCTGGATGATGGGCGCGGTCGCCGACCGCAGCTTCGACGAGCTGAAGCTGGCGACGCCCTTCGTCGCCGCGGGCCTGGTGCTGTTGCTCAGCACCCGCCGCGCCCTTGACGCCCTGACGCTGGGCGAGGTGGGCGCGCAAGCCCTTGGCGTGGACCTCGCCGCGGTGCGCCTGCGGCTGGCGGCGGGCGTCTCGCTGGCGGTCGGGGCGAGCGTCGCGGTGACCGGCGTCATCAGCTTCGTCGGCCTGATCACGCCGCACCTGCTGCGCCCCTGGTTCGGCGCACGGCCCGGCGCGCTCATCGTGCCCAGCGCCATCGGCGGCGCGGTCCTGCTGCTGGCGGCCGACATCCTGGTGCGGCTGACGCCGGCGGCGGTGGAGATCCGGCTGGGCGCGGCGATGGCGGCGCTCGGCGGCCCCTTCTTCCTCGCCCTCCTGATCCGCATGCGCAGGCGCCTCACATGACCCAGCTCCTCGCCCACGACCTGGCCGTCCGGCTCGGCGGCCGCAGGCTGTTCGCGCGGCTGGGCGCCAGCTTCGAGCCCGGCCGCGTGAGCTGCATCGTAGGACCGAACGGCGCGGGCAAGTCGACCCTGATGGCCTGCCTCGCCGGCCTGCGCCGGCCCGACGCCGGCGAGGTCAGGCTCGGCGATGCTGCGATCCTGAAGTTGGCCGCCGCCGCCCGCGCCCGCCGCATCGGCTTCCTGCCGCAGACGCCGGAGATCGCTTGGCCGATCGAGGTCGAGACGCTGGTCGGGCTCGGCCGCATCCCGCATCATTCCAGTGGAAGCTCGCCCGCGGATCGTGCGGCGATCGCCGCCGCCATGCAGGCCACCGCCGTCGCGGAGTTCGCAGGCCGGCGCGTCGACAGCCTCTCCGGCGGCGAACGGGCGCGCGTGCTGATCGCCCGCGCGCTGGCCGGCGAGCCGGAGTGGCTGCTGGCGGACGAGCCGCTGACCGGCCTCGACCCCGGCCACCAGATGGACGCCTGCGGGCTGTTCCGCCGGCTCGCGCACCAGGCGGGGCTCGGCGTGGTGCTCACCCTGCACGACCTGCCGCTGGCGCTGCGGCTGGCGGACAGGATCCTGGTCTTGGCCGAGGGCGCCCTGATCGCCAGCGGCGCGCCCGCCGAGACCCTGACCCCAGAGATCATTCGCCGCGCCTATGGCGTCGACGCGCGCCTCGTCGCCGGCCACGGCGGTCCGCTGCTGGAGCTCATCGGACGCCATGCCGCTTGAGGCGGCCATCTCCAGCTGGCCCGGTCCGGCCGGCGCGCTGGGCGGCCTGGTGGCGGAAGCGGCCCTGGGCTACCCCGCCGCCCTGCACCGGCGCCTGCCGCATCCGGTGGTCTGGATCGGCGGCGCCATCTCCGCCCTGGAGCTCTGCTGGAACAAGGCGGGCCGCAGCGCGGCGATGCGGCGCACGCTGGGCGCCGCGACCATGGTCCTTGTCGCCGGCGCCGCCGGCCTCGCCGGCTGGCTGCTTCAGGGCGTCTTCGAGGGTCGGCCCTTCGGCCTCGTCGCCTTCGCCCTGGCCGCCTCGGTCGGGCTCGCCCAGCGCAGCCTTTACGACCATGTGGCGGCGGTGCGTGCGGCGCTCGACGCCGGTGACCTGCCCGCAGGGCGCAAGGCGGTCGGCATGATCGTCGGCCGCGACGTCGAGCAGCTCGGCGCCGGCCAGGTCGCCGCAGCGGCTTTGGAGAGCCTCGCCGAGAGCTTCAACGACGGCGTCGTCGCCCCCGCCTTCTGGCTGGCGCTGGGCGGCCTGCCCGGCCTCTTTGTCTACAAGGCGGTCAACACCGGCGACAGCCTGATCGGCCACAGGGAGCTGCGCTGGCGCGCCTTCGGCTGGGCCGCGGCGCGGGCGGACGACCTGATGAACCTGATCCCCGCCAGGCTCGCCGGCCTCATGATCTGCCTGGCCGCGGCGGGCGGCCTGAAGGTCATGCTGCGCGACGCGCGCCGCCACGCTTCGCCCAACGCCGGCTGGCCCGAGGCGGCGATGGCGGGCGCGCTCAAGGTGCGGCTGGGCGGTCCTGCACGCTACGACGGCGCGCTCGTCGAGCGGCCGCGGTTCGGCGATGGCCGCCCACCTCAGGCGTCGGACCTCGGCCGTGGCCTGCGCCTCTACCTCAAGGGCTGCGCCCTGCTCTGGATCCTGATGGCCGCCGGAGCGCTCGCATGGCCGCGCTGATGCTGCAGGGCTGCGGCTCCGACGTCGGTAAGTCGGTGCTGGTCGCCGGCCTCTGCCGGCTGTTCGCCAATCGCGGCCTGGCCGTGCGGCCCTTCAAGCCGCAGAACATGTCCAATAACGCCGCGGTCACCACCGACGGCGGCGAGATCGGCCGCGCCCAGGCGCTGCAGGCCCTGGCCTGCCGTGCGGCCCCGACGGTCGACATGAACCCGGTGCTGATCAAGCCGCAGAGCGACCGCCGCGCCCAGGTCGTCGTCCGCGGCCGAATGCTGCGGACCCAGGACGCCGCGACCTACCAGGGCCGCAAGGGCGAGCTGCTGGGCGTCGTGCTCGACAGCTATCGTCGGCTCGCGGCGGAGTGCGACCTTGTCCTGGTGGAAGGCGCGGGCAGCCCGGCCGAGATCAACCTGCGCGCCGGCGACATCGCCAACATGGGCTTCGCGCTGGCCGCCCGGGTCCCGGTCGTGCTGGTCGGCGACATCGACCGCGGCCATGTCATCGCCGCCCTGGCGGGCGCAAAAGCGGTTCTTGCGAAAGATGATCTAAATGCCATTCATGGCTTCATTATCAATAAGTTTCGTGGAGATCCTGAGCTCTTCACGGACGGCCGCCGGGCGATCGTCGAGCTGACGGGCTGGCCGGACCTTGGCATGGTCCCCTGGCTCGCCGCGGCCTCGCATCTTCCGGCCGAGGACGCGGTGACGCTCGAACGTCCGGGAGCGGCCGATGCCGTCCGCCGTCTGAAGATCATCGTTCCGATGCTGTCGCGGATCGCAAACTTCGACGACTTCGACCCGCTGCGCGCCGAGCCCGAGGTCGCGCTGACCTTCATCCCGCCCGGCCAGCCCATGCCCGGCGACGCCGACCTGGTCATCCTGCCGGGGACCAAGGCGACGCTGGCCGACCTCGCCTTCCTGCGCGCCCAGGGTTGGGACGTCGATCTCGCCGCCCATGTCCGACGCGGCGGCCGCGTGCTTGGGGTCTGCGGCGGCTATCAGATGCTCGGCCGCAGGATCGCCGACCCGCACGGAATCGAGGGACCGGCCGGAGAAGCCGCGGGCCTCGGCCTGCTGGACGTCGACACCGTGCTGACGACGCGCAAGACCCTGACGCACGTCGCCGCCGAAGGCTTCGGCGCGCGGCTCACGGGCTATGAGATGCACGTCGGCGTCACCACGGGCCCGGGTCTGCAGCACCCGTTCCTCCATCTCGACGGCGAAGGCGCGCACGGCGCATGCTCGCTCGACGGCCGGATCATGGGCGGCTACGTGCATGGCCTGTTCGAGGCGGGCGCCTTCCGGGCGGCCTTCCTCGGCCGGCTCGGCGCGCGCTCGAGGGCGCAGGATCACGGGGCCCGGGTGGACCAGGCGCTGGACGAGATCGCCGCCGAGCTGGCCCGCCATCTGGACATCGCAACGCTGGCGCGGATCGCCGGCCTGGAGACCCTGCCCACATGACCCTCGACGCCCGGACCTGGACCGCGCCCGCCCTGCCCGACCTCGACCAGGACGCGGCAGCAAAGCTTCGCCGCCTGATCGACGGGAAGGCCAAGCCGCTTGGCGCGCTCGGCCGGCTGGAGGAGCTGGCCGTCCAGCTGGGCGCCATCCAGGCGACGACCGCGCCGCGTGCCGAGCGCGCCACGATCCTGCTCTTCGCCGGCGACCATGGCATGGTCGAGGACGGCGTGTCGGCCTATCCCCAGGCGGTCACCGCGGCGATGGTGTCGACGATCCTGGACGGACGGGCGAGCATCAACGCCTTCGCCAGGACGGTCGGCGCGGAGGTGCGGGTGATCGACGCCGGCGTCGCGGCCGACCTTCCGAACCACCCGAACCTGCAGAACGCCAAGGTTCGCCCTGGCACCCGCAGCGCGGTGCGCGAGCCGGCGATGACCGCCGAGGAATGCATTCAGGCGCTCTCGGCCGGCGCCGAAGCCGCCAACCGCGCGATCATCGACGGGGCGGAGATCATCGCCCTGGGGGAGATGGGCATCGGCAACACCGCCGCGGCCAGTCTCCTGCTGCATCGCCTGGGCCCCGCGCCGCTGGAGGATTGCATCGGGCTGGGCGCCGGGCACGACGAAAAAGGCCTCGCTGGCAAGCACCGGGCCTTGGCCGCCGCGGTCGCGCGCTGGCCCGGTTATGGGCCCTTCGAGGTCCTGCGCCAGTTCGGCGGCCTGGAGATCGCCGGCATGGCGGGTGCGGCGCTCGCGGCGGCGGCGGCGAGGCGGCCGGTCGTCGTGGACGGCTTCATTTCCAGCGCCGCGATCCTGGCGGCCGTGCGCATGCAGCCCGACCTCCTGCCCTATTGCATCTTCGCCCACGGCTCGGCGGAGAAGGGCCACCGGCTGATGCTGGAACGGCTCGGCGCGAGGCCCCTTCTGGATCTCGGCATGCGGCTCGGCGAGGGCACGGGCGCAGCCCTCGCCCTGCCGATCCTGAAGTCCGCCGCCGCCATGGTGCGCGACGTCGCTTCGCTGGCCGAGGTGCTGGGCCAGGCATGATGCGCCGCGGCGTGATCGGCAGAGAGCTCGACCGCCTGGCCTGCGCGGCGCAGTTCCTGACGCGCCTGCCGATCCCAGGGCCCAAGGCCTGGTCGGACGATCTCCTGGCGCGCTCGGCGGGCTACTTTCCACTGGTCGGCCTGACCGTGGGCGGCCTCTGCGCGGCGGTCCTGCTGCTGGCGCGCCTGGCCTGGCCGACGGGCGTCCTGCCGGCGCTGCTGGCCGTCGCGGTCGGCGTGATGGTCACCGGCGGCTTCCACGAGGACGGGCTGGCGGACACCGCCGACGGGCTGGGGGGCGGCCATACGCGCGAACAGCGCCTGGCGATCATGAAGGACAGCCGGCTGGGCAGCTATGGGGCGCTGGCGCTAGGCCTCGTGCTGGCCGCGCGGATCGTTGCGCTCGCGCACGCCGGAGGCCCTTGGCGCGCCGCCGCCGTGCTATTCTGCGCCCACGGCCTCGGCCGCGCCGCAGCCGTCGTTGCGATGCACCTGATGCCTTACGCCGCCGAACCCGCCGCCTCGAAGCTGAAGCCGGTCGCCCGCGACGTGCGCGCCCACGAGGCGGCGATCGCCCTGCTGATCGCGTTTGCGCCGCTCTTGCTCCTGAACCCGGTCATCGCCGCCGCCGCGACGCTGGCCGGCGCCGCAGCCGCGCTCTGGCCGGCGCTGGCCGCGCGAGGGCTGATCAGCGGCTACACGGGGGACGTGCTGGGGGCGATCGAACAGGCGTTCGAGACCGCCTTCCTGCTGGGCGCGGCGGCCGTCATCGGGCTGGGCTGGACGTGAAGCTGATCGTCGGCCCGCTGGATCATGTGCCCGCCCTTTGCGAGGCGCATCGGCCGTCGCACCTGGTGAGCTGGCTTTCGCCGCCCGCGGAAGCGCCCGAGATCGCGCTCACCTTCCCCCCGGAGCGCCGGCTGCTGCTCGCCTCGCACGACGTGGCCTTCGAGGTCGAGGGCTACCAGGCGCCGAGCGACTACGACGTGGCTCGCCTGCTCGCCTTCGCCGCGGAGTGGGACGGGGCGCAGCCCCTGCTGGTGCACTGCTGGGCGGGCGTGAGCCGCTCCACAGCCGCCGCCTACGCCATCGCCTGCGCGCGCAGCCCGCGCCCCGAGCTCGAGCTTGCGCTGGCCCTGCGCAAGGCCTCGCCGGGCGCGACGCCGAACCCCTTGATCGTCGCCTTGGCCGACGCGCGCCTCGGGCGCGGAGGGCGGATGATCGCCTCGATCGCGCAGATAGGCAGGGGCGCCGAGGTGTTCCTCGGCGCGCCCTTTGAGCTCAGCCTGGACTGAAGCCTATTTCATCACCGACTCGACGGCGGCGACGACGTCGGCGGGCTGCACGAGGAAGGCGTCCTCGAGCACCTTGGCGAACGGCACCGGCGAATAGGGCGCGCCCAGCCGGCGGACCGGCGCCTTCAAGGCGCCGAACAGCTCTTCCTGGAGGGTCGCGGCGATCTCGGCGCCGACGCCGAACTGGCGGACGGCCTCGTGGACGATGACCGCGCGGCCGGTCTTGCAAACCGAGCTCAGCACCGTCTCCTTGTCCCACGGCGCGACCGTGCGCAGGTCGACGAGCTCGGCGGAGACGCCCTTTTCGGCGAGGGCGCCCAGCGCCTGGCGGGCCGTCAGCACCATCCCCGAATAGGAGATGATCGTTACGTCCGAGCCTTCCTGGATGACGTTGGCCTTGCCGAGCGGGATCGGGCCCTGGTCGTTCGGCACCTGGTCGGGGACGAACAGGGTGCGCATGTTCTGCACCAGCAGGCAGGGATCCGGATCGTCGATGCACGACAGCATCAGCCCCTTGTAGTCGGCCGGCGTCGACGGGGCGACGACCTTGATGCCGGCGGTGTGGGCGAACCAGGCCTCGTAGTGGTCGGCGTGCTGGCCGGCGGTCTGCGCGCCGGCGCCGGTCAAGGTGTAGATGGTGATCGGCACGGTGCTCTGGCCGCCGGACATGAACCTCAGCTTGGCGGCGTGGTTCACGATCATGTCCATGGCCACGGTCGTGAAGTTCATCAGCATGATCTCGGCGATCGGCTTGTAGCCGCCGAGCGCGGCGCCGATGGCCGCGCCCATGATCGCCTGCTCGGCGATCGGGGTCGACTTCACCCGATCGTCGCCGAAGCGGGTGGACAGGCCCTTGGTCGTACCGATGACGCCGCCGCCTTCACGGTCGGCCACATCCTCGCCCAGCAGGATGACCTTGGGGTCCTTCTCCATGGCCTCCGCGATCGCCGCATTGAGGGCCTGGATGCCGTTCATCTTGGTGGTGGCGCCGCTCATTGCGCGATCTCCGTGGCAAAGACGTCGCGACGCAGCTCGTCGACGGACGGAAACTCCTGGGCAAGGGCGTATTCGATGGCGTCCTCGACCTCGGCTTCGATGGCCTGCTGAATCTTGGCGAGCTGATCGTCGCTGGCGATCCCTTCGCGGATCAGGCGGGCGCGCAGGATCGGCAGCGGGTCCTTCTCCATCGCCGCGGCCTTCTCCTCCTTGGTCATGTACTTGTCGTCGTCGCCGAAGACGTGGCCGTGGAAGCGGAAGGTGATGCACTCCAGAAGCGTCGGCCCCTCCCCGTCACGGGCGCGGTCGATGGCCTCCCTGGCGGCGGCGTACATGGCGTCCGGATCGTTGCCGTCGACGGTGTAGCCCGGCATCCCGTAGCCGATGGCGCGCTTGGAGATCTGGTCCACCGAGGTGCAGTTCTCGTAGCGGGTGTGTTCGGCGAAGCGGTTGTTCTGGCAGACGAAGACCACCGGCAGCTTCCACAGCGAGGCCAGGTTCAGGGCTTCATGGAAGGCGCCGATGTTGCTCGCCCCGTCGCCGAAGTTGGCGACGCAGACCTTGCGGCTCTTGTCGAGCTTGTAGGCCCACGCCAGGCCGTTGGCGATCGGCATGGAGGAGCCGACGATGCCGGTGGTGACCATCACCCCGCTTTCCGGGTGGGTCAGGTGCATCGGGCCGCCCTTGCCCTTGCAGGCGCCGGTGGCGCGGCCGGCGATCTCGGCCCAGATCTGCCGGTAGGGCATGCCCTTGGCGACCATGTCGTGGATGCCGCGATAGATCGTGCAGATGGTGTCGTCGTCGTTCAGGTTCACCGAAAGCGCCGACGGGATCACCTCCTGCCCGCGGGTCGGATAGTACGGCATCTGCAGTCGGCCGCGCATGATGGTGCGGCGGGTGGCGTCGTCGTTGCGCTCGATGCGAAGCATGCGCCGATAGATGTCCAGCAGGATCTCCGGACTGGGCGTGGCTGTGTTTGCGCGCTGGGTCTGCATCGTCTCCCCCGGTCCTCCTCGGCATAGAATCCGCATGAACGGAAGGTCGCCATGACGCTTGCGGGCGGGCGTCCGCACGCCGTCAGCCCAAGGACCCGGCGCGACATTCCGATCAGTCGAACATCCCATAATGCGGCGGACCGACGCCTAAAAATGAACCATGCGGGCGAAGCTTTCCGCCCCGGCGATGAGTTCGTCGGCCGCCTCCGCCTAGCGCTGGTCCAGCCCCCAGGTCCAGGGACGCCGCCCGCGCAGGTCCTGCGCCCAGGCCACCCGCCAGCTTCCGTCCGGCTGTCGGTAGAGTTCGGCCGAGCCGCCGCGGGCGAAGTCGGCGCCCGTCAGCACCACGGGCGCCGCGCAGCTCGCCGGGCTGAAGTCGTTGCGCAGCACCACGACCTCCGCGCCGGCGCACAGCGCCTCCAGCCGTCCGGGCGGCAGCGGACGCTTCAGGTTCCAGGCGGCGGCGAGCCGGACCGGGGCTGCGGCGCTCGGCGCACAGCTCAGGTGGTCGCACTGATAGACGGCGTCGCGCGCCGCCTCGCGCTCGACGGGTTCGAGCCCTCGTCGCCTGGACCAGAGCTCCGCACCGAACAGCTTGACGTCGGGGCGGAAGAGGATCGCCTGTCCGCCGCTCCTGACCGCGACCGCCGCGCCGTCCGCCGCGACCCAGGCGTCCGGGACCGTGGGCTTGGGAACCAGCGTCACCGCCAGCGCGAACGGCAGTCCCGCCCAGCGCATCGGTCCGCGCCACAGGCAGACCCAGAGGAGGCCCAGGAAGCTGGCCGGCAGGGTCCAGGCCGGACCGCTCGCCACGACCACCTGGGCGAAGGGCGCATGGGCCGCGGCCTCGGCGACGCGGTTGGTGAGGGCGATGGCGAAGCCCGCCAGGCGCAGCGGCCATGCCTCCAGCCCGAACGGCGTCAGGACTGCGCCGACCGCGAGGCCCGGCATCATCAAGAGCGAGGAGATCGGCTCGACGACCAGGTTGGAGACCAGGCCCCAGGTCGAGATCCGGTTGAAGTGCTGCATGGCGAAGGGTGCGGTCGCCAGGCCCGCGACGAGGCTGATCGCCGCTGCGGCGGCGAACCAGGTCCCGGCGCCCTGGACCAGGCGGATCGGCCAGGGCGTGTTGATCTCGCGAACCGGCCGGGGCCAGACGCCGGCCAGCGCCACCAGCGCCGCGGTCGCGGCGAACGACATCTGGAAGCCCGGCTGAGTGACCGCCTCGGGCTGCAGGAGCAGGACCACGAAGGCCGCGACGGCGAGGGCGTGCAGGCTGATGGCCTGGCGGTCGACCAGGATCGCGCCGAAGGCGATGGCGGCGGTGACAGCGGAGCGGACCGCCGGCGGCGGCGCCCCGGAGAGCGCGAGGTAGGCTGACACCGCCGCCAGCGCCACGGCCGCGGCGGCCTTCTTGCCGTTGATCCGCAGCGCCAGCCAAGGCCAGGCGGCGATCAGCAGCCGAAGCCCGGCGAAGGTGAAGCCGCCGACGATCGCCATGTGCACGCCGGAGATCGAGATGATGTGCGCCAGGCCGGAGGCCCGCAGGTTGTCCACCTGCTCCTGCGGAATGAAGGCCGACTGGCCGGTCGCCATGGCGGCGGCGAGCCCGCCGGTCTCGGGTCCCAGCACGGCCACGATCCGTTGCGTCAGCGCCCAGCGCAGCCGGTTGAGGCCCATCGCCGTGCGCAGTCGCCACGGCGGCTCGCCTTCCGGCCTCCAAGACTGCGGCGCGCCGAGCGCGAAGCCGACACCGCCGACGCTGTCGAAGAAGGCGTCGCGGGCGAAGTCGTAGGCCCCCGGGCTCGCCGGGGGCGGAGGCGTGTTGATCATCGCCAGCAGGCTGATCGCATCGCCCGGCGCCGGGACCGCCGCCCCGTCGCGCAAGGTGACGCGCACGCGGATCGGCGTGGCCCTCGGCGCCAGATCGCCGATCCGGTAGGGCGCGATCAGCAGCCGCTGTCCGCCCTGCCCGGGCGCGGCCACGTCCACCACCCAGCCCTGCAGCCGCTGCGGCCGGGCGTCGGCGGAGGCGATCGGCGCCTTGACCCGCTCGACGCGGATCTTGGCGGCGGCGAAGCCGGCCAGGCCGCACGCGACCAGGACCAGCGCCGCTTTCGCCGGCCGCGAACCCATCCGCCGGGCGGCGATCATCGCGGCGGCGGCGGCCGCCAGCGCGAGCCAGGCAACCCCCGGCAACGGCTCGCGCAGGAGCGCGAAATAGACCGCCGCGCCGGAGCCGAACGCCACTGGCGTCCAGAGCTTCCAGCGCGCGCCCTGGACCCCGATCTGGCCGAAGATCCAGGCTCCGGCGGCCGGCAGGGTGGAAGGGTGGCGAATCCGCGTGCTAAGAGGCCCCGCCCAGCCGCCGCCGGCGGGCGCAACCTCATCCAAATCAGCCGCCTCTATGTCCGCCCCTTCGAACTTTGGCCGCCCTGTCGTCACCCGGATCGCCCCCTCGCCCACCGGCTCGATGCATATTGGCACGGCCCGCACGGCGCTTTTCAACTGGCTATACGCGCGCCACACCGGCGGGAAGTTCCTGCTGCGGATCGAGGACACCGACCGCGAGCGCTCCACCGAGGGCGCCGTGCAGGTGATCTTCGAGGGCCTCAAGTGGCTCGGCCTCGAGGCCGACGAGCCTGCGGTCTTTCAGTTCGCCCGCGCCGAGCGCCACCGCGAGGTGGTCCAGGCCCTGCTGGAGCGCGGCGAGGCCTATCGCGACTACATGACCGCCGAGGAGCTGGAAGCCGAGCGCGAGCGCGCCCGCGCCGAAGGCCGGGTGGTGCGCTCTCCCTGGCGCGACGCCTCCCCAGACGAGGCCCCCGGCCGCCCGTTCGCGGTGCGGCTGAAGAGCCCGCTCGATGGCGAGACGCTGATCGACGACCAGGTGAAGGGCCAGGTCCGCTTCCAGAACAACCAGCTCGACGACCTCATCCTGCTGCGTTCGGACGGCACGCCGACCTACAACCTCGCCGTGGTGGTCGACGACCACGACATGGGCGTCACCCACGTGATCCGCGGCGACGACCACCTGAACAACGCCGCGCGGCAGACCGGAATCTACCGGGCGATGGGCTGGGAGACGCCGGTCTGGGCGCACCTGCCGCTGATTCATGGCCCCGACGGGGCGAAGCTCTCCAAGCGGCACGGTGCCCAGGCGGTGGGCGAGTTCGCCGACATGGGCTACTTGCCCGAGGCCATGCGCAACTACCTGGCCAAGCTCGGCTGGGGCCACGGCGACGACGAGATCTTCTCCGACGCCCAGGCGATCAGCTGGTTCGACATCAAGGATGTGGTGGGCGCGCCGGCCCGGCTGGACTGGGCCAAGCTCAACCACCTCAACAATCATTACATCCGCGAGGCCGATCCGGCGCGGCTGACGCAGCTGGTCGCGGAAATCCACGAGAGCCGCGACTGGAAGCTGCGCGAAGCCGACCTTTCGGTGCTGCAGCGCAGCATTCCGCTCGTCCGCGACGGGGCCAAGACCGTGCTGGAGCTTGCCGACGCGACGGTCTTCGTCCTCAGGCAGCGCCCGCTGGAACTGCCCGAAAAAGCGCAAGCCCTGCTCACGGAAGAGACACGCGGGCGTCTTGCGCGGCTGAAAGACAGGCTGGCGAGGACGGAGGCTTGGGAGGTCGCGGCGCTTGAGGCGGAGATCCGCGGCTTTGCGGAATCCGAAGGCGTCGGCATCGGCAAGTTCGGCCAGGCGCTGCGCGCGGTGCTGTCCGGCGGCTCGCCGGCGCCGGATCTCGCCGGGACCTTGGTTTCGCTCGGGAAACACGAAAGCCTCGCCCGCCTTGACGATGTGCTTTCGCCGGCTTCGTAAACCGGCTAAAGGCGCGCTCAAACGAGCGTTACGTGTGAATTGAAAGGGGATGGCATGGGCGACACGGCGAAGGTCAGCATCGGCGCCAAGACCGTCGAGCTTCCGATCCTGACGGGTACGACCGGTCCGGACGTGGTCGACATCCGCAAGCTCTACGGCGAGACCGACGTCTTCACCTACGACCCGGGCTTCACCTCGACCGCCAGCTGCGAAAGCAAGATCACCTTCATCGACGGCGACGAGGGGATCTTGCTGCACCGCGGCTATCCGATCGACCAGCTGGCCGAGAACTCGAGCTTCCTGGAGGTCTGCTACCTGATGCTGCACGGCGAGCTGCCGAACGCGGCGCAGTTCACCGAGTTCGAGCACAACATCACCTACCACACGATGTTGCACGACCAGTTCGACAAGTTCTTCGGCGGCTTCCGGCGCGACGCCCATCCGATGGCGATCATGGTCGGCGCGGTCGGCGCGCTGTCGGCCTTCTACCACGACAGCACCAACATCAACGACCTCGCCCAGCGCGAGATCTCCTCGCACCGGCTGATCGCCAAGATGCCGACGATCGCGGCGCGCGCCTTCAAGTACTTCCGCGGCCAGCCCTTCGTCTATCCGCGCAACGAGCTGTCCTACGCCGAGAATTTCCTGCGCATGTGCTTCTCGGTCCCGGCCGAGGACTGGAAGCCGAACCCGGTCCTGACGCGCGCCATGGACCGCATCTTCATCCTGCACGCCGACCACGAACAGAACGCGTCGACCTCGACCGTCCGCCTCGCGGGGTCGTCGGGCGCCAACCCGTTCGCCTGCATCGCTGCCGGCATCGCCTGCCTCTGGGGCCCGAGCCACGGCGGCGCGAACGAGGAAGCGCTGAACATGCTGATGGAGATCGGCACGGTCGACCGCATCCCCGAGTACGTCCAGGGCGTGAAGGACCGCAAGTACCGGCTGATGGGCTTCGGCCACCGTGTCTACAAGAACTACGACCCGCGCGCGAAGGTCATGCAGAAGACCTGCCACGAGGTGCTGGCGGAGGTCGGCCACGCGGACGATCCGCTGCTGAAGGTGGCGATGGAGCTCGAGAAGATCGCGCTCAACGACCCCTACTTCGTGGAGCGCAAGCTCTATCCGAACGTGGATTTCTATTCGGGCATTACGCTGCGCGCCCTTGGCTTCCCGCCGGAGATGTTCACCGTGCTGTTCGCGCTCGCGCGGACGGTCGGCTGGATCGCCCAGTGGAAGGAAATGATCGAGGATCCGTCGCAGAAGATCGGCCGGCCGCGCCAGCTCTACACCGGGGCCGCGCACCGCGATTACGTGGCGATCGACAAGCGCTGACCGCAGCGTACAGAACGACGAAAGGCCCGCAGGCGACTGCGGGCCTTTTTCGTGTGCGCCTGGATGCTCGCCCTACGAGGAAGGTGTCGGCGAAGCCGTACTCCTTCGCGCCGCCAGCACCCGCAGCACCGCCTCGGCCGCAGCGTCGTCCGGGTCCGGCCCGCCGCGGCCCATCTTGTCGAGGGCGGCGTACTGGGCGCGGATCTGCGCCCGGCGCAGCGTCTCGTCGTCAAGCCGGCGCGCCACCTCCGCGGCGAGCGCTGGCCCGTTGCAGTCGTGCTGCAGCAGCTCCGGCGCGACCTCGGCGTCGGCGGCGATGTTGAAGAGGGTGACGAAGCGGGTCTGCACCAGTCGCTTGAGGATGGCGTAGGTCACCGGCCCGATCCGGTAGCCCACCACCATCGGCGCCCCGGCCAGGGCCATCTGGGTGGTCACCGTGCCGGAGCACGCCAGGGCCACCGTCGCGGCCTTCATCGCGTCGAGCTTTGGCCCCTCGCCCTCCACGACCTGGACGCGGTGGCGCCAGCCGGCGACCTGGCCCTTGACCATCTCGGCGACCGTGGGCGCCGCTGGGATCACCACGTGCAAGCCGGGCCGATCGGCCTTGAGCAGGTCGACGGCGTCTGCGAACGGCGGCAGCACCCGCTCGATCTCCGCCGGCCGGCTGCCCGGCAGGACCAGCAGGATCTGGTCGTCCGGCCCTGCGCCGATCTCCTCGCGCAGGCGCGCAGGGTCCGCCTGCGAGAAGTCGAGCGAGAGGGCGGAATTGCCAACGAAGGTCGTCTCCAGGCCCTCGGCCTCGAAATAGGGCGCGTCGAAGGCGTGGATCGAGAGCAGGTGGTCGACCGCCTGGGCGAGCGTTTTCGCCCGTCCGGGCCGCGTGGCCCAGACCTGTGGGCCGACGTACTTGACCAGCGGCAGGTTCGGATCGACCCGCCGCAGCCGCTGGGCGACCCGCAGAGTGAAGCCCCAGGAATCGATCAGCACTGCGACGTCCGGCCGCTCGCGGCCCGCGAGCGCCGCCGTCTGGCCCGCGCGCCGGACGACCCGCGGATAGGCCATCAGGCCTTCCAGCAACCCCAGGACCGACAGCTGCGCGATGTCGAACGGGCTCTCCACCCCTTCGGCCGCCATGCGCGAGCCGCCGACGCCGACGAATCGGACGCCTTCTCCCAGTCGGCGCTTGAGCGCGCGCGCGAGGCCCGCGCCGCGCTCGTCGCCGGAGGCCTCGGCGGCCACCAGCATGACGGTGAGCGGCCGCTCGTCCATCAGCGGGCCGGCTCCACGCCCAGGATGAAGAGGCCGAGCTCGTCGGCCAGGGCGACGAGCTCGGCCCGGTCCAGCACAAGCAGCCGCCCCGCTTCGCCGACGATGCCCGCCAGGCCCGCGTTTGCCGCGCCGCGGACGGTCGCCAGTCCCATGGTCGGCAGGTCGACGCGGGTTTCTTGAATGGGTTTGGGCGCCTTGGCCAGCACGCCGCGGCGGTCGCTGGCCTGGCCGCGCAACTCGCCGGGCAGTCCGGCGACGCGCACCAGCATGGCGTCCGTCCCCTCCTGGGCCTCGACCGCCAGCACCAGGCCGTCGCAGACCACGGCGCCCTGCCCGATATCCAGTCGGCCGATGGCGCGCGCGACCTCGAGCGCGCGTTCCGCGTCGGCCAGCTGTTCGGGCGTCGGCGCATGCCGGCCGAGCGGGCCTAACGGCAGGCTGAGCTCGCGCATCACCGTCTCGGCCCCTTCGACGCGGAAACCTTCCTTTTCGAACTCGCCCACCAGGAACCGCAGCAGAGCGTCGTCGCCCTTGCGGCCGGCCGCGATCGCCGCCGGCAGGGCCGCGAGCCCGCGCAGGTCGGGCGTCAGCTTGCTGAAGTCGGGCCGTGCGACGCGCCCGGCCAGGCACACCGCCTCGCAGGCGGCCCGCTTCAGCGTCTTGATGCACTTGCCAAGCTCGGCCAGGCCGATGTCGGCGCCGTCGAACCCGGCCAGCGCCGGCTCCGCAAAGCCCCTCAGCCGGATCACGAAGACCGGCCGGCCGGCGCGCCGGCAATGCTCGGCGATCTCGAGAGGCAGGCTGCCGCCCCCGGCGATCAGGCCGAGGCGGGTCATCAGACCTCGCGTTCGGGCAGGCAGAGCGGCCGGCTGGCGTCGGCGCGGATGAAGTCGATGATCTCCATCACCGCGGCCGCGGAGCCGTAGGTCTCCGCCGCGTCGGCAAGGCGCTCCTGGAAGGTGCCCTCCTCGGCGAACATCAACCGGTAGGCGGACCGCAGCTCGCTGATCGTCTCGCGCGAGAAGTTGCGGCGCTTGAGCCCCACGAGGTTCAGGCCCTCGAGGTGGGCGTGGTTGCCCCAGACCAGGCCATATGGGATGACATCCTTGGTCACCGCCGCCAGGCCGCCAATGAAGGCGTAGCGGCCGATGCGGCAATACTGGTGCACCGCCGCCAGGCCGCTCACCATCACGAAGTCGCCGACATGCACGTGGCCGCCCAGGGTCGCCGAGTGGGCGAGGATCACGTTGTCGCCGACCTCGCAGTCGTGGCCGACGTGCGACGTGGCCATGTACATTCCGTCGTCGCCGACCTGGGTCACGCCGCCGCCATCGGGCGTGCCGATATGCATGGTCACGTGCTCCCAGAGCTTGTTGCGGTCGCCGATCCGCAGCTCCGTCGGCTCGCCCTTGTAGGCGGTGTGGTGCGGCGGCCCGCCGAGGTTGGCGAAGTTGCGCACCGTGCAGTCGGCGCCGAGGGTGGTATGCCCCTCGATCACCACATGGGCCAGGACCTGGGTCCGCGGGCCTATCTTCACGTGCTCGCCGATGATCGAATAGGGCCCGACGCCGACCCCGTCCGCAAGCTCCGCGCCCTTGGCGACGATCGCCGTCGGATGGATCTCGACGCCCATGTTCAGGTCTCCACCACCATGGCGGCGAACTCGGCCTCGGCGGCGACCTTCTCGCCGACCAGGGCCCGGCCGCGGAACTTGAAGACGTCGCCGCGATGGCGCAGCACCTCGACGTGCATGCGGATCACATCGCCCGGCCGCACCGGCTGGCGGAAGCGGCAGTTGTCGACCGACATGAAAAGGATGGTCTTGCCGCGGGTGTCGACGTCCAGCGACTTCGACATCAGGACCGCCCCGGTCTGGGCCAGCGCCTCGACGATCAGCACGCCGGGCATTACCGGATAGCCGGGGAAGTGACCCTGGAAGAACGGCTCGTTGGCCGTCACGCACTTGATGCCGATGATCGACTCGTGCGGCCGGTACTCCTCCGCCCGGTCGACCAGCAGGAACGGATAACGGTGCGGAATGCGCGCCAGGATCTCGATGATGTCGATCTCGGCGGCGCCCTCGCCTGCCGGCGACTTCGAGCTCATTCACTTCCCCCTTCGCGGCGGACCGCGTGCTTCGTCAGCCACGCCGTCTCCCGCATCCACTGTCTGATCGGCCGGGCCGGAACCCCGCCCCAGGTCTCTCCGGGCGGCACGTCGTGCATCAGTCCGGCGGCCGCCGCGATCCGGGCGCCCGCGCCGATGACGAGGTGATCGGCGATCCCGGCCCGTCCGCCGAACTGGGCGCCGTCGCCGATCGTCACGCTGCCGGAGATGCCCGTGTGCGCGGCCATCACGCAGTTGCGCCCGACGCGGACGTTGTGGGCGATCTGCACCAGATTGTCGATCTTGGTGTTCTCGCCGATCACCGTGTCCTCGAACGCCCCACGGTCGACGCAGCTGTTGGCGCCGACGGTGACGCCGTCCTGCACGATCACCCGCCCCAGCTGCGGCAAGTCGACCAGGCCCGTGGGGCCGGCGGCGGCGCCGAAGCCCGCCTCGCCGATCACGGCGCCGGCGAGGATCTTCACGCGGTCGCCGATCAGGGCGAAGCCCAGGGTGACATTGGCCGAGATCTGGCAGTTGCGGCCAAGGGCGACGCCCGGCCCGATCACGGCGTTGGCGCCGATCTCGGTCCCCGCCCCCACCTGCACGCCCGGGCCCAGGACGACGCCCGGACCCAGCCGTACGCCGGCCTCGAGCCGCACGTCGGGCGCCACCTGCGTGTCGCCGAAGGGCCGCGGGCGGTGGAGCCGCTGGGCCGCGAGCGCATAGGCGCCCTGCGGCGTCGGCGTCACCAGGGCTGCGCAGCCCGCCGGCAGAGCGTCGGCGTCCTTGGCGGTGACGAAACAGCCGGCGGCCGACAGGGTGTCGAGCCCTTCGGCGCGGCGCCGGTCGGTCAGGAAGGTGACGCAGTCCGCCTCCGCCCGGCTGAGGATCGCCACCGCCTGGATCGGGCGATCGGCCGCGGCATGGTCGTGCAACACCGCCCCGGCGAGCTTGGCCAGCTTGCCGAGGGAAACGGACCCGAGGTTTTCGAAGAATCGCGGATCAGGCATGGTTCGGCTGCGGCGATCCGCCGATCCCTTGGCTTACTTGCGCTTCGCCGGGACCTGGGCCGGCGTCTGGGTGACCGGCGGCGCGCTCGCTTGAGCCTGCTGGTCGAGGCGCGTGCGGTCGAAGGCGAACTGGGTCAGCTTGCCGTTCAGGCTGGTCACGACGGCCGAGGTCAGGTCCATCGACGGATTGACCATGATCACCGAGCTGCGGTCGATCACCATGGCGCACTTCTGCTGCTCGGCGGCGGCGGCGATCAGCGGCTTCATCTCGTTGATCACGCGGCCGACGGCCTGCTGCTGGGTGGCCTGCAGTTCGCGCTCACGCAGCGCCGCCTTGCGCTCCAGCGCATTCTGGCGGACCTGCAGGGCGGCCACACGCTGTTCGAAGCTGTTCTGGTCGAGCGTCGCGCGCTGGCCTTCCAGCGTGCGGGCCTCGCTGTCGATGCCGGACTTCTCGCCGCCCAGCTCGGCCTGGGCCTGGGAGCCGATCTGCTGGAGGCGCTGGTCGACGTACTTGCCGACCGTCGAATTGCCGATCACGCCGTCGACGGAGACGACGCACAGGCCCGCGATCGGCGCGCCATAGGTCACCGAAGGCGCCGCAGCGGCGGTCTGCGCCAGCGCGGAGGAGCCGGAGGCGAGCACGGCGGCTCCGGCGCAGGCGGCGAGCGCGAAGGTCTTGATGGTCATGGGGTCTAGAACCTGGTTCCTGTGGAGAAACGGAAGAGTTCCGTTTTGTCGTAGTCTTCCTTTTTCAGCACTTGGCTGAAGTCGAAGCGGATCGGACCCATCGGCGAGCGCCAGAAGACGCTCAAGCCGGCCGAAGCGCGCAGTGCGTAGTTGTCGCGGATGTCGTAGTTGCCCAGCGCCGGCTGGGTCGGATCGATGACCTTGCCGTTCAGCGTCTTGTAGCGCGAATCCAGCCCGCCCAGGACGCCGAAGTCGGTGAACACCGCCGCCTGGATGCCGTACTGCTCGGGCAGGAAGGTCGGCACGGTCATCTCGACGGTGCCGATCGCATAGCCCTTGCCGCCCAGGGCGTCGCTGCGGCCGGCGGAGATGTCGCGCGGACCGATGCCGGCGGTCTCGAAGCCGCGGAAGCTGTCGCCGCCCTTGAAGAAGCGGTCGTTGATGCGCACCGCGTCGCCGCCCCAGCCATTGACGTAGCCGGCGGAGCCGACGGTCGAGAGGATCAGGTTCTTGGCGAAGCCGTGATACCAGCCGGCGTTGGCCTCGGTGCGGATGTACTTCACGTCGCCGCCGATGCCCGCGAAGTCCTGGTTGAACTGAAGATAGAAGCCGCGCGTGGGCTTGATCGGATCGTTCCGGTGGTCGGTGCGATAGCCGTAGCCGACCAGGGAGGTCAGGAAGTAGCCGCGCTGCGAGCAGAGCGACGAGCTGATCACCGTGCCCGAGCAAAGCGAGTCGCCCACGCTCACGTCGTCGGTGCGCAGGGTGTAGATCAGCGAGCCGCGGGAATTGAGGCTCAGCGGGAAGTTGAGGCGCAGGTTGGTGCCGAGGCTGGTGGTGCTGTAGGGCGCCGTCGAAATCCGCGTCAGGTCGTACTTGTAATAGTAGACGTCGATGCCGGCGGCGAGGTCGCGGCCGAGGAAGCGCGGCTCGGTGAAGCCGAGGTCGAGCTGCTGGCGAACCGAGCCGAGCGACAGGCGCGCGCGCACGTCCTCGCCGCGGCCGCGGAAGTTGCGCTGGGTCACGCCCAGGTCGACCACCACCTGGTCCACCGATGAGTAGCCGGCGCTGAACGAGAACTCGCCGGTCGGCTGCTCGGTGACCTTCACCTGCAGGTTGGTGCGGTCGGGCGCCGAGCCGGGCGTCTCGGTGATGTCGACGTCCTTGAAGTAGCCCAGCGCCTTGATCTGGTTCTTCGAGCGGTCGACCAGGGCGCGGTTGTACGGGTCGCCCTCGACCAGGTTCATTTCCCGCCGGATGACGTAGTCGAGGGTCTGGGTGTTGCCGACGATGTCGATCCGGTCGACGTAGACGCGCGGCCCTTCCTTCACCTCGAAGGTGACGTCGATCGTGCCGGTCTCGCGGTTGGGGGTGTAGCGCGGGCGCACGTCGACGAAGGCGAAGCCCGCCGCACCGGCGGCGAAGGTCAGCGCATCGGTCGCCTGCTCGATCTTCTGGTCCTCGTAGACCTGGCCCGTGCGGAACGGGATCAGCGCCTTCAGGACGTCGGGATTGAGCTTCTTCAGGTCGGTCTCGACATTGACCTTGCCGAACTTGAACTCGCGGCCTTCGTCGATGGTGAAGGTGATCGCGAAGCCGTTCTTGTCGGGGGCGAACTCCGCCACGGCCGAAGACACGCGGAAATCATAGAAGCCGCGGTTGCGGTAGAACTTCCGCAGCTGTTCGCGGTCGTACTCCAGCCGGTCCGGATCGTAGTTGGCGTTGCTGGAAAAGAACTTGTACCAGCGTGACTGCTCGGTCACGACGACGTCGCGCAGGTCGTTGTCCGAGAAGGCCTTGTTGCCGAGAAAGTTGACCCGCAGGATGCCGCTCTTCGGGCCCTCGTCGATCTTGAAGATCAGGTCGACGCGCTTCTGCGGCAGCTGAACGATCTGCGGCGTGACATTGGCCGAGATGCGGCCCGAGCGGCGATAGAGCTCGACGATGCGGGCCACGTCGCCCTGGACCTTCGAGCGGGTGAAGATGCCTCTGGGACGAACGGTGACTTCGTCCTTCAGCTTGTCTTCCTTCATGCTCTTGTTGCCCTCGAAGAGCACCCGGTTGATGATCGGGTTCTCCTCGACGCTGACCACCAGGGTCCCGTCGGCCTGCAGGTCGATCTTCACGTCGGCGAAAAGGTCGGTGCGGAACAGCGACTTCAGCGCCAGGTCGATCTTCGCCGGGTCGATCGTCTCCCCCGGCTGGATCGGCAGGTAGGAGATCACCGTCGCCGCTTCGATCCGCTCGTTGCCGCGCACTTCGATGCGCCGGACCACCCCTTGCGTCGCCGGGGGCGCCGCCGGAGCGCCTTCGGCGGGCT
>NZ_DATELG010000001.1:0-4165 GCF_035276905.1 Phenylobacterium sp. | reverse complement strand
ATCTGGCTCGCGCCAGTCATGCTGGCGATCGCCCTCGCCGTGAAGGTGCAGGACGGCGGCCCCATCCTCTTTTGCCAGCGCCGCATAGGCCGCAACGGGGATGAGTTCCTCTTCATCAAGTTCCGCACCATGGTCGTCGACGCCTCTGCCTTGCTGGAGCGCCTGATCCGCACGGACTCCGAAGCTGCTCGCGAGTGGAAGGAAAAGCAGAAGCTGACGCGTGATCCGAGAGTGACCTTGATCGGCGGCTTCCTCAGGCGCACCAGCCTGGACGAACTGCCGCAGCTGATGAACGTGCTGCTTGGAGACATGAGCATCGTCGGCCCGCGGCCAATATTGCCGGAACAGATCGAAGAGTACGGACCGGGCTTTGATCTCTATTGCCGAGCTCGTCCGGGGCTGACGGGTCTGTGGCAGGTCAGCGGACGCAACGAGACCACATTCCAACGCCGCTCCGAGCTTGACGCGATCTATTTGCAGGGCTGGAACATGCGTTGCGATCTCAGCCTGATCATTCGCACGTTCGACGTCGTGCTGCAGCAGCGGGGCGCGTGCTGAGCGTGAGCCCAATAAGGCGGCGTCCGCCCGCTTCGCACTGAGCCTCCGGTCGACAGCCAGCCGAGCGACCCGCGCCGCCGCTGCCGACCGCCCGTCCGCGACTGAAGCCCCCCACAATCGAACGCCCCGGGCTTGCCGGCGCCCTGATCGTCCGGCGCTCGTCGACCGGCATTCCCCTGCCCCCGATCTGGGGACGCAGCCCCGCAGCGGCCGTGGTTGCAATGGTCGTGGCAGGAGGAACGACACCGTGCTGGCGAGCACCGATCCGACGGACTCCGGCGGCGCGCCTCAGAGACCCGCCTTTGGGCGGACGATCTGGGGATGGGGCCCCGCGGGCGGGCTGATCCTCTGGATCGCTGGCTTCCTGATCCTGCCCTGGTGGGCGGCCCTGCTCCTGTGGTGGTGGCCGAGCATCCTGTTCGGAGCCGCCCTCGGCCTGGCGACCGTCGAGCTCGCCAAGCGCCTCGGCCGCCTCACCGCCGCCGGGGCTCGCCTCGGCGTCCCCCAGGCCGTCCGCAACCCAAGCTCCGAGCCCCAAAGCACGGATTGAATGCGCACGAGGGAACCAACAAAATGGCGCGCATACTCGTCGTCGGAAAATATTACCCGCCGTTTCGCGGTGGAATCGAAAGTTATACCGGCCAGATCGCCGAAGCGCTGGCGCTGAAGCACGAAGTCACTGCGGTGGTGTTCAACCACCGCAAAGGCCGTGCGGACGAGTTGGAAGCCAGCGGGGTTCGCGTCGTACGCGCTCGCAGGATCGGGATACTCAGCGGCCAGCCGCTCTCGCTGGACATCTTCCGCGCGCTGCACCCCGGGTGGTTCGACCTGGTGCACTTCCAGTCGCCAAATCCACTGTCGGCGTTGGCGCTGCTCCTGCGACTGCCGCGAAAGGCGCCGCCGAAACTGATCATCACCCACCACATGGAAATTCATCAGCGAGGCCTTTTGAGACTCCTCGCATCGGCGGTGAACCGCAGACTCATGAAGCGCGCCGCGGCGATCATCATGACTTCGGCGCAAAATCTCGATCAAGCAGCGGACATCCCCAAATCCGCGCCGATCGAAGTGATCCCGCTCGGGGTAAATCCGGCCGACTACCAGATCGACGACGCGCTGCGCGAGGAGGCCGGGATCTGGCGGCGCGAAATCGCCGGTGAGGCGCCGACTGTGGCGTTCCTGGGCCGACACGCCAGGTACAAGGGCCTGCAGATTCTGGTCGAGGCGCTCGTCCACTGTCCAACCGTGCACGCTCTGATCGCCGGCGACGGGCCGTATCGATCCGAGGCTGAAGCGCTGGCGCGCAAACTGAACGTCATGGAGCGCGCCCATTTCCTCGGCGAGATCGCACCGCGCGAGAAGCTGCGTCTGTTCGCCGCCGCGGACGTGTTCGCCATGCCCTCCACGGAGACGACCGAAGCCTTCGGCATCTCGCAGGTCGAGGCCATGGCCGCCCGGGTGCCTGTCGTTGCGAGCGCCATTCCGACCGGCGTCATGGACGTGGCGCGGCACGAGGAGACTGCGCTGCTTTGCGAACCGGGAAGCGCACGGAGTCTCGCCGGCGCGGTCCAGAGGCTGCTCGGCGACGACATCCTGCGGGCGCGCTTGACCGCCAACGCGTTCGAGCAGGTGCAGGAACGCTTCAACTCGGCGGTGGTGCGGCAAAGCACGGTCGCCCTCTTCGACCGCTTGGCCGCGCAACGGGCCGAGCCGCCGCCGCGGCGGGCGATGCGGCGCATGGAGATCGCCCCTCATGCGAGCTGAACGGACGTCCGCGGCGGGCGCGATCTTGCAGGTATGCCGCATCGGCTTCATCGGCGGGGCCGAGCGTGTCGCCTTGGCCTGCGCCGAAGTCGCTCTGGAGAGCGCGCGCCCCTCGATCATGGTCTGCCCTCCGGACGGGCCGCTGGCGGCGGAAGCCATGGCCCGCGGCGTGGCGTTTCGAGCTGCGCCGATCGCGCGCGGCAGCCCGGAAGGATCCCTACTGCAGCTTCCCGGAATTGCACTGCAAATGCAGCGGGCGCGGCGGGCGGTGGCGCAGATTGCGCAAGACGCCAAGGCCGGCGTGGTTCACGTCCACCACCCGGTAGGCGCGTTCCAGGCGGCCTATGCCGCATCGCAGGTGGGCGCGCCGCTCGTCCTGCACGTGCACGAGACCCTGCCCGCGCCGCCGCAATATGCGCTTTTCGGCCCCTGGCTGCGCCGCCGGGTCGAGCGCTTCATCTGCGTGTCCCGCAAAGGCGTGGAGCTGGTGAAAAGCCTGGGCGTCCGCGACGAGCGCATTCAACTGATCTACAACGCCGTGGAGCCTCGGTATTTCACAACACCAGTCCCGGCTGCGGAGATCACGGGCCCCGGTCCCCACATCGGCATCTTCGGCACGCTGGAGCCGCGCAAGGGACACGCCGACCTGCTGCAGGCCTGCGCCAGATTGCGAACGAACTTCCCGGACCTCGAGATCTGGATCGTCGGCGGTCAGAGTTCACACAACGATGCGGCCAACTTGAACGGCCTGCGGAGCCTTGCGGACCAGCTGGGACTATCGCACCGAACGCATTTCACCGGCCTTCGCCAGGATATTCCGCAGCTGATGGCCGCCATGGATGTCGTCGTGTCGGCTTCTCTCGGCCCGGAGAGCCTGCCAACAGTATTGATCGAAGGCGGGGCCTTGGGGCGACCCGTCGTCGGCACCAGCATCGGCGGAGTCGGCGAAATCATCTCCGAAGGGGTCACTGGCTTTCTCGCCCCTTCTGCCGCCCCGGAGGCGCTCGCCCAAGCGATCGCCCGGGCCCTGTCGCCGGCCGGTCCCCGAGTGGCGGCCGAGGCCGCGCGACAAGCCCGCCAACGCTTCTCGCCGGAGCGTTTCAGAGCCGAATTGTTGAATGCTTACGATCAGGTGCTTCAGCAGCGACCGCCGATCGCGGCATGAGCATGCCCGCGCCCATCCACCGCTTGCAGCCAAAGGACATCGCTGAATCCTCCTCGCCCTGGCGCCGGCTCATGGGCTCGACCCCGACGCGCCAACTCATCAAACGACCGATCTCCCGACGGCAAAATTGGCTAACCGTTAGAGACGATCAGTCTGCCGAGTGGACATGATGCAAGCGCCTGTCCCTGTGCCGTATGCCGAGACGATCTACGCCGAGCCGGTCTTTTCGACCGGCGCTCCGCGGAAGAGCCTCGGCCAGCTTGACCCCCGGCTGTTCCTGGCCCTTCTGAAACGTCACATTCGCCTGTTCGCGATCGCGGTTTGCAGCGTTCTCGTCGCCACCGCCGCGGTGACGTTGCTGCTGCCGCACCGTTACACGGCGACGACGAAGATTCTGCTCGATCCTCGCAAGGAGCATCTGGCCAGCAGCGAAGAGGTGCTTTCGTCGCTGCCGGCGGAATCGACGGTGGTCGACACCGAGGTCGAGGTTCTCAACTCCCCGGCCCTGGCGCGACGCGTGGCGAGTTCCCTGAACCTTTGCAAGGATCCTGAATTCGCTCGCCCTTCCATCAAAGACGCTTCCAGACGCTTCCGACGGTGCGTGGACAAGTTGACCAAGAGCTTGTCGGTCCGGCGAGCCAGCCTCACCTACGTGATAAACCTCTCCTTCACCTCGAA